>JBBRTY010000236.1:0-6919 GCA_038248285.1 Aggregatilineales bacterium
ACCAACGGCACCTGCCGCCCCGATCACTGCCCCTACCCCGCCTGCCAACCCGACTGCCGCCCCGGCAACACTGGCGGCGATCCCCGGTGTGGCGGGAGCCATCGGTGCGGGCGCAGGGCTAGGCGTAGCCGCTTCATCAGCACGCCCCCGCCCAAACCGACCGAATAAGCCCCCAGCGGACTTGGCGGGTTCGGACCCACTTGCCGCCGCGGGAACTGCTGGTTTTTCGGAAGTTTCCGGTTTATTGCCACCGCGCAAGCCGCCCAAGAAGCCACCCGGTTTTGCCGGGGCAGGGGCAGGTGCGGGCGTTGGGTTAAAAGCGGCTGGCGCAAACGACGGGGACGGCGTAACCGGCACCGCTTCGGGCATCGCCACCGGAATACCAGCATTTTCGCCCGATGAGAAGGTTGCCCTGCTGGTGCGCCCGCCCGTCGTGATCGAAATACTGCGTTTTTCGTCGGGGGGCAACACAGCAGCCGTCACTGCGGGCAGTGCCGCCATGATCGGTTGAGGCAACGACGGCATTACGCCAGCGGGGAGCGCCGGTTCTAAGATTGGCTTGGGTGCGGCAATTGCCGCTGCCATCGCTGCGGCGTCCAACGCCCGCATCTTTTCCATGCGCACGGCTGACACCCGTTGCGAGCGCCGACTGTAGGCATCGCGGATATTGCGCAGGTTGCTGATCACGATCACGGCGAAATCCGCGATGCTTAGATTAAAGAGCAACATCATGCCGATGATCAGCACCAACACGACCACCAAAAAGCCGCCGACCTCGCCAAAATTACTCAGCATCAGGTAGTAGACTTCGCCGCCGACATAGCCGCCGCCGCGTCCAAGGTTATACGCAATCGGCAAAAACACATTGCGTACGGTGTTTAGATAATCTTGGTTCACGCCGACCACATAATTACTGGCATCAATGAACTGCGCCGCCGTCAACCCGGCGATCATCGTCATCGCAAAGCCGACAATGCGAATAGTGCTCACCGATGGGGCTTCATCCCCAAAATGACGCGCCAGCAACCATACCCCCACCGCGAACAAAATCGCGACGACGGCAACCGCTCCCCAGCCAAAGGTATACGACAAGCTATCATTGATGCTTTGGGTGATTGCGCCTTTCGTCGGCGATAGACTGCTGAGCAACAGCACCAGCGCGGTGATCACCAAGCCAATGCCGAGGATGTCTAGCTTGTTGTCCAGCGTCAAGCCTTCTTGCTCAACCTTGACGCCTTTGCTCGTGCGCGCCTTCGCCGCTTTGTCTTTACTGGTCGTGGTGGCGGCAAGCGGGTTCAGCGCGCGCAACCGATCCATGAACGAGACCCCCGTTGCCGCTTTCGCAGGTTTGGCAGCGGTCGTTTTTGCAGGGGTGGCGGCTGCGCCCGTTGGGGCACTTGTGCCGGGGCGTGCTGCCCCAAACGCACTCGGGGTTCCGCCGCTACCGCCAAAAGCAGGTGCGCCACCGCCTGTGGGTGCAGGGGGTGACGGGCGCGCGCCAGCCGCGCCGCCCATTGAAGCATTGCCGCTGCCAAACCCACCGCCGCCCGCCGAGGGAGTCGCCGGAGTCGCGGGTTTCGCACCTCCGCCAAAAGCGGGATTGCTTGCGGCACCGCCGCCGCCACTGGCACTCGCCGGTTTGGGCGGGGGGGTGGCATTACTGCTTTCGTCCTTCTTGCCACCGCCAAAAGGCAAACGCCCCGCTAAACCGCTCGCCAGCCCGCCTAAACCGCCGCCGCCTGCCGGTTTCGCATCGTCCTTCTTGTCAGCGTCGTCTTTCTTAGCACCGCCGCCAAAGGGCAAGCGACTGGTCACGCCCGCCAACGCCCCGGCAGCCGCCCCCGCCACGCCCGACGGTTTGTCTCCACTCGCTTTATTGTCTTTGCCCGCCGGGGCATCTTCTTTTTTAGCGCCGCCAAATGGGTTCGTTAAACCCGACAAACGTCCCCCAATGCCGCCGCCAGCCGCGGCACCGCCACTCGCGGCGGGTTTGGCATCCCTGTCCGCGCCCTGCGGGCGCGCGTTTGCAGGGGGATCTTCTTTTTTGTTGCCAAACGGATTCAGCCGACTGCCGAGGCTACCGCCCCCGGCTTTGGCATCGTCTTTTTTAGAATTGTCGTCTTTGCTGCCCACGCCTAGCTTGTTACCCAACCCGCCCAGCGCCCGCGCGGCACCGCTATCGTCGCGGGCGGGGGGTGCGCTGGGTTTCCGATCATCATCATTCGACCCAAAGGCGGGCGACCGTTGCGGCGGTGAGGGGCGATCTCCGCCGAGTGGGGCACGTTCTCCACCACCCAGTGGCGCACGATCCCCACCGCCGGATGAACGTTCTCCACCACCCAGTGGCGCACGTTCCCCGCCGAGCGCTGGGCGGTTAAAAGCATTTCCACCGCTACCGCCTGAACCACCCGCGCTACTCCCAGAACCAGCGCCGCCACTGCCACTGCCGCCTAAGGATGAACGGTTCAAGGGGCTAGGGGCATTGCCCCCGCCCAAAGGCGGACGGGCGGGCGGCAACGGCGACCCACCAGAACCGCTACCGCCGCCGCCGCTGCCCCCTAATGAAGGTCGATTGAGTGGGCTAGGGGCATTGCCCCCGCCCCCGTCGCCATCTCCGCCGCGCCCAAACGTATTCCCAGAACCGGAGTCACTTAGGGAGGGACGCGGAGTTGTAGGCAAGCCCGCACCGCGCACGCTTGCCCCCCCGCCTTTACTAAACGGATTCGATGTAGACCCACCTATGCCCGAGTCTTCATCTTCCTCGTCTTGATTATCGTCATCCAAATAGTCGTCATCATATCGACCCATGGCAAATTCCTAATTAAACTCGAAACGTCGAGTTGGGTGTGAAGTATTCACTCCACTTGTTGAGTCTAGCATACCATAGAATGTGTAAAAATCGGATTAGAATCGCACAAGAGTTCTATTTTTACACACCCACGCCGTTATCGATTCACCAGTGCCCATCTGCCGAACGGCTGATTTGGGAATTCGGTCAGCGCGTAGACTAGTTCCTCCGGCGCTCGCACATAGCTCGTATAGGAAATCAGTCCCGCCGCTTGCCGCGCGCTGTCAAACCCTTGTTCGGGCGCGGTCGCAAAACCGAGATTACTCTCGGCACCACCCAAACGACTCCACAAGAAGCCAAATCCGCGCGCAGGGGTGAACAAGCCTTCGGGCGCAGGGAGTCCACTTTCGGGCTGTCCTTCCACATAGGTATCAGTATAGATCGTAAACGTGCCATCAGCACTTAAAATCATGATGAGCTTGGTATCATTAAACCAAAGCATCGCCCCATGCTCGAAAGGTTGCCACACGGCATAGACGACACGCGGTGCCACCTCTGGGCACAGCGGGGACGCCCCAACTCCGCCGATCCATTCATGCGTACAGGTGACGGTGATCGCCACCTCGGCGACAGCGGGCGCACCCGTGCCAGTGACCGCCAAGCCATAGCGAAACGTCCCCGCATAAGCAAAGCCGTCAAAGGTGACAGTGCCGTTCGCTGCCGTGTCGGTCGCTTCGACATAAGACGGGGGCACACACGGCACATTAGGATCAGCCGGGCAAGCGAAGAAATACGCCGCATCGCCTGTGCCCGTCCACGAAAAGGTGACACTTTCGGTATTGGTGAGCGCTTCGGCGCTCGCGGTAAAGCTGAGGATCGCGGCTTCGGCTGGTGCGCCAGCATCAGCGCTCGTCGTGCCTTCGATCACCAGACGAGGCAGATAAATGACCGCCCCCACCGGCAGCGCGTCGGGGTCATCGATACAATTGAGCGCCGCCGCTTGCGTCACACTCAGCGACCGATTGCCCGCCAACAACCCCGCCAGCGTATCGCCCGCCCGCACCATATAAGGCTGATAGCCGTCCTCTGCGTAGGCGCTACATACGGCGGCGCGGTCGTCCGTCGGGCGCGGTAGCACCCGACTCGGTGTCGGCGGATTGGCAAACGGGACGGCGGGCGTGACAGGGTCTTGCGCGCTCGCGACCAGCACGGCGCTAAATGCGATCCATACACCGACGAGAACGGGCATTATTTTGCGATAGGGCATACATTCACCTTTACTTTCTTGATCAATTGGAACCACTCAGGGCTTAGGCATGAAATGGTACTCGCTTTTCACAAAGGGTCACACAAACACACAGTGGTTTTGTCTTCGGTAGGAGCATGATAGTTGATTCTATTGCAAAAGGGTCTGAATCGGCGGGCGACCCCCTTGGGTCTTGGGCGTCAAGTTAAGGGTTCATTCTCTTGTTTTGCCTCAATCCCCACCCCCTAGCCCCGTCCCCATTGCATGGCTGAGGGGGGATTTTCAAAGTGCTTGTGCCGTTTTCTCCCCCTCTCTCACGGAGTGGCTGAGGGGGCTGGGGATGAAGATGCTTTTATTAAGGCTTAACTTAACGCCCAAGACCCAATGTGGTTGCTCGTGTTTTTCAACAAGTTGCCCGGCTTTTTCAACAGAATCCCGTTGCGCGTCCCTACGGTTGTCATGTTTTTAGAACACTCGTATAATATGATATCAGCGTAGTAGTCACGATAAAACGCTGTCGTCACGCAATCGCTTTGGCGAGATCGCCGGCATTGCTGAAACGGTCGCTGGGCGCTTTCGACAACGCCTGTAGGATCGGCTGCGAGACTTGGATTGGGAGGTCGGGGCTGATCTTGGCGGGGTCAGGCGCGGGTTGGCGCAGGTGGGCGAACAAGACCTGTCCCACGTTGCCTCGGAAGGGTCGCCAACCGGTCGCCATTTCATACAGGATCACGCCTAGCGCGTAAATATCGGCGCGCCGATCTACGGTACCCGACGCCGTGATTTGTTCCGGTGCCATATAGTCGATGGTGCCGATGGTCTCGGCATCGGTGATCGAGGTGGTTTCGGATTTCGCGACGCCGAAATCCATCAAGATTGCCGAGGCGATGGATCGATCCGCGTTGAGCATCAACATGATGTTTGAGGGTTTCAAATCGCGATGCACGACGCCATGCGCGTGGATGTAATCGAGTGCCGCTGCGATGTCCCCCAAGATTTTGCGCAACTCCGGCAGGGTGAGCGCTTGTCCCTCTTGAATATACTTATTGAGCGGCACGCCGTTCAAATAATCCATCGTCAAGTAGCGCAAGCCTTTATCTTCCCCGTATTCGTAGACCTTGACGACATTGGGGTGATCCAACCGTTCGAGGATTTCGGCTTCACGGGCGAAACGTAAGCGGGTGTCGGCATCCGCCATGCCCGGCAACAGCTTGACAGCGACGGTTTTATCGCGCACTTGCCCTTTATACACCTCGCCCATGCCCCCGCGCCCGACAAAATCAGTCAGTTGGTAGCCCGCCAGTGTTTGCCCAGACATTGCCCCCGGCAAGGCGATCTGGAAAGCGGGGCGTTCGACCTGCTGTTCGGCGTCGAAAACCGCAGCGATAGGGAAGCGTAGATGATAGACGCGCCGGTCGATCACCGCTTGGATGCGTTGGCGGAGCGGGTTGAAGATCACCCCCGCACCCAGCGCCAGCAAGGTCAAGGCGACCGGATTCAAGAGTACCCGTTGCAACCCGATGATCGCGATCAATAGTGTCAGCGCCAGTAGCACCGAAACGATCACATAGCCGATAGTGCGGTTGATCGCGAAGTCGATATCCCAGAGGCGATAGCGCAGAATCGCGAACAAGAGCGTGATCGGGAAAAGGCTGAAGGGGATATAGAAGATGAAGAGATGGATCGCAAAACGATACAAAACGCGGATCGGCGGATTGGCGATCAGCCATGGGGTGATGAATGGATCGACAATGTTGAACAGCGTGACCGGTATGAACGCCATCGCCAAGCCGAACAACACCCATTTCACCTGCTGGCGTTGGGTGGGGCTGAGGATGCGGCGATAGCGCAGCAATTGCGCCCGCAAGCCGATCAGCATGATGCCGCCGAGCGCGATCACCAGCGGTGTGCCCGCTGCCGACGAGTTGGCGGCACGGTTCAAACTCAAAAAGCCGTCGGCGAAAGCGATGGGCACGGCAAGGAACAGCCACCAGCGCGTCCAACGCGGATAAAGACGCCCATCGGGAAATAACATCATCAGCGCGATCAAACTAAAAAATGAGACGCCGTACAACACGGCAAGGATCGGCAAGCTTTGGGGCGCTGCCCGCACGATCACGGCATAGGCACCCGTGTTCAAGGTGCCTGTGATCACGATGATGAAGGCGACGATCAGCGTGATCGGCTCGTGCGTGCGGCGCGTCATGATCACACTGGCGACCATGACATCGATCACCACATGGATCAGTTGGATGGTCGGGAAGTATGCCGCATAAAATTGGGGCGCTAAGCTCAATTGGGGCAATGCCTCAGAAAATAGCACCGCCGCTTGCCCCAAGCGGTCGGCATAAGAGAGCGGCAGCGTCAGGGCGAAGACCGTCAACGCCGCAGCGGTGAGGAGGAGCCAAGCACTGCGCGCGAGCAACAAACGCCGCCCTTCCAGCGGGGCGAAAAGGTGGGTTTCGGTCGGGGGGAGGGGTTGGGCAGCCATGTTGAAAAGTCCTTCTGTAGGTTGCCCTAACTATAACGACTGGTATCAGCTTCTGGCAATAAGACGTTGGTCGTCTCACACAAACCGTAACGCCGAGCCGGTCATATTCGGTTTTTCTTCCAAAGCGTCGATCAAGGCGCACGCCGTGGGAAAGCGATCTTCGGGGGTTTTCGCCAAGGCGCGCATCAATGCCGGGGCGACATACGATGGCAATTCGGGATTATGGCTACGGGGATCGGGCGCGGGTTGCTTCAAATGTGCGAACAACACCTGCCCGACTGTCCCTTGAAACGGGCGGACTCCGGTCAGCATTTCATACAAAACGACGCCCAAGGAGTAAATATCAGCGGCACCGGAGATGGCACTGGACGATTGTATTTGTTCTGGAGCCATG
>JBBRTY010000237.1:0-6910 GCA_038248285.1 Aggregatilineales bacterium
CTAATCCGCCCCTACAACGATCTCCGTTGCGGGCCCCTAACCACAATAGGGCGGGTTTGTTTTTTGTTGCCAACCCCTATCGTCTCATCAACGTAAATGTAGGGGCGGATTAGGCGCTCGTGGAAAAATCCCCAACCCCAACAGTCGCCGCGCCGAATATCCGCCCGTTTACCTGTTATGAAATCATAGCGATGCACCAAAGTGAAATGCACCCTTTGGCGCGTGATTATAATCAAACGATCATGCTCAAGACCCTTTTCCGCCATGAATACAAAATTAAACTCTATTGCGTACAAGGCTTCAGCGAAGATGATGACGATAGCCCTCGTACTGCCATGATGGAAGAGATGATGGGGATCGTTGCCAGCTTCTATTCTCGCAATCTCAGCAATGAGGTCAAGCGCGCTTATGCCCATCGCCACGACCATGGCAAATTTAATGGCACTTTTGCGCCCCTCGCATACCTGCTCGCAACCGAAAAAACGCCCACCCATCACCGCGCAAAAAAAGCGACTGAAACGCTTCCCCCCGGACTCCATCTCCTCCCGCGTGAAGCGGTCATCGTTCGGCGAGCGTTCAGACTGTATGCCACTGGCAACTATTCCTACCAAACTATCGCCGATTTCCTCAACAGCAAAGCGAAGTATTTGAACCTGAACGGTAAAGCCATTGGTATCGATTGGGTGCGCGAGATGCTTCAAAATCGGTTGTATTGCGGTGAAGTCAGCTATGCCGAAAACATCTATAAGGAGGGCTTTCGGCAAAAAGTGGTCAGTGATCGGGGGCGCAAGTCATGGCATTCAGGCATTCATCAAGCCATCATCACCACAGAATTGTTCGATGTATGTCAAGGGATTCGGCAAAAGCATGGTGGATTACATTTGAAGGTGGCTGCACCAATATTGTATCTGTTGGCGGGCAAACTATGGTGTAGTTATTGCTTGGCGAGTAAAGAAACGTCATTGAAGGACAATAAATATGGATTGATGTACTGTCGGAATCATAAACAACGCTACAGTGAGACCCTCCGTTATTACTGCCCATCGCAAGACAGAGGCTATGGCAAGTGTGGACAAAAAATCGTCGGGTGCAAAAGTATTGATTCACAAGTGATCGAAGCCCTTTTGAGGATTGCCCAGACGCTATCACCCGAAGTCGAAACAAACGTGAACCTCGCCATCAGCCAGCGCGCCGAATTCAATAGCGCGATGAAGCATATGAAGGAGCTTCAAACAACCATTAGCCAATTCAATTTATCATGGGAGCATGGGTTTGTGAGCAAAGAGGATTTTCTTCAAAGACGCAGGTTGCTTCAACTCGAAATCGATAAACTCGAACAACAGGATCAGGACTCGCAAACTGGGAATGCCGTCACCATACGAAATTTTGGGGATGCTTGGGAAGCGACCAAAAGCGACGAAGAAAAACAACAACTTATCGATACGATTGTGCAAGTGGTGGTTATCAGAGACGAAAAAGTTGAGCGTATTGTTTTGCGAGGGCAATCGGAAAAATAGACTCGTAACACTTAATTTTAATAGTGGACTTGAAGGGATTCGAACCCTTGACCTCTACAGTGCGATTGTAGCGCTCTTCCAGCTGAGCTACAAGCCCATCTCTATTGAGCATGAAGTATAGCTTTTTCCCCCGATTCGTGTCAAGGGACAACTCCACTGACGCGATTCGCCGCCGAATCAGGTAAAATCATCGCCATGATGCACATACTGATGATCAGCCTAGATACCGCCATCGCAGCGCAGCCCAACGGCGACGCCCGCGCCCGACATCTCGCCTACGCCCAACGCGCCGGTCAGTTGACCATGATCGTCTACACCCAGCCCGGCTTTAACCCCGCCATCCACGTCGCGCCCGAACTCACGCTGTTGCCTACCAACAGCCGCAATCGTCTCACCTTCGCGTGGGATGCTATCACCATCGCCCTGCGCGCCGCCCAAGAACGCCCCTTCGATCTCGTCACCACCCAAGACCCGTTTCTCACCGGTTTGATCGGCTGGTGGCTGCGGCAACGGTTGAAGATTCCGCTCTTGGTGCAAAACCACAGCTATATCTTCAACAACCGCACTTGGTTGCGCCAGCGTCCGGGCATCAACCACCTGCTGCACGCCATCGGCACCTTTACCGTCCGCCGTGCCGACATGTACCGCACCGTCAACCGCAAAGAACGCGAGACCTACCTCTCATGGGGGGGATCGCGCCAACGTTCGGTCGCCTTACCGCTCGGCACCGCCTCGGAAGCCTTCGCCGCCCTGCCCGATGAGACCGAACTCGCCAAGTTGCGCGCCCATCTCGGCTTAAGTCCAGAACATCAAGTCGTGCTGTGGGTCGGCTATCCGGTCAACTTCAAGCGCGTGCCGCTATTGTTCAAAGTCTTTCGGCAAGTCGCGCTGCAAATGCCCACCGCCCGCCTCGTCATGATCGGCGACATGACCAAATCGCCAGACGACCTGCGCGCGCTGGCGAAAAGCGAAGGCATCGCCGATAAGCTCATCCAGTATGGACCCATCCCCCATGATGAGTTGCCGCTCTATTACGCGCTCGGCGTCATCTACGTCCACACCTCCAGTTATGAAGGCGTCCCGCGCGTGCTGTTCGAGGCTTCCGCCGCTGGATTGCCCCTCGTGGGCATGGATGTCGTCGGCGTCAACGAGGTGATCGACGATGGGATCAATGGCTATCTCGCCCCCGATCTCGATATCGATGGCATGGCAGGACGCATCCTGCATCTGTTGGAAGACCCCAGCCTCGCCGAACAAATGGGAGCCGCTGCCCAAGACAACGCGCTCGAAAAATACAACTTCGAGACCTATGTCGAGTCGTGGGTGCAAGTGATGGAGCGCGCCGTCAGGATGGGGATGCGCGGATGAGGAATCTGCTGCTCTTCAATCTAGCGACCGACGCCGACGACCCGATCTTGAGCTTCACGACCGTGTGGATCAACCGCCTCGCCCAGCATTTCGATCATGTTGACGTGATCACCATGCGCGCCGGGCGAATCGCGGTCGCGCCCAATGTCGGCGTCTGGTCGGTGGGCAAAGAACAGGGCAAGAGCGAATTTCAGCGCGCCCTCGCCTTTTATAGGGTCTTGGCGGGGCGCTTGACTCACCGCCGCTATGCCGCCTGTTTCGCCCACATGATGCCCCTGTTCGCCGTCATGGGTGCCCCCCTGTTGGCGTGGTTCGGCGTGCCCACCACCTTGTGGTACACCCATCGTCAGTCGGATCGCTTGCTGGCGTTGTCCGTCCGGCTGGTGCGCCGAGTGGTCACTGCCGCACCCGATAGCTTTCCATTGCCCACACCTAAATTGCGCGTCACCGGTCACGGGATCGATACCGACTTTTTCGCCCCGGCACCGCCGCCCGCCGCCGCCAGTTTTCTCGTCGTGCAGGTGGCGCGGCTGATGAAGATCAAACACCAAGCTACTTTGCTCACCGCCGCGAGCCAAGTGCAAGGCGCGCAGGTCGTGTTGGTGGGCGGGGTGCCGCCGGAACAATCGCCTGCTTATCGTAAGGCGCTGATCCAGCAAGCGCACGATCTCGGCATCACGGAGCGCGTCACCTTCGCAGGGGATCAAGATCGGGAGCAGGTGCGGGATCACTATCGCGCTGCACATGTCGCCGTCAACCTGAGTCCGGTCGGCTTGTTCGATAAAGCCGCGCTCGAAAGCATGGCAGTCGGCGTGCCGACCCTCGTCAGCAATCCGGCGTTCGCGCCCTTGCTCGGCGGCGATGCGGCGCGCTTGACCATTGGCGCGCCCGACGACAGCGACGGACTGGCAGAGCGCTTACGGGCGTTATCGGCGCTCCCCGCTGGCGAACGCTACGCCCTCGGTGCCGCCCTCCGCCAAAACGTGATCGCCGCGCACAGCTTAGACGGGCTGATGGCACGACTGGTAAGCATCCTCCTGACCGGTGAAATGGAAGGGCAAGGCGTATGACGTATCCCAAGACATTGGTGATCATCCCGGCATTCAATGAGGAAGCCAGCATCGCGTATGTGATCGGCTTGATCCACCAGCACGCGCCGTGGGCGGATATCGCCGTGATCAACGACGGTTCTAGCGATGCGACCGGTGCCATTGCCGAAGCGTGCGGGGCGTTCGTGCTGCATTTGCCCCACAATGTCGGCATCGGGGCGGCGGTGCAGACCGGCTTTATGTTCGCCGACCAGCGCGGCTATGCCGTCACGGTGCAAAATGACGGCGATGGTCAGCATGACCCGCGCGAAATCCCGCTCTTGGTCGGGCACCTCGTCGAAAGCGGTGCCGACCTCGTGATCGGTTCGCGCTACATCGAAGATCGGGGCTATGTCACGCCCGTGTCACGGCGCGTCGGCATTATCTTGTTGGCAAAAGTGATCTCGCGCATCACCGGGCAGCCCTTCACCGACCCCACCAGCGGCTTTCGCGCCTCCAGTCGCCGCACGATCCAGTTGTGCGCCCGCATCTATCCCCACGACTACCCCGAACCAGAAGCCGTCGTTTTACTCCATCGCGCCGGCTTGCGCCTAAGCGAGATTCCGGTGACGATGAATCCGCGTTATGGCGGCACCTCATCGATCACGCCGCTCAAGTCGGGGATGTATATGTTCAAAGTCTTGCTGGCGATCTTCATCGGCTTGCTGCGTCGTGCCCCATCTTTGGATGGGACGTAGTATGCCGCCGCCCAACTTGCGCGTCTTGATGCTTTCCAAAGCCCTCGTAGCGGGCATCTATCAGCGCAAGTTGGAGTGCATCGCGGCACATGGCATTGACCTGTTGGCGCTCACCCCCGACTCGTGGCAGGATGAACGCGGCGTCCAACCCCTAGAGCGGGTCTACACGCGCGGCTATGATCTGCAAACGGTGCCTATTCGTTTCAACGGCAATTTTCACCTGCACCATTACCCGACTCTGCGCCGATGGGTGCGTGATTTTCGCCCCGATATCGTCCACATCGATGAGGAAGCATATAACGCCGCGACATGGCACGCCCTGTTTGAGGCGCGGCGTATGGGTGCCAAAACCGTTTTCTTCACATGGCAAAATATCCTACGCGCCTATCCGCCGCCATTCCGATGGGGCGAATCATGGGTATTGCGCCACGCCGACGCCGCCCTTGCCGGCACCGATAGCGCCGCCGAAGTTTTGCGGGCAAAAGGCTATACGGGCGATCTGGCGGTGATCGCGCAATTCGGCTTTGACCCCGATTTATTTACGCCCGCCCGTCGCCGCCCGGATCGCCCGTTCACCATCGGCTGTGTGGCGCGCTTGGTGCCCGAAAAAGGGATCGACATTTTGCTGCGGGCAGCGGCGGCACTCGCCGACGGTTCGCCGGATGGCGACTGGCGGTTGCGCATCGTGGGCGGCGGACCAGAACGCGCAGCGTTGCAAGCGTTGGCGGATCAATTGGGGATTGCGGCACGGGTGACCTTTGCCGAACAAGTGCCCTCGACCGCCATGCCCGACCAATACCGCCTGTTCGATGTGTTGGCGGTGCCGTCCCGCACCACGCCGACATGGAAGGAACAATTCGGTCCACGCGCCAGTGTCGAAGCGATGGCGAGTGGCGTCCCCGTGATCGGCTCGGACAGCGGCGCGATCTCCGGCGTGATCGGCGCTGCGGGCGTGATCGTCCCCGAAGGCGATATCGTCGCGCTGACGGCGGCACTCACGCGCGTGCGGGATGATTCGGCATGGGCGGCGGGCTTGGCACAACGGGGACGGGCGCGCGCCATCGGGCACTACACCCACGAGCAGATCGCGGCGGCTACGGTGGCGGTGTATGGGCGACTGGTGGGGGCGAGGATGTAAACTGACGTTTGCCCCACGCCACTAAGACTCCCTTGCTAAGTCTACATCTTTCGATAAGATGAAGTGCGTCCTCTAAAACTGCACCCTGATATTGCTTATAAAGGTGAATTGCCGATGACCTCAAGCCGGTATTTGTTGTTGCTGCTCGTATTGCTGTTGGCTTCCCTGATCGCGCTTGCCGTCACCGCGCAAGAGCCACCCGATCCGACGCTTACCCCCCCCCTTTATTTTATCGTAGAAACTAGTATTCCCGACCTGCCCACCGAAGAAAAAACTGATTTTTGGGAAACGCCTTTTCTGCCTACAGAAACCGCTACCCCGTCGTTGATGGCTACTGAAACACAACCCCCACCCCTTAATCCGACCCTCGCCCCGACCTATACCTATGTGATCGCCCCTTTTCCGACGGCGATTGACGCGCCCCTCATTGCCGCCACTCAGTCCGCCGGATACGGAAGCGGGGAAATGGGGACTGGAGAAAGCGAAGCACTGTCGAATAATGGGCTTCAGCCTTTTGATGCCCCAATGTCCCAATCTGCTTATATGCTGGTGGCGGCAAGAGATAGCGCTGGGCTAGTCGCAGCTATCAACGCCGCGAATGCTGCTTATGAAATGAATCCAGCGTCCATCTCCACTATTTATCTGAACGTAGATGTGCCTTATGATGCCCCGCCTGAACAGCGAACTTACCTCCTCGATCAACGGTTTCGGATTGAAGGCACGGTGATCATCCACGGCAACAATGCCATTCTTCGCCAGACACTCATCAACCGCGTCTTCCTGATCGGGCTAGGGGCGAAGGTAGAACTCCATCATGTGACACTCCGCAACCGCTAAAGCGGCGCGGCTTCTTGTGGAGCCGTGTCTCTGGCGAGCCTTTCGGCTCCAAATAGCCGCGACACTGACAGCAAGCGATCACGATTCTCGCTTTCACGAGCTACTTGCCGAGTGTCCCCCGGAACTAACGGCGGTCCGTTTTGGAAAAACCTTCACGGGTCGCTGATACTTGATCGTCGTCGGCACTTGTGCCGCGCTCCACAAACCGAGCAGGTTTGGGACGTATAGGCTACGGAATTCAACAGTTCGGTAGCTCATATTTTC
>JBBRTY010000238.1:0-6861 GCA_038248285.1 Aggregatilineales bacterium
CGAAACGTGGATGTAGGGGTGGATTAGGCGCTTGTCAATCGTTCGTTAACATGAAGGTTCGCGCGCCGAATATCCACCCATTTGCCGCCAACGGTCATTTCTCCCTTTATTACCGACCGTTTTTCAGCCTGAGCAGTTACCCTAGGGCGAAGCGTGCATCGCCAATTCTACAGGTTCCGGCGTGGTGTGGATAACACTGTGTTTCGGTTCGCGCATGACGAAAAAGGCGATGATCGCCGTCAACACCCCTGCCGCCGAAGCGCACAAGAAGGTGGCTTCAAAGCTGACCGCGTCCGACAACCACCCGCCGATCAAGGGCGTCAATAATGTCACCGGCGCGACCAACGTATTGCCCAAGCCGACATAAAAAGGGCGGTCTTTTTCGCTGCCAAAATCCAACAACAGCGCATTCGAGGAAGTCCACTGTGCCCCGTGCGAGAAGCCGAAGAGGATAAACACGATGATGAACCAACTCGCACTCGTCGCCATCAAGGCAATAAACGCGCTTGTCCCCGCCAGCAGGGCACCGAACGCAAACATCCGGCGGTGTCCATATTTATCCCCCAGCCAGCCGCACACGGGGTTGCTGATGGTCGCCGCTAGCAAATAAATCCCCGTCAATACCCCTGCCATAGCAGCATCCGCCTCAAAGCGACGCACCGCATAAACCGAGTAAAAAGCGGAACCGACCGAGGCAATTTGGATCAGCATTCGTGTGATGATAAATATGCGAAAATTACGATCCCGCCGCAAAATTGCAACCAAACTACGACGGAAGGCGGCTCCCTTCAAAGGCGTGTCCTCGCGTTTGACCGACTCGCTTTCGCGGGTTTGTGCCAAAAAGCCTAAAGACGCCATCATCAGCACGCCTGCCAAAAAGAAACATAGGGCAAACCCGACGGTCGAACCGCTGGCGGCTGCCAAGATCAAGCCCGCGATCACGGCGGCGATGCTGCTTAGCAAGTTGGCGGCTGCCGATTGAGTGCCATAAAAAATCCCCCGTCGCTCTTTCGGGATGATCTTGGCGATCATGCTTTGCCATGCTGTCGCCGTCAGCCCACCCATCAGCGCATGGATGATCACCATGACGAAGGTGAGTGCCAGCGCGACACGCTTGTCCATTTGGGTGCTGAACAAGGCGATCAACGCCAATCCAAAGAAGGGCCAGCGTTCATGCAGTGTCATAAACATCACCATCGGCTTGAAGCGTAGCAGATAAGCGACTCGATTGGCGGTTAAAATTTGGGGAAGCTGCCATCCGACCATGTGGATCGACGCGATCAACCCAATTAAAATACTAGAATTGGTGAGGGTGTTTACGAACAAGGGGATCACCGTCACGAACGACGCGAATCCCAACGCCATACCAAAGAGTCCGCCGTCGGTGACATTGACGGCGAAATTGAACCGGACGTTCCGGCTGTTCTCGCTGTGCAAGATAGGAGCCTTTAATGCTGTAGTTTCAATCCATATTCTAGCAGATCGCCAGATTGCGGCAATAGCACCATGTAACCGAATACACACTTGGACTCAGGGGGTGGCGTGCGTCTTCTCGATCACCAAAAAGTGCGACAGTCCAAAGGTATCCATCGGTGTGCCTTCGGCACTTTGCCACACTTGCCGCAAGGTCTTGCCCGTTGCCCCCAAACGGGCGATGAAATTATCGAAGCCCCCATAAATGCGGTGATGCGCCGTGACTTGCACCGGCTGATCGGCAAAGAGGCGCAATAATCCGCGCTTGGTATAGGCGCGCACATGGGGTGCCAGTCGGTTACGGAGGGGGTCAGGTAGATAATTGATGAAGGGAGTATTGCCGAAATGGTACTGTCCACGCCAGTAATACCCATGCGTCTCGAAGAAAAACCAACGATTGGGCACGAAGATCACCGCCCGCCCGCCCGGTTTCAAGACCCGCACGATCTCCCGCGCGGACGCGGCATCATCGGCGACATGTTCCAACGTTTCGTGCGACAACACGGTGTCGAACAAATTCGCGCGATAAGGCAAATTCTCGTTGGCGGCGACCGCCACTTGTGGCGTCACCCGCATCGCCACGAGGGATCGCTCAAACTCATATTCTACGCCAAAGACATGGGGAGTATAGCGTTTCGTAAACTGGTTGGTATACATGCCCACGCCGCACCCGACATCAAGCACATGCGCGTTTTCGAGGCGGGCATAGCGCGCAATCATCTGCAAGCGCCGCTCTTGACCGTCCCGCCATACATAACTCGGTTCACCACGCAGCGCCGCTAAATCAGAATGTGTCATAAATCCTTGCGCCTATCGTCAGGAAAATCACCAGTAGCAGCATAATATATCATGTGCCACCTGCTGGGGAACCCATAATCATGAGGATCGCTAGGCGCTAATCATAGGGCACGCGCCCTGTGCGGTTACTCGCAGCCCCGCGCTCAACACGGCTGATTGCCGCCCGTTCCAGTTTCGTCCCCCCCTGTTGCATCTTCCGACTCTGGGGGCTATCGGCACCCTTAAGCGGGACGATTGTGGTGATCACCGTACCCTTGCCGGCTACACTATCAATGCTGATAGTGGCATCCAACATTTCTGCCCGTTCGCGCATATTGACCATGCCCAAGCTGGAACGTTTCTCGTAGCCTGCTTGCACCTTTTCAACGCTAAAACCCACGCCATTATCGACAATTTGAATGATGGCGACATCCTCTTGCCGTCGTGCCGTCACGCTGATTAAATTGGCTTTAGCATGTTTGCGGGCGTTGTTGACGGCTTCTTCCACAATGTAAAACAGAACCCCTTGTTGGTGGGCATCAAGATGATCTTCGACATCCCCCTCTACCCGCACCGCCACTGATTGCTTGTGCATTTCATACATTTTCTCGGAAAGCTGATTCAAAGCCGCCGACATCCCCTGCGTCTCCAACACCAATGGACGCAGCGTAAACAGCATGTGGCGCATCTCTTTGGTGGTTTTGCGCGCCAAGTCTTCCGCCTTCTTAAGTTCTTCGGGGACTTCTTCGGGACGTTTTTCGATCAATTTGGAAATATAAGCAAGGCGCATGGCTAACCCTGCCACCCCCTGTGTGGGACCATCATGCAAATCGCGCGCCAACTTTTTGCGCGCCTCTTCGTCAGCATCAATGATGCGTTCTTTTTCCGTCAACAAATTGGAATACAAAACAGCATTTTGCAAGGCGATGGTCGATTGTAAACCAATGGCGCGCAACATCTCGCCTTGATCTGGGCTGAAGGCATTGCTAGTCTCGCTCCCAAAAACGATCAAGCCATAGGTATCAAAGCCCGCCCGTAGCGGAATGCACAACAACGATTTGGTATATTGAAAGGCGACAAAAAACTGAAATTCAGCATCTTCGTGGGCGTTTTCGCCGATCACCGGTTCGGCTTCGCGTAATGCCCGCCCCGCCACCCCTTGCTTACCTTCTAATGTACGCGCCTCGTCCGACCGCGTGAAACGCCGCGCCGACACCACATGCAGCAAATTGTCTTCGATATGATAAAGAAAAATCGCCCCTACCATACTCGAAGCCTCTTGACTCGGCATCCGCAACGCCAACCGCCCCGCCTCTAAAGTGGCATCCAACACCGTTTTATAATTCAAGGTCGAGCTGAGGATAAAGGTCAGTTCCGAGAGGACGTTGGCACGTTCGCGGACATCCAGCAGATAGGCATCTTTGTCTCTGCCAAGTTGTTCTACCGACCGTTTTAAGCCGCCGACCGTGCGATTCAAAGCATACGCAACTGCCGACGCCATCCCCCCCATTGCCGCGATGATCACAATCGTGCTGTTGAAGGTGGGGATTGTTGTCTGCCCAAACAGAATCAGTCCGGCAATACCCACAACCGCCATGCTGACACCGTGCAGCATAGTCCACGACTCGTTGACTTGCAGCAAACCGATGAACATCAATGCCAGTGATGTGGCTGTGACAAAAGTGATCTGCCCGGCACTGATGTAGCTTAAGACCCCCAGCATCAAGATATCACTGAACCAAATCATGAGCCGTGCGGCTGAATGGGTCGCCGACAACGACCCCACCAGAATCGTCACGAAGTTAGAGACTACAACCAACGCCACCGGCAAAGCCAGCGCACCCCACTCAAGATTATTGAATTCTGCGCGAAATATCACGACGGCGACGATAATCGCCAACAATAATATCCAACGCACATATAACTGAGACCAAAAAACCATCTGCAAAGGTACTACTACCGAGATCGGTTTTGGAGCGAGTATGCGTTTCTCTGTTTTCAATGAGGTAGACAATCGTGTGCCCCACATACAATATTTTTGATGATCTGCCCCCCACTGCGAGGCTCATTCTGATAATTATATGCCGAAGCTGAGAACTCTAAACATTGGGATTAGGCTATTCTGGTATGATTCTGGTTTGTGATAGGTTTGGTTTTCATGAAAAATAGAGGAGAATACCCTGCTCCCTAGCCCGCCGATGAAAAATCACGACACCGCCTATGATTGCTGTTTCCAATAGGCGTGTGTCGTCTCTGACAACGACTAGCAGTCCCTACAGCGCGGCGAGAATGCGTCCACAACTACCACAATAAATGACATGATTCCCTTGTCGCAATTGTTGCAGCAGCATGGAAGTTTGCTCCACACCGCAAATACCACAATTTTCCTCGCGCAGTTGGGCAACCGGCGAACCTTTCATACGCACGCGCAAGGCATCATACGCCTTTACGTAAGTCGGTTCGATCTGGGCTATCGATTCCTTGCGTTTACGAATCGCGTCCCGGATATCGTCGGCAATCTGCTGTTTATCTTTTACCAGATCGCTTTGCCGCACTACTTGTTGCGCTAGTTCCGCTTGTACCGCCGCACGCAACTGGATGATCTGCGCCCGTTGGGCTTCAACGGTCATCATCAATGTGAGGAGGGTCTCATCCATCGTTGTGAGCCGTCGCTTTAACGAGTCAAGCTCCATCTGCATCTCGGTCAAAATCTTCGGATTGGTGACTTTTCCCGAATACAACTGTACATCGGCTTCTTGAATCTTGGCGACCAAAGCCTTATTTTCGAGTTCTAAATCGAGCGCTTGTGCCTCTAGCGGTTTAATGGTTTCCTCGGCAGTATGCAGGGCGTGCGTCGCTTGGGCGACACTTTCATCACTACTGAGGACATGATCAATTTCATTCATCCGAACTTTCATTTTACCAATGCTGACATCTATCAACTGGAGGTTGAAAAGCATGGCGGCGTGATTGCGATTATTGGTTTGCATAAAGACTCCCTATCAAGAAGACTGGCGTGCTGCGAGCAAAGGGTTGGGACAAGGGGCAGAAATGGCAAGTGTGTTACAGGTTGATGACCAATAGACTGAACCATGAAAGTCGAAACGCAAAATCCACGCCTGTCGCCACTCACTTGAAATGCTAGACAGATAACTGTACTCTATCATCTCATCGCAAATACTGCTATGGAACACAGAGATCACCAAGTCGGTGAATTGCCGCGCGTTGTTTATTCAGCCCAAGGTGCCCTGAAGGATACACTGCCATGACCATCGCCGACGCACTCTATCAAGGCAAAACCCAAATTGCCCCCATCAGCGACTCCGCCGGGGCGGATGCCCAACGCTTGTTATGCGCCGTGCTGGGGTGCGAGCGCGCATGGCTTTTGGCGCATCGTGACCAGCATTTGACCCCTGACCAGCGCACGGCTTACGAGGCGTGGGTAGCGCGGGCGGCAATGGGCGAACCGTTGCCTTACATTTTGGGACGACAAGCCTTTTATGATCGCGATTTTTGGGTGACACCTGCTGTCTTGATCCCCCGTCCAGAGACAGAATTGTTGCTAGAGCAAGCGCTCGCCTATGCCGGCGGATGCCCGCTGATGGTTGCCGACATTGGCACAGGCAGCGGCGCGCTTGCCGTCACCTTTGCGGCTTTGCAGCCCCAAACACGGGTCTATGCCACCGACATCAGCCCCGATGCGCTGGCGGTCGCGCGCGCTAACGCGACCCAACATCATGCCGACATCACCTTTTTTGAAGGGGATCTCGCCCAACCGTTACTCGATCACGCCGTGCATTGTGATTTGATCATGGCGAATTTGCCCTATATCGCGGCGGCAGAAGTGCCGACGCTTCAAGTCAGCCACTATGAACCGCTCCTAGCGCTGGATGGTGGAGCCGATGGACTCGTGTTGGTGCGGCGCTTGCTGGCTCAACTACCCACCGTTATGAACGACGCGGCACTCATTTTGTTGGAGATCGGCGCGGGGCAAGGGCAGGCTACATTGGCGATTGCGCAGCACGCCTTCCCCGCGTGGGATGTCACTCTGTTGCCCGATTATGCCGGGCATGATCGCATCATACGGATTTTGAAAATCGGCGCGGTCTGACTCTTGCAATGGCAATGGCTTATGCTACAATCTTTAACATCAGGGCAGTTAGCTCAATTGGCAGAGCATCTCGTTGACGTCGAGAAGGTTAAAAGTTCGAGTCTTTTACTGCCCAACCGTCATGCATATATTATAAATCAACAAAAAAATCCCCCACGTAATACCACAGATTGCACCTTTGCACCTTTGACAATCACCGCCTTCACAATTTTGTCGATCAGTGCTTGATGAGCTTCATCAAAATTGGCGCGAGATACCCCCGCCTTTAGGCGGGGGAAGGGATAGCGCCGTGTCCCTTCGTATAGGTGTAACCGTCTGAATGGTGTAGCACGCGGCAGTGACGGTGTGAAACGCCAGCTGCTTTTCCCAAAGAGGTGCTGATGTCGAAACTTCCCGATGCGCGACACGCGACACGTTCGGTATGTTTCCCGCCATACTTACCAGCAGGGACGATAGCTTTAACCATGTCGCCCGTTTGAAAACCGAAATGGCGCTTCTGA
>JBBRTY010000239.1:0-6757 GCA_038248285.1 Aggregatilineales bacterium
ATTCGGCGCGGCGACTCTTGGGGTTGGGGATTTTTCCACGAGCGCCTAATCCGCCCCTACATTTACGTTGATGAGACGATAGGGGTTGGCAACAAAAAACAAACCCACCCTATTGTGGTTAGGGGCCCGCAACGGAGATCGTTGGTGGGGCGGATTAGGCGCTTGTCAAATGTTATCAACTCACGTTGTCCCCGCGCCGAATATCCGCCCTTTGAAACCCCACATTTCCCCCGGTACCATGACGAGCATATTTTGCACTAAAGTGAAATGCACCCTTTTCACAGAGTCACAGGCTACAAATGACGATGGAAAACGCTTGATTGAGGACGTGCCTGCTATCGGCAATCAACCGCTTACACTATATAAGCGGGTGATTGCCATGCCTAACCCTTAGCGCGAACCCAACACGCGCCGCCCGCCTTCGGTCAATGCCGACGCGATCACGGCTTTGCTGAGGTCAAACAGCAAGAACGGTGCCGCCCCTGCTGCCCACGCCGCGCCCAAATCCATATTTAGCCGCATTGCCAATACCGGCACGCCAAACAAATAAATCACCAAAACCCCGACCACGCCCGCCAGCCAGCGCTGCCACACGCGCTTTGCGCCCCGCTCCACCAACCAACCGACGACTCCCGCCGCCGCGATGAAGCCGAGAAAGTACCCGCCCGTCGGACCGAGCAAGGCAGCGGTGCCCATGCCATTGGCGGCAAAGGGGAAGCCAAGCGCGATCAAGCTGACGTAAGCGAGTTGGCTCAACGCGCCATCACGCCAGCCCAAGATCATGCCCGCCAACAAGACAGCGAACGGTTGCAACGTGAAGGGGACGGGTTGCAACGGGATGCTGACCTGTGCCGCGATGACCGTGATCAGTGTGAACACGCCAATGCTGGCAACCCGATAGGCGGGTGTCCATGTGCGTGTTTGGGGAAGTGTACGAAACATAACGAAAACTCCTGATTGATTAAATAGGGGGTACAGCGAGATAGGCGACCCTGCCGCGACAGACGACTACATGAAGCCGCACCTACGCTCTAACACCGAAACCCCGCGATTATGTGCGATTTTCGGGCATCGGTTCGACGACGACTTCGACCAATTCCATTTTTGACTTGTTGCGCTTCATGTTAGAACCATATGCTACATCAGGCGTCACCGTATCGACCTCTTGCTCAATCAAGGTGACGATGGTGCCCATGCCGTGCAGGTCAAAACGGGTGAACAGGCGGCGCGATTGTTGAGCATTACGTAAAAAGGCAATATAGCCTTTGGGATCCATCTTGCGTAGCTTGCCTTTGGCGCGGTTAAAGCTCATCGTTTTCAGATCATTGAGCAGTGCGAGTCGTTCCTGTGTGTTCAAATATGCCATGAGGGTCGCCTTTCGCATCCTTATTTATCGAAACCGTGTAGCACCAGTATATAATTGGATGAGTGTTGGCAAAAGGTGTACCTCATGTTATTGGATCAATTCGATCAAGCGCTGAGTATCGAAGCCGTCTCTACCCGCATCCAACGGCTGATCAAGTCCGATCAACGGTTGCAAGATATTTGGGTGCAGGGCGAAGTCTCCAATGCCAAGCAGTATGGCGCGTCGGGGCATTTCTACTTCACGCTCAAGGGCGGCAAGGCGACGCTCGATTGTGTGATGTGGAAGACCAACACCGTGCGCTTGCAATCCCTGCCGCGCGATGGCGACGCGGTGTTGGCGCATGGCAATATCGATGTCTATCCCGATCGCGGCAAATATCAGCTCTATGCCGACCGTCTGCGCCCAGTCGGGGTTGGCGATTTATACGCCCAGTTTGAACGCTTGAAGGCACAACTCGAAGCCGAAGGCTTGTTCGACCCGGAACGCAAACGCCCCTTGCCCGCCTTCCCGCGTGTGATCGGCATCGTCACGTCGCCGAGCGCGGCGGCGTTTCAGGATGTGCGCAACGTCCTTGCTCGGCGTTTTCCGTTGGCACAAGTGATCTTGTCGCCGACAGCGGTGCAAGGTAACGACGCGCCGCCCCAAATCATCCGCGCGCTGGCGCGTTTGAACGCCCGCCCTGAGGTCGATGTGATCTTGGTATGTCGCGGCGGCGGCAGCATTGAGGACTTGTGGGCGTTCAATGATGAAGGGGTGGCACGCGCCATCGCCACCATGCGCGTTCCGGTGATCAGCGGCGTGGGGCACGAGACCGATTTCACCATCGCCGATTTCGTCGCCGACTTGCGCGCCCCCACCCCTTCAGCGGCGGCGGAACTGCTCACGCCGGATATGGCAGAACTGCGCGGTGGGGTGGAATGGCTGGGCGACCGTTTGGAAGAATCGTTCGCGGAGCGCGTCTATGATCTACGCACACAGGTGCAGATGAGCGACCGCCGCTTGTTGGGCGTCGCGCCGTCTGGTCAAGTGCGCATCTATCGCCAGCGCTTGGACGATTGGGAGCAGCGGGCGGCGCGCGTGCAAGCTGGACGCCTGCGCTTGCTGCGTGAACGAATCGAAGCCCGCACCGCCGCCTTGACTGCCGCCAGCCCTGCGGCAATTTTGGCGCGGGGCTATGCCCTAGTGACGGATACCGCCACCGGACGACGACTGACGTCGGTGGCAAAGACAGCGGGGCAAGTCACGATTCAATTTCAAGATGGGCACGTTTTAGCAACCGTAGACAAAGATCAAAACTCATGACCCTAGCGCTAAACGAAATTGCTGTACTGCCGTTCGAGAGTGCCTATGGCGCGCTGCAAGAGATCATCACCCGCCTCGAATCGGGCGAACCGACGCTTGAAGAATCCGTCACGCTGTATGAGCAGGGGCGGCATTTATCCCAACGCTGCCAACAGTTGCTCGATCAAGCAGAACTGCGCATCACCCAATTGAGCGATTCCGAGGGTGCGGCGGATTGAAGACGCCTTAGACGCGAAGGGCGTCCGACGCCAAGAGCGTCCGTAGCCTACACCCGATTTGCTTTTTCTAACGGAGCGGCGATCCTAAAATGTGGGATAGAATTTGGACGGATGAGAAAAATCAGGCGGTTTTTATCCCAAATTTGCCGACAATTTGGGATATTTTTGGATTATCGAACGTTAACCCACCATTAAATTTGCGGAGATCAAATGGCTAACAAACCTGTTGTGTTCTTGCTTGACGATGACCCCGAAGTCTTACAAGCCATTCAACGTGACATTCGCCGAGAGTTTGGCAAAGATTATCGCATTATGCGCGCCAGCAACGGCAATGAAGCCTTGGAGGCGTTGCAACAGCTCAAACTGCGGGATGACCTCGTAGCGATGTTTTTGGTCGATCAGCGGATGCCGGAAATGACGGGCGTCGAGTTTTTAACCCAAGCGATTCAGTATTTTCCCGATGCCAAACGCGCCCTACTGACGGCATATGCCGACACCAACGCCGCCATCCAAGCGATCAATACGATCAACCTCGATTATTATTTGCTCAAGCCTTGGGATCCGCCGGAAGAGAATCTGTTCCCGATGGTGCGCGACCTGCTGGATCAATGGCAAGCGTCCTATCGCCCCGGCTTTGAAGGCTTGCGCGTGGTCGGCAACCGTTGGACGCCGCTCACCTTCCAAATCAAAGATTTTCTTTCGCGCAATCGCGTGCCCTACCGTTGGTTGAATATGGAGACCGACCCCGCCGCCAAACAAATCCTCGACTTGATCGATTCACCCCGCGTGCCGTTGGTGGTGTTCCCCGATGGCAGCATCTTGATGCAGCCTAGCAATATCGAACTGGCGGAAAAAGTCGGTTTGCAAACCCAAGCGACTCAACCTTCCTACGATCTGGCGATTGTCGGTGGGGGTCCGGGCGGCTTAGCCGCCGCTGTCTATGGGGCGTCCGAAGGCTTGCGCACGATTTTGATCGAGCGCGAGGCGACGGGTGGGCAAGCGGGGCAAAGCTCCCGTATCGAAAACTATCTCGGCTTTCCGGTCGGGTTGAGTGGCAATGACTTGGCGGGGCGCGCCGTCGCCCAAGCCAGTCGTTTTGGTGTCGAAATGTTGACCCCTGCCGAAGTGTGCGGGGTGCGCATCGAAGACCGTTACCGAATTTTGCAATTGACCAATGGCAGCGAGATCATTACCAAAGCGTTGTTGATCGCGACAGGCGTCTCGTACAAGCGGTTGCAAGTGGCTGGGTGCGATGCGTTGACGGGTGCCGGCGTCTATTATGGCGCAGCGATGACCGAAGCGCCGGCGGCGGCGGGGCAAAATGTCTTCATTGTCGGCGCGGGCAACTCGGCGGGGCAAGCGGCGATGTACTTCGCGCGTCATGCCCAAACCGTGTATATAGTGGTGCGCGGGGATAACCTCGGCAAGAGTATGTCGCAATATCTGATCGATCAGATCGCCGATACCCCCAACATCGTGGTGCGGCTGTTTAGCGAAATCTTCGCCGTTCATGGGGAATCCCACCTCGAAGCGGTCACGCTCATCAACCGCCAAGGGAGCATCATGGAGAAACTAGATGCGGCGGGCTTATTCGTGTTCATCGGGGCGATGCCCTACACCGATTGGCTAGCGGACGTGGTCGTGCGTGATGAGCGTGGATTCATCTTGACCGGCAATGATTTGATCCACAACGGGTCGCCGCCCAAAGGGTGGAAGCTGGATCGCCCGCCCTACTTGTTAGAAACCAGCGTGCCCGGCATTTTCGCAGCGGGCGATGTGCGGCATGGGTCGGTCAAGCGGGTGGCATCGGCAGTGGGTGAAGGATCGATCTCAGTCCAGTTCATTCATCAGTATCTTGGAGACCTATAATGCTGACCCGCGCACAACTTCGCGAAGTAGCGTTGTTTGAGCATCTCCGCGATGATCAAGCCGATTGGATCATCGGCCACAGCACCGTTTTAGAGCTTCCCTCAAACACTTATGTGTTTCGGCAGGGAGAACCCTCCGACTATTGGTTCGTCGTTCTTGAAGGCGAAATGCAAATCATGGAAGAACGCGACGGTGGGGAGTTTTTGCTGGCGACGCACACCAAAGGCGCATTTAGCGGGGAAGCGCCGTTGTTGAGCGGCACGCCCTACATCGCCAGCGCCCGCACGCTCACACAGGCGCGGTTGTTACGCCTCGACAACCAAAGTTTTCGCGATATGTTCGGCGTGTGCCCAGTGATCGTCAGCAAGTTGTTCGGCACTTTGCAATGGCGCATCCAAACTACCGAAGCGCTGGCGCGCCAGCGCGAAAAATTATCGGCGTTGGGGGTGATGGCGGCAGGGCTGGCGCATGAACTAAACAACCCCGCCGCCGCCGCCGCTCGGGCTGCGGATCAGCTTCAGATGGCGATTGATGCCATGCACCCGCCGCTCATCCATATGGCGGGCACCTTGCAAAGCAGTCAATTTGAACATCTGCTGAAGATGCGTAATGATGCGGTCAAACACGCGGCGGATACCGACGACCTCGACTCGCTGACCCAAAGTGACCGCGAAGATGAGGTGGGTAGCTGGATGGATGACCATAACCTCGACAACAGTTGGGATATGGCACCGGTGTTTGTGAGCGGTGGTATTGATGCGGATCAGTTGGATGACCTCGAAAATGTGGTCGGCGATGAAGTCTTGCCCGACGCCATCGGTTGGCTCTACGCCTCGCTCAATGCCGCTGAATTGTTGCACCAAGTGGAACAAAGCACCCGCCGGATTTCTAGCTTGGTCAAAGCCGTGAAGTCCTACTCGTATATGGATCAGGCACCGCAGCAAGAGATCGATGTTCACGAAGGCATCGAGGACACGCTCACGATTTTGGCGCACAAGTTGCGTTCCCATTACATCACCACCGTCAAACACTTCGACAAGACCATCCCGATGATTCACGCTTATGGCAGTGAACTCAATCAGGTGTGGACGAACATCATCGACAATGCGATTGACGCCATGTTCACGGCGCATGGCAAAGGCACATTGTCGATCAGCACCCGTGCCGAGGGCGATAGCGTGTATATTGAGATCGGCGATAATGGCACGGGAATGCCAGAGTCGGTGCGGGCGCACATTTTTGAAGCGTTCTACACCACCAAAGAGGTGGGCAAGGGCACGGGCTTGGGGTTGGATATCGCCCATCGCATTATTTTCTCGCGTCATCGGGGGGACATCACCGTGACTTCGCAGCAGACCGATCCGAGCGGCACCTGCTTTCAAATCCGGTTGCCGATCCACGCTAATACCGCCGAGACTGGTGGCAGCAGTGTGCGCGAGGACTAAACAGCATTAGCGGATGGTCGCCATGGCGCATCCCTACACAAGATTCGTCTTTGTAGGGACGCGCAACGGTGCGACCGAAACTGTCCCTAAACGCCCACGAGAAAAGGGAGCAGCAGGTGAGTAGCGCCTGTAATCGCAAGATCATCCAACAACTAAGCTATAAACTTTCGGGAGCCACCGAAGTTTCCGAAGCCTATACTTCCCAAACCTGCCCGGTTTGTGGAACGCGGCACAAATGCCGCCGAACGTATCGCTGCACACTGTGTAGCCATACCATCCCCCGTGATGTGGTGGGTGCCCTCAACATCCGACGCATTGGCAGGACCGGAGCGATGATGAACAGCCCCGATCTGCCGACGACGATCAAGGTTCAGCGACCCGTGAAGGTTTTTCCCAAACGGACCGCCGTTAGTTCCGGGGGACACCCGGCAAGTAGCTCGTGAAAGCGAGAATCGTGATCGCTTGCTGTCAGTGACGTGGCTATTTGGAGCCGAAAGACTCGCCAGAGACACGACTCCACAAGAAGCCGCGCCGCTTTAGCGGTTGCGGAGTGTCAC
>JBBRTY010000240.1:0-6746 GCA_038248285.1 Aggregatilineales bacterium
CCCCCTGACTCCTACATCCCCTAATCCCCAACCCCTGCTTTTAACTCCTATACTATTGGGTGTTCGTCGCGTTGTGCGCCTAAATACGCTCGTTCGCTATCGACGATCTCCGGCTCCAGCTTCACATATAACGCTTGCGGTTCGCGCAGTGCTTGCCCTGCCGCCAGCGCGCTCTTCGTCCATACGCCGACAGCACCTTCGGCGTTATAGCTCAGCGCACGGTGCGCCCGTTCCGACTCGCGGTGACTGTGAATATCGAGCGAGCCGAAAAAGCGCCCGTCATAGCCCAAATACTCGTGGACTTGCTGCGCCGAGAACGGCAAAAACGGTGCCAACATCGTCTTGAGGTTGTCGATTACCCGCAAAATCGTATACACCGAGCGGGCAGCGTCGGCGGGGTCTTCCTTGATCGTCGTCCACGGCTTGCGCGCATCCAGATAACTGTTCGAGTCGCGCACCAGCCCCATCGCCACTTGCAACGCTTCCCGCAAGCGCACCTGTTCGATCAGCGCGCCTACCTCGTCAAAGCCGGCTTCAACTTTGGCGATAATATCCAGATCGGCGGCGGTCAGCGCGTCGTAGGTCGGCACGGCACCATCAAAGCGCTTGTAGGCAAAGCTCAGCATCCGGTTGACCAAGTTGCCCCATGCTGCCAGCAGTTCGCCGTTGATACGGTTCAAGAAACCATCCCACGCAAAATCCGAGTCGTGGGTTTCGGGAAAAGTCATGGTCACATAAAAGCGCACTGCGTCCGGTTGATAGCGTTCGAGGATATCCGGTGCCCAAATCGCCCAATTGCGGCTCTTCGAGAACTGCTTACCCTCAATATTCATGAATTCGTTGGCGGGCACATCATAAGGCAATTGCAAGCCGGGGGCATCATTGTAAATGCCGTCAATGCCCATCAATTCGGCGGGCCAAATCACCGTGTGAAAGGGGATATTATCCTTGCCGATGAAATTATAGATGCGCGCATCGGGGTTATACCACCAGTTTTTCCACGCCTCCGGTTGTCCGCTATTGCGCGCCCATTCGATGCTGGCGGTCAGATAGCCCATGACGGCTTCAAACCACACGTACAGGCGTTTTTCATCCCAGCCCGCCAGTGGCACGGGAATGCCCCAATCGATATCGCGCGTGATCGGGCGACCGCGCAAGCCTTCGCTGATGAAGTTGCGGCTGAAGCGCAGCACGTTGGCGCGCCAATGCGGTTCGTGGCTGTCCAGATACACCAACAACGCATCGGCGAACTTGCTGAGATCAAGGAAGTAATGCTCGGTCTCGCGCACGATCAAGCGTTCCAGCGGATTGTTCTTGCTACGGGGGTTGATCAGCTTATTGGCGTCCAGCAGGTTGCCGCAATTGTCACACTGATCGCCGCGTGCATCAGGGAAATGACAAATATAACACTCCCCCTCGACATAGCGGTCCGGCAAGAAGCGGCGTTCCAGTTCGCTATAGAGAAGCTGTTGCGTTTCCTTATACAGGTGCCCACGCTCCAAGAGCAGCGTAAATACATCTTGGGCGATTTTATGGTGATTTTCGGTATCGGTATGCGTGAACAAGTCATAGCTGATGCCGATCTTCTGTTGGGTCAGCAAAAAACGCTCGTGGTAATGCTCGAAGATCGAGCGCGGGGTGACGCCGCGCTTGTCCGCTTCGACCGAGATCGGTGTGCCATGACTATCAGAACCAGAGACCATCAAGACATGATCGCCGATCATGCGGTGATAGCGCGCGAAGATATCCGCCGGCAGGTAGGCACCCGCCAAGTGTCCAACGTGCATGTCGCCATTCGCGTAGGGCCAAGCTACGGAGACGTGAATATAATTTGCCATACGGTTTGATCTCATCTTTCTGTTGGAAGCCGACACCATTCAAGATTTTACGCAAAAACCGCTCTGCCTATTGTCGCACGTTCAGGGCATAAAATAAAACCATTTGCGGACAAGCGGCTATTTCTTATGGATCACAGGTATGATGGCAAGCAATGGCATTGATTGAGACAGAAATAGGGTCACAGCGTATGGTCACGTTTCAGAAATTGCGTTTGTTCGTCGCCGTTTACGAGCGCGGCAGTTTCAACCGTGCCGCCGACTTGCTCTATACGACCCAATCTGCCGTCAGCCAAAATATCCACACCCTAGAGGCGGACTTGGGCGCACGCTTGTTTGACCGCAGTCCGGCAGGGGTGACCCCTACCCCGGCGGGGGACACCCTGTATGAGTATGCGCGGCGGCTGCTGGCATTGTTGGCAGAAGCAGAACACGCCATTATGCAGGTCGATCAGGTGGCGGATCGGCAATTGACGGTAGCAGCGACGCCGGGGGTGAGTGTGTATCTGTTGCCGCCCTGGTTGCACGCCTTCCAAAGCGCTTACCCCAATATCAGCGTCTCGCTGCAAACCGCGCTCACTAGCGAAGTCGTGGCGGATACGCTCAGCGGGCGCTATGCGTTGGGTTTCCTGGAGGGGGAACTTGCCGAACTGGATCACCCCAACTTGGGGAAGTTGCGGCTGCGCGATATCGCCTATCAGGTGGTGGTGCATCCCACCCATGTTTGGGCGAATGCCGGATCGGTCTCGGTGGCGCAGTTGGTGGGGCAACCCTTCATCAACCGCTTGCCCACCAGCCGAGCGCGCCGCTGGTTAGAATCGCTGTTGGGCACGCGCGGCATCCGTTTGCGCACGACTGCCGAACTCGATAGTCCGGGGGCGATCAAATACGCCGTTCTTAATGAGATGGGGGTCAGCATCTTGCCGCGTTATGCGGTGGAGCGCGAAGGCGAGCGCGGGGATTTGCGCCTGTTGTCGCTGCTAGAGGTCGAACTGACGCGCCCCCTACTGTTGATCTACGACCGCCGCCAGCCGCTTACGCCAATTTTGCGGGCGTTCATTCGCGTGGCGCTGGAGTCGGATGGGCATGAGCTGATATTGTGAGGGGGAGATAAAAGTTACTCTGCGCCCATCCCCTGCACCAGCGCCAATATCGCCAACACATCCGGTAGCGGATCACCCCACAGCAACGCCGGATCGAACGCCAAGCCCGGCAGCACCGCAGACGCGATCCGCCCTTCGGCATCCGGCACTGCGCGGTGATAACGCCCATCCCCTCCTAAAATAAAGACATCAAGCACCTGCCGCGTCGGATCACACAAATAGTATTCGCGCACCCCCGCCGCTTCGTACTCCACAAATTTTTCCCCGTGATCGCGGCTATCGCTTTCCGGCGAAACGACTTCCACGACTGCATCTGCCGCCCCATCAAAGTAAGTCGACTGGATCCGATCCAGTTTGTCGTTCAAGATGATCAACAAATCGGGCTGACGGGCGGGTTGCGCTTTGTGCCAAATCATGGGAACCCCAGCTAATAATACTCGTCCTAACTGATGGCGATCCAAGAAAAGGCGAAAGAGTAAATACAGCCAACCAATGATCTCTTGATGCACGGTATTGTTACTAATGGTATAGACCTCCACTTTGCGCGGCGTCCATTCCGTGTGGACACCCTCCACACTGTCGTAGCGCTGTAGGTACTCTTCAAACGAGATCATCTCGTCTGGTGCGGCAGGAGTCACAGTTTTGGCAAAAATCGGTTGATCAGTCACGGTCATATGAGATATCTCCACACCTTTGGGCGTCCATTCGGCGCGAATGCCTTCGACGCTATCATACGGCTGTAGGTACTCTTCAAACGAGATCACTTCACCTAATTCGGGCGCGTCCGGCACTCGTTCGCTCATGGCTGTTGTCCTCATATTGAGGGGTAGACACTTAAAAAATTGTAGCATATCCTTGATGTAAAATGACGGTGAAGGTGGGTTTTAGGGGGGATATTCGGCGCGCGAACTCCAGTGTTTATAGAGATCGTGCCAGCGTCAGCCTGCGCCTAATCTCCCTCTACGAATCTCTTCGCGGGAATATTCTGATGGGACACAAAACAAACAGCCGAAACGTTTTACGCCTTGCAAAAATTCCCGCAACGAACAGATGTAGGGGGGGATTAGGCGCTTGTCAATCGTTCGTTAATATGAAAGTCCGCGCGCCGAATATCCACCCATTTGCCGCCAACGGTCATTTCTCCCTTTATTACCGACCGTTTTTCAGCCTGAGCAGTTACCAGGAGCCTGTATCGATGGGCGCTTCACCTGCGCAAACCGATCAACGTGTGGTATAAAACCTGCCTACAGCATCACTACTTGGGCGGGGACATATGAGTATCGAGTTCGTTACCTTCGGGATCGTGATCGACGACATCGTTTTGTACGAGGGTCAACCCTTTTTAGGCATTCTCGGCGGGGGCGGGCCCCAAACTGCCTTCGGCATGGCGACGGCGCTTGGCGGCGGCGACTCGGTCGGCATGGTGGCAGTCGTGGGGAGCGATTGCACCCCCGAAGTGCTGGCACCCTTGACACGCTATGGTATCAATCTGGACGGCGTGCGCCGGATTGATCGCCTGACCCCACGCGCATGGCAGCGCTTTGATGCCCATGGGAATCGTTCCCATGTTTGGCAGGTACCCCCCCAATCCGGCAACGAAACCTATACCCTTCCTGCCCAGTCGCTCCCCGCATCCTATCAAGGTGCCCGCGCTTTTCATTGGGGCTTACATCCCGAAAATCCGTCCACCGAATTTTCTCAACGCCTGTTAAATGAGGGCAAAACGATCAGCGTCGAAACCTTCCGCCCGCCCACAGAACCTTTTACGCCGGCGATGCTGCGCGAACTGGTGACGGCTTGCACCATCTTCACCCCGTCATGGGGTGAAGCCGTCGCCATGACGGGCGTCGAGGATGAATTAGCGTTGGCGCTGCAATTTCGCGCTGCCGGATGCCAAGTCTTATCCCTACGCATGGGCGAACACGGGGCGCTCATCTTTGATTTTCGCGGGGGCACTATCGCGGGCGTGCGGGTGCCGTCGGTGCCGACGACACTTGTTGACCCCACAGGCGCGGGCAATGCCTTTGCCGGGGCGTTCATCGCCCGCTTGGACGAGGGCATCACCACCGCAGGGGCGGCGGGGGTAGCAGCAGCGAGCTATATGTTGGAGCAATATGGCATTCCAGCAGCCCTACCCTTGCGGGCAGGTTTTGAGGAGCGCATGACCTATGCCCTCGAACGGATCGTGCCCGTCCACAGCCCCTAAACGCACACGCTAACGCCCTAATTTAGTCCTCATCGACATCAATCAAGCGCATTTGATAGGACTCGTCCTCAAAACGTTTCGCTTCGATCCAGCCATCCGCCAATGTCAACAAATGGCGGTCGGCGCTATAAATCACGGTGGCGCTGTGGGCAATCGCCGTCGCGATGATCATGCAGTCGGCGCTTAAGGCGCGGCGGGTGGCGTCGGGATGATCTGCCCGCAAGCTCTTGAACTGCGCTTGCACAAAGTGATTCGCGCGCATCTGCCCGAACACCAACGCCGCCCGCACGTCATAATCGACGATCAGCCAATCACGCTGAAAGCTCGCCAAGACATTCCCCTGATTCGCCTCCGCGACGAACGCCAATAGTTCACCCAGCACCGTCGTCGGCACGATGATTTGCACATCTTCGTTGGCGGTCAAGCCGATCAGGAAATCGCGGGCACGCGGGATCAACGGCTCTGACCCTGCCGCCGCCTTGCCCAAAATTGCCCAGTATAAGACTTGGGTGTCGAGGCAGACAATCCGCATGGTTTCGTCCTTTGCTGGCATAGCCTATGAGGGGGGGAGGCAAGTCCCTAATCGATAGTGGCGTCGTCTTGCCGTTCAAATTGCCCGCCGTCGGGATCGCGACTGGGTTTGAAGGCATCCCCACCTGTCTCCGCGAGTCGTTTCAACGCGGCATCGATCCCGATCTCGTTGTACGGCAACACAGTATCGATGCGAAAGTGCAAAATTGCCAAGTCCGCCGGGGTGTAGCGGGCTTCACCGCGCACCCCCGTCAGTTGATACAAGCGTCCACCGAGTTCACGGGCGATCATCCAACTGCGGCGGCGGGTGATGTCACAGGTGAGGACATGCCCGTCGATCAGGCGCAACTTCACACGGGGCGGTTCTTCCCCACCCACGCGGATCACCGTGCCGTACAGGGTCGCTGTCCCCCGAATGCCGGGGATCGCCTCGGTTTCGATGGGCAACGCCGTGCTGATGAGCGCGCGCTTGAGCGGGTGGCGTTTGCCCGCCCCTGCCGTCAATTCGATGGTGAGATCATACTTGCGTGCGACGCGGCGCACGTCGCGGATCGCCTCCAGCGAGCGTAAGGGCAAGCGCGACCAATCCGCCGCTTCAATGGACGCCAAAACGCGCGTGAAGGCATCGGCAACCACTTCGGGATAGGCGGTCGAGAACACCAGGGCATAGCCCGACGCGCGCAATTCAGCAAGGCTAAGCATCACCTCGGCAGCGTCCACGGGATCGTGGGGATCACGCCCAATGACTCCGGTGATCATGGTTTCGACCGCCGCGATCAACGCTGCCGCGTCACGGGCGCTGATGGTGGGGACAGTCAGATCGGGCGTGGGTACCGTCGGGATAAGTGCGACTTCGATGGTGTAAGATGGGTTCGACATGGGGAGTATTATAACGCGGTTCGCCCCGCTTTGGGTGGGCTGCAAAAGGGGATGGGTGCATTTCACTTTAGTGCAAAATATGCTCGTCATGGTACCGGGGGAAATGTGGGGTTTCAAAGGGCGGATATTCGGCGCGGGGACAATGTGAGTTGATAACATTTGACAAGCGCCTAATCCGCCCCACCAACGATC
>JBBRTY010000241.1:0-6700 GCA_038248285.1 Aggregatilineales bacterium
GATTCTCAATTTTGCGCCCAATACCCGTGTCGATTATGATCGCGATCTCACCAATGTATTGCATTATGCTCCTGGCTTTGGGTTTTCTATTAGAAACGGAAGAACTGGTGACATCGTTTCGACCTATTCAAACAACCCATCGCCTGTTGAGGTCGCATCAAAATCGGCGTCGCGCAACAGCCCCTCCAGCGTTTCGGTGGAAAGTTCCGCCATCGTGTTATTGACCACGCCTTGAGCGACAGCGCTCCCCGTCTGCGCCAAAATAGCGCTCCAAGCAATAGGGGAAAGGGCTTCTTCGCGACGGGTGGCGTTCAAAAATGCCATCAAAGCCTCTTGTTCCACCGCATCCAATTGGGAATCTTGGGCAACCACTGATGGGGACGGTTGCCGTTATCGAGAAAGAGAACATCATCCCTAATAAAACGATGGTCGTTAAAAAGCGCATCAGTTATCCTCATCTTTTTTATAAACGCTTGATTTTCCACCGCACCTCTTTAAAAGTTTAACGCACGATGGTTATTTTTGTCGTGGCTTTTTTCGCTTTGCGCCGTCATGCTTTCACGTTTAATCTTTGCCACCCCCGTTATACCCTCAACCCCTGATTCTTGTGAATTAGGCACTATCTCATTCATTACTTTTGCCCCCAAGCCAATAGGGGGTAGTTGCCATCGTTGCAAACTGGTTGTAGACTGAATCAACTTGATGTGATGATCTACGCTTAAAGGTAAATTGTGCCTGATGCAGTCTTGCTGAGCGCGGGTTTAGGAAATATTGCGGAATGTGTCGATCTGGCAGTTGAACACGGGCTGGGGATCGAGGTCATGGCGTTTGCTTACCCGCATATTCTGGATGGCGACTGGCGCGGGACGGTGGCGAAATACCGCCAACTCCTCCAACCTGTTTCGGGGTTGCTGACGTTGCATGGACCCTTCTTGGATATGGCAGCGGGAAGCCCGGATCCACGTATCAATAATGTCGTCAAAACACGCTTTCGGCATTCGTTAGAGATCGCGCATGAACTGGGAGCGCGTATTGTCGTGCTGCACGCCAATTACATCGCCGCCATTCGCACCGACGAATACCGGGCGGGGTGGCAAAAACGGAATCTCGACTTGTGGGGCGATATTGCCCGCACTGCCGAACGGCTAGATGTGACAGTGGCTGTCGAAAACATGTGGGAATTTGACCCCCACCTGATCGGCGATGTCCTTAAAACCCTGAATCATCGGTATATCCGTGCGTGCTTGGATGTCGGGCATACTCATCTGTATTCGGAAGTGCCCTTTGAAACATGGCTGGAAGTGATGGCACCGTATCTCGTCCATGCCCATCTCAACAACAACGATGGCAAGTTCGATAATCACCGCGCACTGGCGCACGGTGTAGTCCAGTACCAGCAAGTTTTGCCGCTGCTCCGGGCGTTGGAATCGCCGCCGTCAATCACGCTGGAGATGGACTCGGTCGCGGATATGGCGGCAAGTCTGCCTTATTTTCATTTGCTGCGCCAACCGTCCGGCGATTGAGCGTCATGAAACCGAAACGCTGTCGAGGGGCAATGAAGGACGCCAATCGGGTCATTGCCCGACTCTTTGGCGTCTTTAGTTGACAGCCCGTCTTTGAGTTCGTATACTTGCGCTTGCATAAACAAAAACAAACTTCTCTCATGCTCACCATCCGCCGCGGGAGGCAGGTATGATTCAGGGCGACAGCTTCCGGCTTATCGTGCGTCGAGGTCCACAGCCGAACCAAAGTTATGATCTTAACAAAGATATCATAACTCTTGGGCGCGATATCACCAATGATATCGTCATCAATGACCCCGAAGCCAGCCGTCACCACATGCGGTTGACGCGCGGTGTCAGCGGTTTTTCGTTAGAAGATTTAGGGTCCACAAATGGCACCTTCGTCAATGGGCAGCGGCTTTCGGGCGCGCGTCCATTGCGTCCGGGGGATATGGTCGGTTTGGGCGAAACCGTGACCTTACTCTATGAATCGGTCGCCGGGGTACGCCCCTCAGAAGAGGCACCCAGCGCCCCCGGCATGGCACCCGCGCCTAATGTGCGCCCGTCGCCCGCCCCGGTTGCGCCCCAACCGCAGCAACCAGCCTATGTCCAGCCTCAACCGGTAGCACAACCCGATCAACCCCTGTATGGCGGGTATGCGCCCCCACAAAATCAGCCCGTGCAGCCCTATAACCAACCCGCTTATAACATGGGTCCGGCACAAGGCGTCACGCCGCTGGTTGATGTCGGGAGTGAATACGACCCGTATGCGGTCCGCAACGAGAGCGCGCCCAACACCACCCGCCTGATCTTGATCGGCTGTGTGGGACTAAGCTTGTTCTGCTGCTGTTCCAGCGTCTTGGGCTTGGTCTTGGTCGATCAATTTTGTTTGTGGAACCGCATCCCCATCGTGTACGACTTGCTGCGCGCGCTCGGTTATGTGATGGTGTGTTCTTAAAATCAAGGTTCTATGCTTCATAGAAGATCATCAAGATCGAAAAATAACTACACAGTTACCCCTCATGCCCCGACCCCTTCTCCCAGCCGCTACGCTTTTGGAGAAGGGGAGAAACGCGGTAGAAAGTCCCTCGCCCCGCTGCTTCGCTTATGCAGAGGGATTGCCGCTTCGCTTTGGGTGAGGGGTGTGTAGTTACATCGAAAGTTTATGGTAAGGGCGTAACATTATTACACTCTTATTGATTCTAGGAGGCACCACATGACGCAAGGGAAAAAAGCCCCGATCCATTTTGAATTACTCGCCCCGTATAACAAATCGGTTCACCTGCTTGGCAGTTGGAAAGATTGGAAACCCATTGCTATGAAGCTCGACAAGGCAACGGGGGTCTGGCACTGTGATGTCTCCCTTGCTGATGGCGATTACGAATACAAATTCGAGGTTGTCTCACAGAGCTATTTTGCCGTCGGCGAAACATTGACAGTGGCAGACCCCAAAGCGCTCGAATCAACCCTCGACTCGCACGAGAATTCCATCGTGCGTGTGCGGGGTGGCAAGCGCTTCCTCACAGGCTACGTATGGCAGCATGATCATGTACCCCTAGCGCCCAATGAGCAGATCATCATCTATGAGCTGCACATCGGCGATTTTGGGGCGACCGCCAATAGCGCCGGCACCTTCGCCATCCTGATCGAAAAATTGGATTATCTCGCGGATCTCGGCATTAATGCCGTCGAGTTCATGCCCGTGAATGAATTCCCCGGCGTCCATCAATGGGGCTACACCCAACGCAGTTTGTACGGGGTCGAAAACAGCTATGGAAGTCCCGATGAATTATGTCGTTTGGTGGATGAGTGCCACGCGCGCGGGATCCGTGTTATCCATGATGTGGTCTATAACCACATGGAACAAGAAGCCCCGCTGACCAAAATTGACTATACCTATTGGTTTTACCAAGAAAACCCCGATCCGGGGTATCTGCATTTTGGACCCAAGTTCAATTATGAACACAAAGATGACAACTTTGATCGCTTTCCCGCCCGCGATCATGTGATGGGGGCATTACAGCAGTGGTTGCGCTTGTTTCACATGGATGGGTTGCGCTTTGACTTCACGCGCGCCATCAAATACTTTGAACTGTTGAAGTGGTTTACTGACGAGGCAGAAAAATTAGAGGGCTTCAAGCCTTTTTTCACCGTCGCCGAACACATCCCCCAAGACCCCGCGATTGCTGGGGCGGGCGCGCCGATGAACGCCGCGTGGCATGATCATTTTTTCCGGCAACTGGTCGCCACCACCATCGGCGTTCCGTCCGATGACCGCCAGCCCTTCGACACCAACGCCGTTCTCAAAGCGATGGATGGGCGCAATGACGGCTTTCAAAGCACCCGTTGTACGGTCAACTACCTCAGTAATCATGATGAGCCACGCATCATGTATCGCTTGGGGGCGGCTGCCAAGACTTTTGATGAAGCGGCGTTTCGGCGGGCAAAATTAGGGGCGACCTTGCTGTTGACCGCGCCCGGCATCCCGATGCTTTGGATGGGGGAAGAATTTGGGCAAGCGACGGATAAATCGTTAGAAACGCGCCCTGTGCAGTGGGATTTGCTTAGCCATGACAATAACCGCAATTTGCGGGAGCATTACAAAGCGTTGATCAGCCTCCACAAAAGTAACCCCGCGCTGTACAGCGATACCTTCGAGACCGTACTTAACGATTCACGGCGGGGCATCATCGGCTTCAAACGGTGGGCAGAGGATGGCAATGTCGTGGTCGTGGTTGCGAATTTAACGCCCAACTTCGGCGGCGAATTCGCGGTGAGCGAAGCCGGATTGTCGGATGGCGCGTGGCATGAATGCGTCTATGGGTTTGATGTTCAGGTGGTCGGCGGGAACCTTGTGGATACGTTGGGGGAAAGCGAAGCAAAGGTGTATCGGCGCGTGCTATAACGCCGGCGCGAGGTCGATGCGCGTGGGGTAATGTGCATACTTTGAGGATGGGCGGACGCGCTGTTAGATTTATCCGTCTATCCCAAAATCTCGTAGCCACCTTCTTGACGGGCGACTAAGTTCAAGAGATGCGCCCTTTATGGTAATTTTTTAGGACTAACGCATAGTATTCATTCCCCATCAGCATCAAGTGCGTCAAGATAATTGAATTCATTTTGACTATGAAGGATAATTTCATTCATCACCTGTCTTAATTTGGCGTGCTGTGATACTTCTTCAAGCATATCAAGCAGCTGAGGGATATTGATTATTTGCTCTATTGCTTGCATATAGCGCTCGACAATAGTATTTATTCCATATTTATCAAATGCTTTTTGTCTGATATTTTCCAGTAATTTATCCGGTTGTTCATTTGTTTTAATGATAAAAGTTAAGGGGAAGCGTTGAATCTTATCAATATCGAGGAAGTATTTGCTGACATCCATTGTTTCTGTGACCTGAAAAAAACGTCCTAAAGGTTTCATAACAAAATCAATGCCACCATCGTTGGCGTTCGTTCGACCCGTTTTATAAAGTATCAGGGATTCTATTTGGATTTTATCTGCCGCCCATCCCCAAAATATGGCGCGTTCGCCATAGTAAGTTTTGAGAATCGCAAAACTGATAATTTCAAAGATTCTAGCATCCACATTGGGCTGAAGCTGGTTTTGAATAAACGCTAACGCTGTCTGCTCGTTCGTTTGCGGTAGAAGTGCTATCTGTTTGCACGTCCGTAAAAATTCTTCGAAAGCTGTTTGTTTTATGGCTATATAACTTTCAATAATGTCCAGAATAGCTTGCGCAATATTCATCGTCAACAATCGATCACCATCATAAAATTTGACAATTAATAAACGCTCGTTGATCCAGTAACGCTGTTTTTCCTGATCGCGTAAAATAGGATAGAGATCGAGAGTTGGAAAATATTTTGTAAATTCATCGTTAAGCCGTGTGTTTAAAGCATGGTTTTGGAGCTTTGCCCCAAAAGGTAAGGAGCGTTGCCGTTGCAGCAAAGCCATAAACCTAGCCCCTTCATAATGTTCATATTCCCCTTTCCGTGTCAATAAAAAACCTTGTTGAATATAATCTTCGATCAGTACATACAGCGCATAATGATTGGCAAAAGCGCTTCGCGATTTTGAACCTTTATTGGCAGAACGTGTTTTTATGTTCACATATTGAAGCAATGGGCTATTTTCAAAAACAAACGTACTTAACCCTTCAAAGTGGCGCGTTAAAATAGCAAGGATCGTCTCCGTAAAGGCATGTTTCATAATTCTTCGCCAAAGAGATTGGTGGTGTACTCAAGGTGAACAGGTTCTTTCGATTTTTTGCCGTTTTTTCGACTATAGGTTTTTGGAGTCTTCACCAGAACTTCGCCATCCAATTCACTGGTAATTCCAAGTCGTCGCAAACCTATTTTGACGAATTCCTTTTGAAGCTCAATGCTAATCGACCGTCTCCCTAATTTTTGAGCGACCGCGCCCGTGGTAAAGGTTCCGGCAAAGGGATCAAGGATCAGATCGCCCTCATTACTGCTGGCTAAAATCACTCGTTCTAATAAGGCTTCAGGTTTTTGCGACGGGTGTTTTTCGTACTCATCCATGCGATAACGAACGCGCGGAATAAACCAAACATTGCCGGGCACCTTCGTTTGGTTATAGGGAGTAGGTTGAGCTTTTCTATAGTCGATTAATTTGCGTACTGCACCTGTTTTCGCCTCAACTGCAACAGCATCAGCATTAAATGTATAATTTTTGGGGTCTTTTACCGCATGTAATATCGGCTCATATAAGGAACCATAATAATTTTTCGCCTGAACGCCAGAGCTGTCATAATGCCAAATGATACGTGAAAGGATTGTCATCCGGGTGCGCAAAAATAAATCGATCATAGGCATCGATTGAGTGCTTGCCATGACGTACAAGCTACCATCGGGACGCAATTTCCGTAAACACAAATCAAGCCACTGCGTTGACCACGCTAAATAAGCTTCATCACTGTCCCAATGATCTTCAAAATTACTGAAGCGTTTTCCAATGTTGTAAGGAGGATCGGCAAAAATAAGATGAACAGAACCGTCCAACACCAGATCATCAAGGGCGGATAAGCTATCCCCATGAATGATGCTATGTTGATCCTTAGAATAATGATGGATGGGCAGCAATTTCTTTTCCTCTTCCATAATCAGCCTTTAAGCACTTCCCAAAATACGGTCATGTATCCCTACGTTATCCCTGTAGGGACACACAAC
>JBBRTY010000242.1:0-6694 GCA_038248285.1 Aggregatilineales bacterium
CACTACCACTGCCGCCGCCATCGCCATCGCCTTGTAGCGTCGGGTGCATTTCACTTTGGTGCATCGCTATGATTTCATAACAGGTAAACGGGCGGATATTCGGCGCGGCGACTCTTGGGGTTGGGGATTTTTACACGAGCGCCTAATCCGCCCCTACATTTACGTTGATGAGACGATAGGGGTTGGCAACAAAAAAACCCGCCCTATTGTGGTTAGGGGCCCGCAACGGAGATCGTTGTAGGGGCGGATTAGGCGCTTGTCGAGACCTTGCCAACCCCCTACGTTCCCGCGCCGAATATCCGCCCGTTGAAACCCCACATTTCACCCGGTACCATGACGAGCATATTTTGCACCAAAGTGAAATGCACCCGAAATGCCGCGCGTTATTGCCGCCGCCCTTGCCGCCTCATCTCCAACCTTCAATCCCCAACGCCTCATCCTTAATCCCCCAACCGGCGCATGACCATTTCATAAAAACTTGTTACACTTTTTACGAGCGTCTTTAACCCAATTCCGTGTGGGCTGCGCTATAATTCCAGCATTACAACTTCGCGCGGTGGCATTTGACCCAATAAAGACGGTACCCATCCATGTCCGACGCACTCATCGGCAAAAAACTTGGCGATTATATGATTCAGGATATCCTCGGTCGGGGTGGGATGGCACACGTCTACCGAGGCTACGATCCCAACTTACAACGCTTTGCGGCGGTCAAGGTGATCGACTCGCGCTTGCTGTCGAAAGGGCATGAAGAAGAATACCGCCAACGCTTTCGCCGCGAAGCCCGCTCCATTGCCCGCCTGACGCATCCCAACATCGTGGGGGTGTATCAGTTTGGCGAGTTCGGTCCGCTCTACTATATGGCGATGGAGTTCATCAGTGGGCGTGACCTGAGCGTGATCATGAAGTCAATGCAGCCGACGGGCGAACGGTTTACCCCGCGTCAGATCGTCCGCATCATCCATGATATCGCCGGGGCGCTCGATTATGCCCATGCCGGCAACGTCATCCACCGGGATGTCAAGCCGGGCAACATCATGGTCACGCTGGACGAACGCGCCGTCTTGACCGACTTTGGCTTGGCATTGGATGTGCCCGAAGGCACGGGCGGCAATACCTTTGGCAGCGCCCACTATATCGCCCCCGAACAAGCGATCTCGTCGCGCAATGCCGTGCCCCAAAGCGATCTGTATTCGTTGGGCATCGTGCTGTACCAGATGGTGGTCGGCAAAGTCCCCTTTGATGATACCTCCGCCATGAGTGTGGCGCTCAAGCACCTGAGCGATCCCCCCCCGCCGCCGCGCCAGATCGACCCCTCGATCTCGGTGGAATTGGAAAAGGTGATCCTGAAGGCGCTCGAAAAAGAACCGAGCAAGCGCTATAAAAATGGCGAGATGATGGCGCGGGCGCTGGAAGAAGCCTTGCACACCGCGCCGATTGAGCTACCGGGGGGCTTTCAAACACCCCCCGGCTCCCGTCCGTCACGCCCCTATCCGCCGTCGATGCGGTCTACCGACGAGTTAGACGCCATCAGCCGGACGATTCAGTTTAATGACGAAAGCGTCAGCCAGATTCGCAAGACCATCCAAGATAAAAAGTTGGCGCTGGAACAACCTCGGCGGCGGTGGGCGCTGTTCATGGCGGCGGGTGGGATGGTTGCGCTGCTGGTGTTGATGGTCGCCGTCTATTTCTTGGGGCGCAACAGCTTCAACACCGCCACCGAAGCCACGCCGACGGGGATCGTCGCCGTCGTGGATGCCACCGACATCGCCCCCACTACGCAAACTATCCTGCCGACGATGACCGCATCGCTTGAACCGTCTGCCGAGCCAGTCACCCTCGTATTGACTGTCCCGGTGTTGCTCAACATCAGCACCGTCACCCCTACCACCGTCGTCCCATCCCCGACGGATGCCCCCACCGAGACGCCCATCCCAACGCGGCGCGTGACCCGTACCCCCACCTTCACGCGCACTGCCACCTTGACGCCGACCCGCACCCCGACCCGCACTGTAACGCCCACCCCGACACCGAGCGCGACAGCACCGCAAGGTAGCTACTCGGGCGGACCGGTGATCAATACAGAGTCAAACTTAGTGTTGATCTACAATGGCGATTCGCTCATTTTGTGGAATCGTTCGGATCGCTGGTTCAACATCGGCGGGTTGATGTTTTCGCAAGGACGGGGCAGCACGCGCATCAGCTTTGAAGCGTCGTTGTGGGATGTCCAACTGTTGCCCAATGGACAATGTTTGATGTTGTGGCGCATCGGTCTGCGCGAATTAGACGCCCCCGACTATTGCAGCGAAAGCCCGGCATGGTTCGCCGTCGGCACACAGCGGCGTTTTTGGCTGAATAGCGACCCGACCGTCACGTTTGAGGTCTATGATCGCGGGACTGTCATCGCCACCTGTCCGATCAACAATGGTGATTGTGGGTTTAGCCTCCCCTAGCCCCCCGGCGCGCCCGAAAACAGCGGCGTGAGCGCGGGTTCGACGAATGTCACGGTGGGCACTATCGGCGGAGTCACCGGCGGGGTGCCGCCGCCGCCCGTCAGCAAAAAGACGATCAAGTTGGCAAGCAGCACGACCACCAGCGCCAACGCCAAAAACCGCAGAATGACGGCGGGCGCGGGGCGCGCAGGGCGGGCAGATCCCCGGCGTGTGGTCGTCCCGCCTACGGGGACACGTTCTGCCGGGCGAGAAGCTGTGCCGCGCGAAGTCCGCACCCGCCCGCGCACTTGGGCATTCTCCAAAATCCACGTCATGAACAAGCCTGACCGCACGGCGGCACCTTCGGGGGCAAAGGTCAGCACATATTGATATTCCAGCGCCCGCAACGCCGCTTGAATCGTGGTCACATCCATCGGCGCTTCGGTCTCTAGCAGCCTGCGCTGGATCGACTCGGCGGTGGTGCGGCGCAGCGGATCGGCATAATAGAGTCCGCCCATGCCCGTCAACACGATTTGTTCATTGGTCGTCAGGCGTTCCCACAAGGTGCGGAATTCGGTATCGCTGCGCATGTAGAGCGTCGGTTGCACCGAGCGCACCTCGACCGGGGTGACGAGTCCGACTTCGGGCGCACTTTGCCAGCGATCATAGAGATGAAAGCCGAGCCGTTGCGCGACGGTGGGCAGCCCGCCGGTGAGCATCTGCGCGAGGGTGATCGCTTCTTCGCTCAAGCGATAGGCGTCTTCGCCGATAGGGGCGGTCAATAACCAGCGGACATCCTCCGCTTCGAGCGGCTCCAGCCGCATCACATCTTTGAAACTGATCAGCGGGATCAGTGCCGGGATGTCGGCTTCATAGATGTCGTCCAGCGTCAACAACAGGTGCAAGCCGGGGGAGCGGGTCAATAGGCGGCTCAAATAAGCGATGGTATCGGGCGGCAGTGCCCCATCACGCACGGCATGGAGCAAGCGTTCGGCGTCATCGAACAAAAAGATCAGGCGGCGGTGGGCGCGCAGGGCACCGAAAATAGGCGGCAAAAAGATGGTTTCAAACCATGTGCGCGGGTCGTCGCCGGGGGGTTCAATTTGCGATAAACGGCTCAGCGTGAAGTCGCGCTCCACCAAAACTTGGCTGACTGCCTCCGCCAGCAACATAAACCAGCGCGTTTCATCGCGCAGATCGGCACGGCGCAGGGGCACGATCACGCCGATGAAGTTGGGGGGCAAGGTGGCGCTGATGCCATGCAAGAGGGCGCTTTTGCCCATGCCTTGCGCCCCGGTGAACAGCACGCCATTGGGACGCCCAGCATCGGACACGAGCGCACCCACGCGCGCCAACGCCGTTTGTCGCCCCGCAAAAGGTGCATCTGCCAGCCGTGCCGGGTCGCCATTGTGATATGGATTGAGGGTGGATGTCATGGTTTGATCTAACCTATCGTGATCCGCCAACAGGCATTCCCATTGATGCGAGTCATTATAGCCCATTCACACGCATTGAATTATAATGGGGCGGATCAGTTGCGGGAGGACGAATATTGAACAACTCAAAACGCGCTCTGGCGTTGGTCGGAATGCCCGGTTCAGGGAAATCGACATGCGCCACCCACCTACAACGACGGGGTTTTTACCAATTCCGTTTTGGCAGCATCATCGTTGGTGAAGTTGCCCGCCGAGGCTTGCAACTGACCCCCGCTAATGAACGCTTGGTGCGCGAGGAATTTCGTGCCAACGATGGCATGGCGGCGATTGCGCGGCGGGCGCTGCCTCATTTGCGTTTAGCGCTAGAAACCAACGATGTGATCGTCCTTGACGGTTTGTATAGCTTTAGCGAATATAAAATGTTGCGCACCGAGTTGAATGCGCAATTGATTTTGATCGCTATCGTCAGCGACCGCACCATCCGTTATGGACGCTTGGCGCATCGCGTGGAACGCCCGCTGTCGCCCGCCGAAGCCGAAGAACGCGATATCGCCGAGATCGAGAATCTCGAAAAGGGCGGTCCCATCGCCATCGCTGATTACACCCTCGTCAATAATTATTCCACCAGCGAACTGCTCGCCATGCTGGACACGATCATCGATCCGCTTGTTGTGTTGCGTTGATGATCGGTTTTCCCCCGCTTCAGCGGTCATTGGCAAAGCAACCTCACCCCATCCCCTCTCCACAAGAGAGGGGCTGTTTTTTTGCGCCCTTTCTCCATGACAGGGTGCGGCGGTTGGGGGCGGCGAAATCATGACCACCCTCACCGCTGGTGAAGCGCGGCGCGCCGCCCGCAATGCCGGAGCCATCGCCTTGGCGCGCATCCTGAGCAGTGGTGCCCAATTTTTGTGGCAGATCATCCTCGCCGGATCGCTCGGTCAAGCGGAGTTTGGCGTCTATGGGGCGGTCGGGGCATTGTTCAACATCGGCGTGACGGTGGCGTCGTTCAGCATCGGCTTGATCGTGATCCGCGAGGTGGCGCGCCGTCCCGAAGAGTCGGGGCGCATCTGGGGGGCGGCGTTGTTCATCCAGACGACGGCGAGTTTGTTGGCGTATGTCGGCATCAACATCGCCGCGACAGGTTACGATGATGTGATTCGGGGCTATGCCGCCGTCGCCTGTCTGAGCGTGTTCGTCGATACCATTGGCTCGCATTGTTATGATCAATTGTTGGCGCGCGAACGCATGGTCACGACTTCGGTGATCGAGGTGGCGCATATCGCCGTGCGCTTGGCGTTGGCGGCGGGGGCGTTGTCGCTCGGTTTCGGCTTGATGGGGGTGTACCTCGCCACGCTGGTCGCCAGCGTGGGGCGGTCGGCATTATTATGGGTATTGTTGTGGCGCACGGGGGCGCGTCCGGTGTTTCCGGTAGATCGGCGCATCTTGAGGGTGTTGATCCTCGATAGCGCGCCGCTGACGGTGTACGCCTTCATCAATATGACCTATAGCCAGATCGACAAGTTGCTGACATCGGGGTTGTTGACCAATGCCGACACGGGCTATCTGACGGCGGGCTTTGTGATCGTCTCTGGGGCGATTGAAATCCTCAGCACGACGGTGTTGGTGGCGATCTACCCGATGCTGTCGCGCATGGGCGAAGAAGGGGCAGGACAAGGCAGCGACGCCTTCCGCTTTGTAGTCGAAAAACTGGCGTTCTTCACGCTGCTGATCGGCGTGCCGATGGGGTTGGTCTTTTCGGTGTTCGCGCCGGCGCTGATCGTGCCGTTGTTCGGCAGCAATTACGCCCCGACCGCCGAAATTTTGCGGGTGTTGATCTGGTTCGCCAGCGTCACCATGATCAGCAATGTCTTTGCCCAAGCGTTGTTCGCGCAAAATCGCCAGCGGCGCATGGTCTTTTATCGGGTGATCGGCTTGGCGTGTAAGCTGGCGATCAGCTTGATCCTCTTGCCGCGCATTGGGGTGATCGGGGCGGCGTTGTCGTCGGTGACGGCAGAACTGGTGGTGCTGGCGATTTTGACGCGCGACTTTCGCATCGGCTGGCGGGCGTTGGTGCCGCGCTTGGGGCGCTTGGCGGCGCTGGCAGGGGTCACGGCGCTGGCGTTTGTGGGCTTTGGGGCGGTTCATGTGGTGGTGGGCTTGGTGGCGGGCGGGATCGTCTATGCGGGCGGGGTGTTGATCGGGCGCATCCTCGCGCCGGACGATTGGGATTTGCTCTATCGCTTGACGGCGGCGATGCCCGGCGGCGGGGTGATCCTGCGGTGGTGGAAACGGGAAACGGTGATCGGCTGGTGACGGGGGGAAGAATTCTAGCGTTTTATAGGTGTAAACATTACATTGGCGTACTACTCAGGTATAGAAACAGAACAAAATAAACAGAGAGGCATGAAGACGTGAAGAAAAACAGGAAAACACCCCTCGAAACGTGGATGCAGGGGCGGATTAGGCGCTTGTCAAGCGCTCGTTAACAGGTAAGTGCGCGCGCCGAGTATCCGCCCGTGTAATTTTCGCAACTTTTTTTACGAGATTCCGAAAAAAAGGCGGCTCATTAAGTTGAGCCGCCTCGTTGTTATCGGTGTACCGCCCGCCCCCTAGCCGACGCCATCCCCCTAGGGGATGATCAGCAGGGCTGTTGCAAAGTCGAAAGAGGACAAATTCAATGAATAGCAGATTTGATAATCCCCACCCAGTCTGACCTTCGGTCAGCGCCCCCTCCCCATTGGTCGCTTCGCTTATGGAGAGGGGGAGAAAAAAGCTCACAACGGTTCTTAGAAGTCCCCTCTCTACGAAGTGGGGAGGGGATGCCGA
>JBBRTY010000243.1:0-6681 GCA_038248285.1 Aggregatilineales bacterium
ATTTTCGGTGACTACTCAGGCATAGAAACAGAATAAAATAAATAGGGAGGCATGAAGGCGTGAAGAAAAAAGGGAAAATACCCCTCGAAACGTGGATGTAGGGGTGGATTAGGCGCTTGTCAATCGTTCATTAACATGAAAGTTCGCGCGCCGAATATCCACCCATTTGCCGCCAACGGTCATTTCTCCCTTTATTACCGACCGTTTTTCAGCCTGAGTAGTTACCATTTTGGTTCAGCACCGCTGACCGTCCCGCTTGGGCTAACGAAGCGCCGCCCCCATAAATTCTGTCAGCCGGGCACGATAGCCCACCCCATCAATGTCGAGGTAATTACCGTGCCCTGCCCCCGCCATCTCGTACAAAGCCGCGCCCGAAAGCGCCGCCATTTGGCGTGCCCCCTCTAGGGAAGGCTCATTGCTGCCATACACCAGCAACATGCGGCGCGGCGGGATCGTCGCGATGACGCGGATCGGGCTGAGGATGGTCCAATCTTCCCCCGTCGCCGCTTGATAGACGATTTGGGCACCGAAGCGAAAAAAAGGACTGAGGAGTCCCAAATTGGCAGGGGCGGTGGCATCGATTTGGGCGACAAAATCAGCGTAATTGCCGACCGCGACCACCGCCCGTACCGACGGAAACCGCGCTGCGCCCAAAATCGCCGCTGCGCCCCCCGCCGAAAACCCATGCACGCCGATGCGGTCAGCATCCACGTCGGGGCGGCTCGTCAAATACGCCAGCGCATCCCCCACTTGATCGGCTTCCTTGCCCCCCAAACTGCTGCCCACCCCGCCCACACATCCCCGCCCATCAAAGTTAAGGACGGCAAAACCGGCATCGTGATAGACCAACATGTCTTGAATCCGTGCCCCGCGCGCCGACGATCCGGTCGGTAGGACGATCACGGTTGCGCCGTTCGTCACCGGATTCACCATCGTCGGGGGGATGAAATAAGCGGGCGTCGGGCGATTGAATTCGGCAGAGGAAAACTGGACATCCTCCGCCACCATGCCCAATGCTGCCGGGTCGAAACCTGCCCCACAGCCGGGTGCCACCAACACGCTCATAAACAGCACCCCCGCGCCAAAGGGCACTATCAGCAACAGCACTAGCGTGCAGATCGCCGTCACGCGCAAAATAAAAGCAATGCGTATGGGCGGGCGGCTACCAGATGCCTGAGTCATGGGATCAGTCCTCTTGTTATCGCTTGGATTAGGTACAATCATCATACTGGCTTTTGAATCGTTCATACACCTAAATCATAGGAGTCCATACGTATGCCTCGTAAATTTCTGATCGATACCGATACCGCCTCTGACGACGCCGTTGCCCTGATCATGGCGTTGCGATGGGAAGATGTCGAAGTCGAAGCGATCACCATCGTCAATGGCAATGTGGGGGTGGATCAAGGGGCGCGCAATGCCCTTTACGTGACCGACTTGTGCAACAGCTCCGTTCCCGTTTATAAAGGCGCGGACAAACCCTTGATGCGCCCCGTCGCCAATGCCGAATGGTTTCATGGGCGCGATGGCTTGGGCGATATCGGCTATCCCGCCCCAACGCGCGCTCCCGAAGCCGAACACGCCGTCGAAGCGATCATCCGCACGATCCGCGCCAACCCCGGCATCATCTTGGTGACCTTGGGACCGCTCACCAATATCGCGCTGGTCATCAGCCAAGCGCCGGATGTCGCCGCGCTGGTCAGCCGGTGCGTGGTGATGGGGGGTGCCGCCAACACGATTGGCAATGTCACCCCGGCTGCGGAATACAACATGTGGTGTGACCCTGAAGCGGCAGACATGGTGTTCCGTTCGGGCTTGCCGATTGAGATGGTCGGCTGGGAACTATGTCGCGAGCAAGCCAACATCCTGCCCGACGAGATCGAGCAAATTCGAGGCTTGGGCACCGAACTTGCCCATTTTTCGATGGACTGTAACCGCCTCGCCTATGAGTCGACGCGCAGACAATCGAGCGACCCCGGCTTGGGTTTGCCCGATCCAGTCGCGATGGCGGTGGCGCTTGACCCGACGATTTGCACCGACAAAAGCCGGCACACTGTCGCCGTCGAAACGCAAAGCGGGATCACACGCGGCATGACGGTGGTAGATCGTTTTGGCGTCACCCCCGATGTGCGCAATCGGCAGGTGTGGATGGAGCATATCCGCCCCGAAGCCAACATAACGGTGTGTTGGAAGATTGATATCGCCCGTTGGAAAGAGGCGCTGTACAGTGTGCTGAGATAGGACAGGGGTAGAACGCAGGTAGGGATTGGGGGATAGGGATCAGGACGCGCAAGGGCGCGTCTCGTCCTTATTTCTTGAAACGTTTCACACTAATTTTGACATCGTAATAGAAGCGTGTTAAGCTTTTTTTGTGGCTGTTAAAGTTCCCTCATCTTCAATGGCTTTTCTATACAAAGGATAAATTAACAACATGGTTAAAAAAGGTTCGCTGGTACTTGTTATTTTGTTGGTACTGGTCACCACTTCGGTGATCTTGGTGCCTTTGGCTGGTGCTCAAGAAGTAAATCAGGATATCTATGGGCGTGACTTGCCCGCCGATGCCGCCCCGTATGAATCGCAAACATGGTCGGTGCTGTGCGATTCGACCCGCACGGAAACCTCGATTTCGTCGGTGGTCACCGTGTATCAACGCATTTGCGGCGATACCAACATCTTCGACCTGTTGGGCGACTCGCTGGTGAACTTGGATGAAAATCTGAACTTGATCCCCGGCGCTGCCGACAGTTGGGAAGCGACCGACGATGGCACCGCGTGGATCTTCAATCTGCGCCCCGGTCAAGTGTGGAGCGACGGCACGCCTTTGACGGCGAACGATTATGTCGCCAGCTATCGCTTCATGGTCGATCCTGCCAACGCCTACGATTTCGTGTGGATGTGGCAAGGGACGATTCGCGGGTGGTCGGAAGCCGTCGCGGGTGAAATTGCCCCCGAAGAAATCGGCATGGAAGCGGTCGATGATCTGACGCTCAAGATTTATACCGAAGGCGCGCGCCCCTATCTGCCGGGGACGGTTTATTTCTGGCCCCCCATGCAAGCAGCGGCGTTAGAAGCACTGGGTCCCAGCTATATCTTCGATCCTGCGACCAGCGTCTCTTCGGGACCGTTTGTATTGTCGGAATTTGAAGCTGGCAGCCGGATGGTCTTGGATGCCAACCCAACCTACACCGGCTATCGTAAACCCTATATCCGTCAGATCGTCGGCACCTATGGTGATCAATTGAATGGCAGCTTCCTCGCCTTCCAAAATGGGGATATCGACCGCGTGCCCTATGTCCACCTTAGCCCGGCGGACTTTGAAGTGATCGCCGCTGATCCGGTCTTGTCGGAAAATTATCTGCCGAACTTTGGCGATTTCCGCACCGACTACATCTTCTTCGACACTTTCACCGCCCCGTTCGATAGTTTGCAAGTGCGTCAAGCGTTCGCCCATGCGTTGGATCGCGATAGCATCGTCGCCAACGTCATCGGTTCGCAATTCGGTATTCCGGCAACCTCCTTCCTCGCCCCCGGCTTCCCGGCGTCGGATGTGAACGGCGACTTGGTGCAATATCAGAACTTCGATTGTCCATTGGCGCAAAGCTTGCTCGCCGAAGCCGGTTATCCCGACGGTGAAGGCTTCCCGGCACAAGAACTGAAACTGCGCGGCGAAACCGCTGCCCGCGCGCAATGGTGGATCGCTTCGGCAGCCTCGATCAGCGATTGCCTCAATGTCGAGATCACCGTCAACAACCAAGAATTTGCGACCTTCATGGAAGGCATTCTTGCGCGTCCGACCACCGTGACTCTGGGCGCGGTCTCCTACGGCATGGATTATCTCGATCCTTCCAACATGCTCGGCGTGTGGATTTCGACCGGTCGCCACTCGTGGCGCAATGCCGATTTTGACCAATTGGTCAACGATGCCAACGTTTTGGTGAGCGATGCCGTCGCGCGCGATCAAATGTATCGTGACGCCGAACGCCTCCTCGTCGAAGATGTTGGTGGGCTGTTCCTCGTCCATCGTATTCAAGGCGATCTGTTCCAACCTTATGTCGCGGGCGATTGCTTCCGTCCTGATGCTCAGGGTGTCTCGGCATGGCACTGGGGCAATGACTGGTGTTGGGGAACGTTCTACATCACCAGCGATGTCGCGGATTTCGAGACCTATCGCTAACTTGTAGCGTCGTTATGTTGTCGGTAGGGGCATGATCTATCATGCCCCTACGGTTATTTATGCCCCTATGCTTACGTCCCTGTCGGTTTATCAGAAAATCATTTTATGACACGATATATTCTCCGCCGCCTCGTCAGCCTCTTCTTCGTGATGTTGGTCGTTTCGATGATCGTTTTTGTGTTGATGAACAACATCCCCGGCGGACCGTTCAGCCTCGGCGAACGCGGCTATACCCCAGACGCGCTGGCGAATTTAGAGCGTAAATATGGCTTAGATAAACCGTTGGGGGAACGCTACCTGAACTTTTTGGTAGGTGCCGTGCAATTAGATTTTGGTAACTCGTTTGCGGTCGCCGGCAACCCCCCCGTCACCCAAGTGATTTTACGGACATGGCCCGTCACATTGCATGTTGGGCTGTATACTATTTTGGTGTCGTTCACACTGGGCATCACGATGGGGATCATCAGTGCCTATCGGCGCAACAGTTTCATCGACAACGCCGTCACCTTCACGGCGACATTGGGCATCACTTTGCCCAACTTCATCATCGCGACGTTTTTACTCCTCCTGTTTGGATATCAAAATGGCTGGGGCGCGCCCAACAAATGGATCATCCCCCCCTTGTGGGAAGGCGGACCGGCGATCTTGTCGCAAGATTATTTCCTCCCTGTGATTACCTATGCGTTGGCACCCTTGGCGTTGGTCGCACGCTATACCCGTTCCTCAGTCAGCGATGCACTAGGCGCGGATTATGTGCGCACAGCCCGCGCCAAAGGCTTAAGCGACCGGATGGTCATGATGCGCCATGTGCTGCGGAATGCGCTCATCCCGATGGTGACGGTGCTGCTGCCGCAGATCCCCAATATTTTGACGGGTTCCCTGTTCATCGAAGTCGTCTTCGGCATTCCGGGTTTGGGTAAATTTTTCGTGACCAGCATTTTTAGTAGGGATTACCCCATGATCATGGGGTTAGTGGTCTTGGTGGCTTTCTTCTGGGGGATCATGTATTTGATCACAGATATCTTGTATACCTTGATTGATCCTCGCATTCGTTTAGGCGGGGGGGCAGGGCGATGACGATTTCTCCACCTCCGATAGCAACCCGCACTTCTGGCAAAGTCGCGGATCTCGCGCCAAAAGTGCTAAAACGATCATTATGGCGCGACGCAGTACGGCGTTTCCGGCGGAATCGCTTGGCGATGCTCGGTTTTGTCCTCTTGTTGTGTCTATTGGGCATGGCAATTTTTGCGGAACTGCTTGCCCCGTATGATTATGGTCGCGTGTTTTTGACGTTGCGCTCCAACACCCTCCCGTTCGTCAATCCGGCGCACCCGCTCGGCTTAGACGGCAGCAGCCGCGATTACCTGTCGCGCTTGATCTTCGGCGCGCGCACCTCGATGCTGGTGGGCTTGATGGTGCCGCTAATCTCATGTGCGATTGGGGTGCCGTTGGGGGCGCTGGCGGGGTATGTCGGCGGGCGCTTTGATTTTGTCGTGATGCGCGTGGTCGAAGTCGCGACAGCGATTCCACCGCTGTTGTTCGCGTTGTTCTTGCTCAGCATTGTTGGCAATGGCGTTTGGAATGTGATCGCTGTCCTTGCGGTGACGGCGTGGATCGAGCCGACGCGCCTCACACGGGCGCAGTTCATCACTTATCGCGAACAAGATTTTGTGTTGGCGGCGCGGTCGCTGGGGGCGCAACCTTGGCGGATCATCTTCGTCCACATCTTGCGCAACACCATCTCCCCACTGATCGTGTCCTTCACCTTTGCGGTGCCGCTAGCGATCTTCGCCGAAGCTGGCTTAAGCTTCCTCGGCATTGGCATCACGGAACCGACCGCCAGTTGGGGCAAGATGGTCGGTTCGGGCATCGGCAATTCCATCCGCGTGTATTATCATATCGCACTCTTCCCGACGATCATGGTGGCATTGACGATGTTGTCCTTCTCGTTTGTGGGCGATGGCTTGCAAGAAGCGCTCGATCCCCAACGCCCCGACAGTCGGTGAGCGGGATGCGACAGACTCAATAGGATTCTGTTGCAAAAGTCGGGCAACCACATTGGGTCTTGGGCGTCAAGTTAAGGGTTTATTCTCTTGTTTTGCCTCAATCCCCACCCCGTCTGACCTTTGGTCAGACGGGGTAGGGATGCTTTCATTAAGGCTTAACTTGACGCCCAAGACCACATTGGGTTGCCCCTACAATGGCGGACACTGTAGGGACGCGCAACGGCGCGTCCGCTGCACGCAGAACACTCAATAGGTCGCCCCTAGGAAACACGCTGTTGTAGGGGCGAACCCAATGTGGTCGCCCTTAGAGAAGTAGGGCTTTAGCCCGCGAAAGCTACGCCGCTTCAGCGGCTGTAGATGAAGCGCCTTACGGCTTTAGCCGCCGTCTCAGCGTGTCAGCGGGGTGCATTTCAAGTGAGTGTAAATTCTCTCGGAATTTCCGAGTTGAGTTCAAAACTCGAACATGATTGCACCAAAGTGAAATGCACCCGTCTTATGATG
>JBBRTY010000244.1:0-6656 GCA_038248285.1 Aggregatilineales bacterium
GATGAGACGATAGGGGTTGGCAACAAAAAACAAACCCGCCCTATTGTGGTTAGGTGCCCGCAACGGAGATCGTTGGTGGGGCGGATTAGGCGCTTGTCAAATGTTATCAACTCACATTGTCCCCGCGCCGAATATCCGCCCATTTGCCGCCAACGGTCATTTCTCCCTTTATTACCGACCGTTTTTCAGCCTGAGCAGTTACGTTCATTTTATTGCACCCTGATGCGGGGGCAGTGGTGATCATCACGGAGCGGGTCAGGAACACTTTAAGCTTATTCGCCGGGCTGTTGGCGCTGGCGTGGGTGTTCGCCTATGGATGGCAGCGATATCGCGAAGCGCGTTGAGGGTGCATTTCACTTTGGTGCAATCATGTTCGATTTTTGAACTCAACTCGGAAATTCCGAGAGAATTTACACTCACTTGAAATGCACCCCGCTGAGACGCTCAGACGGCGGCTAAAGCCGTAAGGCGCTTCATCTACAGCCGCTGAAGCGGCGTAGCTTTCGCCGGCTAAAGCCCTACTTCGGTAAGGTGGAGAGGACGGACGCGCCCCATACAGCGCGTCCGCATTTATTTACGGGTGAATTGCCACTGCTGGCAAGAAGAAGAACGCCAACGCGAGGATCACATAGACGCCGATGAGCATCGCGCCTTCCAACCAGTTAGACTCGCCATCTTGCGCGATCAGGGCGGTGATGATGCCCGCGCCGAACAATGCCACCAGTTCAAAATCGTTGAACACCAACAATAATTTATTAGGGAACAAGAGGCTGATGAACACCAATAGCGGGGCGACGAAGAGCGCGATTTGCAAGCTGGAGCCGATGGAAACCGCCAAACTGAGTTCCATTTTGTTCTTGAGCGCTACCTGAACCGCGACCAAGTGTTCGGCGATGTTGCCCACCAGCGGGATGATGATGATGCCCAAGAAAAATTCTGTAAGCCCCAACGACTCGACGACTGGCTCCACCGCGCCGATCAAGGTCTCGCTGACAATTGCGGTGCCAATGGTGGCACCGATCAAGGCGATGATCGAAAAGCGCACCGACCAGCGGGCGGTATGCACCGGAGCCGCTTCGCGCAGGATGACGGTATCGGCGGGAGCAGGGTGTTGTTCGGAAGTGGTCGTGTGTCCGTGTTCACGCCCGACGGCGCTGCCGCCTGCTGTGAACGAATACAAGACGCTTAAGCCGTACAGGATAATGGCGATGATGGCGACGCCTTCGCTAAACAGCAGTTCTGAGGCGGGCACTTCGATCAGGGCGCGGTCAAACAGTGACGGGATCGCTAAGACAACTACCGCGAGGACGAGCAAGGTCGCGTTTAAGCCAGCGGTGCGGCGGTCAAAGGTCTGCGTGCCGTGTTTTAGCCCACCCAAGAGCAAACTTAACCCTAATACGAGCAACAGGTTACCAATAATCGAGCCGGTGATGGAAGCACGCACCAAATCGAGCAACCCGGCATTGATGGCGAAGATCGTGATAATTAGTTCTGCCGCATTGCCAAGCGTCGCGTTGAGTAGCCCCCCGATTTTGGGTCCGGTATAAACCGCCAATTCTTCAGTCGCTTCACCGATCAATTTTGCCATTGGGATTAAACCGAGTGCCGATAAACCAAAAACGATCACAGGGTCGGCATTGAGCAAGCGCGCGATGATCGCCACTGGCGCAAACACGAGCATGTAATAAATGATGGGGATGCGCATCGCTTATTGATCCTTTGAAAGCACCGCTGCCGGTACTTTGGCGATAAAATAGTACCTTTGATTTTATCGAAAACGCTGCTATAAGCCAGATAATGGTTCCAGATAAGCGCGACTCCATCTATAATTAAACCTATATTGCAACATCTTGAGCAAGCGGGGAAGGAAAATCATGAAGAATGTTCTGGTTGTTGACGATGATTATATGAGCCGCGAAATGATGGAAACCGTCTTGAAACGATCAGGCTATGCTTCATCAATGGCAGTCAGCGGCGAAGGGGCATTGTCGTTTTTGCAAACCCAAACGCCCGACATGATCTTGATGGATGCGCGGATTGGCGAGCCGGATGGGTTTGAAACCTGCGCTCAGATCAAAAGTGATCCAGCAACACAGGATATTCCAGTGATCATTTTGACATCGTTGAACAGCGCGGCTGATATTCAACGAGCAGCAGATGTGGGTGCCAATGGTTTCTACTACAAAAATAACGGGTGGCAGGGCTTGATTGAGGCGATTCGCGAATTGATTGGCTGACGGTCGCCCACCGTTTTGTCGCCTGATGCTGGTATTGTGCGGTTACTTCTGTTAGAACTAGCGTTAGTGACCGCTGTTTTCGACGAGGCATTATGGGACGAACCAGCCGTGGTGGACAAAGCCGCCCACCTTCCCTATTGGCGTTTATAGTCGCCGTCGCGTTTGTGTTCGGGGGCTATTATCTTTTTCAAGGGGTACAAAACTTCGTGCGGACGGGCGGCTTGGGGGTGGATGAGTCAACCCAACGCGCTGGTATCGCCAATACCGCGACGGCGCAACGGGTGACGCGCTTTGCGCCCCAATCGGCGATGACGTTGCGCCCGACTGCCACCCCGCTCCCTGAATGCCAAAATTTTCGTGTCAGTGTGCCAGCAGGGATCGTCCGCGAAGCCCCTTTAGCCGGCGCGACCGTCATCACCCAATTCACACAAGGGACGATTGTCTGTGTGCTAGGGCGCGAGACGAACAGTGAATGGTATATGCTGGATTTGAATGCCAATACCCGTCGTATCGATTTGGCGTACATGCACGAGACGGTGATCGAGGCGGTGAACCCAACACCGACAGCGACCCATACCCTTGTGCCGAGTGCCACGTTTACCCCCGAAGCAACTGGGATATCACCGACTGCGGCTGCCGTCAGTGCCACCCCACTGGGAAACCCCGAAGCTGGCTTGCCGACACGCGCCGAACCGATGCAGTTGGCAACGGTGACAGTGACGCCCGCGCCTTCATAAAAAGCAGGATCGGCATTGCGACCCCAATGTGTGCTGATGGGCGGCACGCAAAACGGGGCGCATCGGCATGCGCGTTTACAAGCTAATCGCCAAGCGCTAATGGTTTCTTGGCGGCTCTCCGTCCTTGCATCGACGAAAATTCAATCATCGCCCCCGCCCCGACGCGCATCAGCGCTCCGATGATCAGAATAGGCAGCAGATCGAAACCACCGCTTGCCAGTAGACTGCCGAGCATCGGTCCGATGAACATTGATAAGCCGATGATTTGATGGAACGCGGTCGAATAACTGGCGGTTTCGGCGGCGGGTGTGCGTTCCATGAAATACGCCATTAACCCAACCGATGCCGCTGCCGTCCAAGATGCCCCCGATAATGCCGCACCCAGTAAGGTGAAATTGAGACTAGGCGCAAAGGCGATCAAGAGTGCCGCGCCCGCCGTCCCGATCATCGCCAACGCGATCAGCGCCCGATTGCCGAGCCGTTTGGCAATGCGTGGGGTGAACAACGAGACCAGTGCCCCGGCACCCAATTCCAAAAGCGCGAAGAGCGCCATAAAGCCTTCATCCGCACCCAAGCGGCGCACCAAAAAGAGCGGCATGATCGGCGCAATCACGGTAAAGCTCACATGGGTGAGCGCCGTCATGAGCGCTACTGAGCGGAAGTTGGGGCTGCGCCACGCGCTTTGGCGACGGGGGATGACGCTTTGAGGCGGCATTACCGGCTTGTTGACCACCACCCGAATGCGGGTGATGTGCCACAAGCTGAGCAGGGCGAAGCCATAGGCAACGAAGAACATGATTTGATAGTTTAACGGGAACGCCACTTGCTCCAACAAGAATCCGAACGCCAGCGCGCCGATAGCGACGGCGATATTGAGTGCCAGCGAACGACGACTGAGCAAGGAGGTCATATTTTTTTCGAAAATCGTCTCGCGCATCATCGTGATAAACGATACCCCGGCGACGGCTTGGGGGATGGCAGGGAGCGAGACCGAAAAGATGAGCCATAAAGGTTGCCAGCGCAATGGCAAAAAGGGCGTGAAGATCGGCAGCAAGAATAGAAAACGCATCCCGAAGCCGGGCAAAAGACTGGCGTTGTGGGCGGTTTTGTAATGGCTCATCCACCATTGGCTCAAGGAGCTGGCAAGGAGCAAAATGAGCGCAGGCATAGACGACATCCATGCCAGTTCGGACGGGGTTGCCCCAACACGAATGGCATAGACAGACAAAAAGCGTGTCGTGGCAGCCAGCGCCAGCCCAAACCATGCGATATCAAAAACGAGATGATTGAAATTCTGGTGTTCTGTCTGATCGTTCACAACGAACGAGCTGCTCATGCGTAACTAAACCTTTGCTACCGTTTCAGGACGGCACCACCGCTGTACACACAAATAACACGATGACGGGCATCGTGAACTATTATCAGAGTTGGAATATTTGAGGGCTGAAATCGTTATCTTCAGGGAAGCATAACACAAATGGCACACTTGTCTATACCCCAATCTGACGCTTACCCTTCGCTGATCGTGGGGCAAACCGGAGGCGCTGAAAACGATGATGCGCGGGGGGGCAGGGTCAAATGAAGATGCTGAGTAGAATGTATGCAAGGAAGTGAAGCCATGCGTTAAAATAGAACTGACCATGAAACCGAGCGCAGGATGGATGCGCCGGTCGTGTCATATTGATGTTGTGAATAAATCAAAGGCAACAAAATGATGTTATCTAGCCTTGAAATTGCCCAACGTGCCCAACTCCAACCGCTCACGCAGATTGCCGCTCAAATGGGGTTGGATGCCGAAGATTTTGATGTCTATGGCACCCCCTATGTTGGCAAGTTGCGGATGAGTGTTCTCGATAAAATTAAAGACCGCCCCAAAGGGAAATATATCCTCGTCACGGCGATTACGCCGACACCTCTCGGTGAAGGCAAATCCACGACGACTGTGGGCTTGGGACAGGCGATGAAGCACCTTGGCAAATCGTCGGTGATCACCTTGCGGCAACCGTCGCAAGGACCAACATTTGGTATTAAAGGGGGGGCTGCCGGGGGCGGGTATGCGCAAGTTATCCCGATGGAGACGTTTAATTTGCACCTGACGGGTGATATCCATGCCGTGACTGCCGCCAATAATTTGCTGGCGGCGATGATCGATAACCGGTTGCTACGCGATAACCCGCTCAATATCGACCCCGATTCGATCACATGGCGGCGAGTATTGGATGTCAGCGACCGGGCATTGCGGCGGATCATGATCGGGGTCGGTGGCGGCATGAATCAGGGGGTAGAGCGCGAAACGGGATTTGATATCGCCGTCGCCAGTGAAGTGATGGCGATTTTGGCGTTGACCACCTCGCTACGGGATATGCGCGAGCGCTTTGGGCGCATCGTGATCGGTTCGACTTACGATGGGCAGCCCGTCACTGCCGAACAGATCGGCGCGGCGGGGGCGATGACTGTTCTGATGCGCGATGCCTTGCGCCCTAATCTGCTGCAAACCTTAGAAAATACCCCCGCGATTGTTCATGCCGGACCGTTCGCCAACATCGCGCATGGCAATGCCAGCGTGTTGGCAGATCAGATCGCTATTCGATGTGGCGATTATGTCTTCACCGAGGCGGGCTTTGGCGCGGATATCGGGGCGGAAAAATTCTTTAACATCAAATGTCGTACCAGCGGGCTGCACCCTGATGCCGCTGTCTTGGTGGCATCGGTGCGCGCGTTGAAGGCACACAGTGGGCATTATCGCGTTGTGGCGGGCAAACCGTTGCCGCCGGAAATGCTGGAACTGAATATCGCTGATGTCGAAGCGGGCGCGGCAAACTTGATCCGCCATATCAACATCCTCAAGCGGCATGGGGTGACGCCCGTGGTGTCGATCAACGTTTTTGAAGGCGATCACCCTGAAGAGATCGAGGCGATCAAGCGGATCGCGGTGGAGGCGGGGGCGTTGGGGGCGGCGGCAGCACGTCATTTTGCCCGAGGCGGGGCGGGCGCTCAAGAAGTGGCGGAAATGGTGGTTTCGGCGGCGACAAAGGCGCAAACGTTCCAACATTTGTATCCGCTGGAGATGACGATCAAACAGAAGATCGAGACGATTGCGCGCGAAATTTACGGCGCGGCGGATGTCGCTTATGAGCCACTCGCCGAAGGACAAATTGCGGCCTATGAAACCAACGGTTTTGGCGGATTGCCCATTTGCATGGCGAAAACACACCTCAGCCTTAGCCACGATCCAACACTCAAAGGCGCGCCGACGGGGTTCACACTGCCCATTCGTGAAGTGCGGGCGGCGGTTGGAGCGGGGTATATTTACCCGTTGTGCGGGACGATGACGACCATGCCCGGTTTACCAGAACACCCTGCGGCGGAGAAAATCGATATCGACGCCGAGGGCAACATCATCGGGCTGTTTTAACTGCAACTTTACAGAAGTAGGGCTTTAGCCCGTGAAAGCTACGCTGCTTCAGGGGCTGTAGATGAAACGGTTTCGGCTTTAGCCGCAGTCTTATGATGAACATCGACAAAAAACTTAAAAGACCGTATACTCGAAAATATGAGCTACCGAACCGTAGAATTTTGTTGGCTGCCTGATAGTAAACCGCAGTGGGAGGTATTGACCCACTCACGGTTAGAAGCGGCGCGCCTATGGGCAGATTTGGTGGTGCGCCATGCGCGGATTCGA
>JBBRTY010000245.1:0-6651 GCA_038248285.1 Aggregatilineales bacterium
AAGCCGTAATTGCTGGCGTCGTCGCCAAGGCTGTTGACGCCGAAGCGTTGAGCGAATTCCAACAAACTGGGCACCCCGATTTGGCGCAAGGTTTGCACGGCAGGGATATTGTAACTGTTGGCAAGTGCCGTCCTCATGCGCACCGGTCCATGAAAGGCGCGGTCATAATTGAGCGGTTCATAGCCAGCAATATTCGTAGGGGTATCCCAAATGATATCACCCGGCGTCAAGCCTTGCTCCAACGCCGCCGCGTAGGTGAGTGGCTTCATGGTGCTGCCCGGTTGCCGGGGCGACAGCGCCACATTGACGCGCCCATCAATGGCATCATTGCGATAATCGACACTGCCCATCATCGCCAAAACTTCGCCCGTCAGCGGCTTGAGGACGAGAACGGCGGCATTGCTGGCATTGTTGCCGACAAGCGTGGCGATCTGCCCTTGCGCGGCGCTTTCTACCATCCGCTGAAGTTCCAGATCGACGGTGGTATAGACGCGATAACCGCCTTGTGCGACTTGTTCGGGTGTGTAGCCTAATTCGGTCATCAAATTCTCAAACTGGCGTTGGGCATAAAGCGTGAAGTGTGGCGCTTGCAGCGTCACTTCTGGCTCGAAGAAGACCAAGCCCTCATTCAGCGCGGCGATTCGTTCGGCATCGGTGATAAAGCCTTCCGTGACCATGCGCTCCAGCACCAAGTTCCAACGTCCATTCACCGCCGCTTGCACGTCCGGATCGGGGTTAAGCGGGTCAAGGTTGGCAGGCGCTTGGGGCAAGCCCGCCAGCATCGCCGCTTCGCCCAAGGTCAGATCACGCACGGACTTGGCGAAAAAGGTTTGGGCAGCGGCTTCGGCACCATAGGCATAGTTGCCATAAAAAATTTCGTTCAGGTAGATTTGCAGGACTTCTTCTTTGCTTTTGCGCTGGCTGAGTAGCCACGCCAACAAAATTTCTTCGGCTTTGCGGCGGATGCTGCGCTCCGAGGCGTACTCCTCGGTGAACAAAACATTCCGCACCACCTGTTGGGTGATCGTGCTGCCGCCGCTGCTGCCATCCGCTAGATTGACATATTGCAACAAGGCGCGACCAGTGGCGGCGATCTCGAAGCCGGGGTTAGTGAAAAACGAGTCGTCTTCGATGGCGATGGTGGCATAGATGAGCGCTTGGGGGAACTCGCTATAGGCGACGTTGGTACGGCGTCCCTCGGTGAACGCTTCCGTTAATAGGCGTTCGTCACGGTCATAAAAATAGGTCGTCTGAAAACTTTGGTAGGTATCGACTTGGGCGACCTGTGTCTGAAGCCGTTCTTCCAGTTGCGAGCCGAGCGTCGCCGTCAAGACCAGTGTCAGCAATAAAAACCCGCCGCAAAAGGTCAGCATCAAGCCCACGAACACCATCGCACACCCGGGCGTGCAGCCCAAAATACGGCGCGGGCGCGGGGGACGGCTGGGCAAAGGCGCGACGGGCTGCCCGGCACCATAGCCGGTTTGCGTCGGGGGGGCGGCATATTGGGGCGCACCGCCAAAGGGCGGGGTGCCATAATTAGACATAGGTTGCGTCGTTTGTGCCCATGCCGGCGGCGATGGGATGGCGGCGGGTTTGGTTTGCGTCGGCGGCGCGACCGCGCGCAGCCCTTGTTCCGGCACATGCACTAGCGTGTGTTCAAAGGGCACGAAATGGGGCATGGTCGCGCCCAGATCGACGGCATCAAAGGCGGGCGGGGTTTCGTCATCATCGTTCGGCAAAAAATCAGGATTGGGGTCTAAGCCACCGCTGCCGTGCAACGTTTCGGGACTGGCAAAACGGGGGGGTACGACGGGCACGTCTGGGGACGAGGCGGTCGGCACTTCGTCCATCGACAGGGTAGGCAGATCATGGAGATCGGGCGACCGCCCGTCGCGCTCGGTGGATCGATTTTCTTCAGGATTTACGTCGGGCATAGGGACTCCGCGATTAGGGTTGAATGGATGGTCATCTGCTTCATTGTAGCGCAGAGCGCCCGATTCGCAGCATACGCCCCGCCGTCGCTGATCCCGCGTATGGGGTACGGGGTCGTTTGGCGGTTAGGTTTTATGGGGATTTGAGCAGTCCAGTGATCTTTAATTAATATGCAATATAAACACAATATTGATAATTTTTTTGGCAGCACCCCAGAACTGCCTTATACTGTCTCTATAACACGTTCACAAAATTAAAGCAGGAAGTAAATCAATGAGACGGTTATACCCCTATATAGTCCTTGCTGCGGTATTTTTTGTCATTGTCATCGGCATCCCCCTACAGGCGTGGTCACCTACTCAACAAGACACCCCTACCGCCACCGAAAACTTCACCATCACCTTTGAGGATCTCGTCGCCAACGGACTGCCAGCACCGGGCGCGGGCAATCTCGAAGTCGCGGGCGCTATCGACAATTACCAGTTCACCGCCACCGCCGGGCAACGGATGGTTTTCGATCACATCAATGGGACTTATGATGTGTATCTCTATAACGCCGCCAATGCGCTACTCGGCAATTTCGGCGCTTACGATTGGGACTACACCTTTTTGGCAAATGGCGTGTATACCCTCCGAGTTTTTGGGAATACCCCGACGACGACCGGCACCTACACCTTTCGGCTGCGCCTAGCCCCCTCACCGCAAAACTTCGCCATCAGTTATGGCGCGCTCGTCAGCAAGGACGCGCCCGCGACCGGTGCGGGCAATTTGGAGACCGCTGGTGCGGAGGACAATTACAGCTTCACGGCGGTTGCGGGCGACCGCTTCATCTTCGACCACCTTACTAGTAACTATGAAATGTATCTCTACGATCCATCGGACACCTTTCTCGCCAATCGCGGCGCTTACGACTGGGACTATACGATTCCAGCGGATGGCACCTATCGTTTGCGCGCCTTCGGCAACAATTTAGACGACGCCGGCACATATAGCTTCCGGCTGTTGCTGGCACCCCCGCCGCAATCATTCACTATCGGCTATGACAGCTTTGTGAGTAATGGCGTCCCTGTCGCGGGCGCGGGCAACCTCGAAAGTGTCGGCGCGGTGGACAACTATTTTGTGACTGTGACGGCGGGCGACCGCATCATCTTCGACCATATCAACGGGAATTATGAACTATATCTCTATAATTCGTCCAATGCTTTTCTCGGAAATCTCGGCAATTACGATTGGGATTACACCTTCCCAGCGGATGGCATTTATCGCTTATCGGTCTTCGGCAGCCCATTCACCGGTACCGGCATCTATAACTTCCGGCTGCGGCTGGCACCCCCGCCCCAGACCTTCACCCTCCCCTTTGGCACCATCGTCACCAATGGGGTGCCGTCTGCGGGCGCGGGCAATCTGGAAGCGCCGGGCGCTCAAGACAACTATCTGATCGCTGGGGTTGTGGGTCAAACCTTGAACTTTGACCACATCAATGGGAGTTATATAGTCAATATCTATGATCCGTTTGATGACTTCCTCGTCAGACCCAATGCGAATGATTGGTCTTATACCTTTACCGAAAATGGCATGTATCGCTTGCTCATCAAGGGTATCAGCCTGATGGACAGCGGCACCTACACCTTCCGCGTCGTTGACCCCAACCTCGTACCCACCATGACGCCGACCCGGACCCCTACCCCCCTCGGCACAGCGCCGCCCACCGCGACCGCGACCGCCACCATCACGCCCACGCGCACGGCATCCTTGACGCCGACGCAAACGCTCACACCATCGAACACGCCTACGCGCACCCCCACCGCGACGGCAACCGCGACCGTGACCGGCGTTTTGACCAGCACGCCGACCCGCACCCCTACGCGCACCGCCACGCCCACCGCGATAGGGACGAACAATAACTTCGTCGTCAGCTTTGGCGACACCATCAGCAATGGCGTACCCAGCCTAGGGGCGGGCAATCTCGAAGCCGGCGGCAGCGAGGACAACTACCTCTTAAGCGCGAGTACGGGGCAACGGCTCGTCTATGATCATCTCAATGGCAGTTATGACGTTTATCTCTACGATCAATATGGTGCCTTCTTGGCAAACCTCGGTCCTTACGATTGGGACTACACCTTCCCCGAAGAAGGCACCTATCGTTTGCGCATCTTTGGCAACACGCCCACCGCGACGGGCACCTATTCTTTCGCGTTGCGACTGGCACCCGCCCCGCAAGCCTTCACCATCGCGTATGGCAGCCTCGTCGCCAATGGTGCCCCTGCCGCCGGGGCGGGCAACCTCGAAGCAGCGGGTGCCGAAGACAACTATTTCCTAGATGCCGTCATGGGTCAACGGCTGGTCTTTGACCACATTAGCGGCAACTATAAACTCTTCCTGTACGATCAATATGATAACTTCATGGCAAACCTCGGACCTTACGACTGGGACTATACCTTCCCCGTCAACGGTGTCTATCGTTTGCGGGTGTTTGGCAACGTGCCGACCGTCACAGGACTCTACAGTTTCCAAGTTCATCTTGCGCCCCTGCCGCAATCGTTCGATGTCGCGTATGGCAGCAACATCAGCAATGGCGTTCCGACGACGGGCGCGGGCAACCTTGAAGCGGTGGGTGCTTGGGATCGCTATTATTTCGATGCGGTCGCGGGCGAACGCTTGGTCTTCGACCATCTCACTGGCATTTATGAACTCTTTCTCTACGATCCCTACGGCAATTTCCTACAGAATCTGGGCAATTACAATTGGGATCACATCTTTGCCGAAACAGGGACGTACCAATTGCGTGTGTCCGGGAACACAGTGACCCAGACCGGCATCTACAGTTTCGAGTTGTACCTTGCCCCCGTGCCGCAAACCTACAATGTCAACTTTGGCGATACCATCAGCAACGGCGTGCCAGCGACCGGCGCGGGCAACCTCGAAGTCGTCGGTGCGGAAGATGTCTACTTGTTGAATGCCACCGCCGGGCAACGAGTGAGCTTCGACCACCTCAGCGGCAGCTTTTACGATATCTACCTCTACAATCAATATGGGGTGTTCCTCGCTAATCAGGGCAATTACGATTGGGACTACACCTTCTCCGAAAGCGGTTCATATCGGTTGGTGGCTTTTGGCAACTCTTTTGTGGGCACGGGTACCTATAGCTTCCGCCTCATCGATATAAACTCAACGGCAACGGCGACGGCAACAACGCCCCCCAGCAACACGCCAACGGCGACCTATACCCCGACGCCGACAGCATCGCCGACCTTCACGGCAAGCCCCACCGCGACGCGCACGCTCACGGCTTCGCCCACCGGGACGGGCACACAGGCGACATGGACACCCACCCTCACCCCTAGCATCACCCCCAGTGCCACATGGACGCCCAGTTGTGTGAACGGCGATCTCGATATCGTCCTCGTGCTTGACGAATCAGGCAGCATTGATGATATCGAATTTGCGGGGATGACCTATTTCGCCACCTCGTTGGTGGACGCCTTCCAAGTCAGCCCCTCGGCGACCAATTTTGGCGTGGTCAAATTTTCGACCACAAGTAAAATCGACCTGCCCTTGTCGGGCGACCCGATTGTGATCAAGAACTCGATCAGTGAACGCGACTATTACGAAGCCACTGCTATCGGCGAAGGCATCTATGATGGTCAACAAGTCCTCAATGCTGGGCGTCCCAACAACGAGAACATCATCATTTTGTTGAGCGATGGCATCAGCAACAACGGTTCCGACCCGCTCATGCAAGCGACCCTCGCCAAAAATGCCGGATCGCTCCTCTTCTCAGTGGCAGTTGGCAATAGCGCCGATTTAACAACCATGCAAGCCATCGCCACCGACGCGACAACGTACTTCTTTGCGACCAACTTTGTGACCCTGCGCGATGAGGTGGCGGCGGCGTTGGCAGAACGCACCTGCGTTTTGTTGAACCCCACTAGTACACCGACAGTCACAGCCACGCTCGCGCCCCAAACGCTGACCGTGAACGCTGTGCTGCAAGGGCGTCCCGTGCCCAGTGCCGCGCAAGCCGCCCCCTTAGCGGTGACGATCACCCGCACCAGCGATAATGTGGTGGTCTATAACACCACCGTCACCAGCGATCACAATGCTCAATTTGCGGTGGTTGGTTTGGCGGCGGGCAGCTATCGCATCCGCGTAAAACACGCGCAAGGGATCGCCTCGGCGCTCGATTTCGTCATGGGCAGCGGCAACCAAACGATCACGGTCGGCACGTTACGCACGGGTGATGCCGACAACAACAATCTGATCAACGTGACCGACTTCTCGTTATTGGCGACGGCTTTTAGCAAGATCAGCGGGGAACTTGGCTATGATGTGCGCACGGACTTCAACGCCGATGGCATCACCAATGTGATCGACTTCTCGCTGCTCGCCACGAATTTTGGGCAGATAGGCGCGCCGTAAGCAAAAACGCACATTACCAAAAAACTAAAAGGGGCGCACACGAATGCGCCCCTTTTTATTCTGTAGGTTAGCGACTGCTCAGGCTGGAAGATGATCGTCGGTAGCAAACGGGCAGACATCTCCCCCTGAGATGCTGTTGGCGAATCAAAATAGGAGATGACTGCTCAGGCTGAAAAACGGTCGGTAATAAAGGGAGAAATGACCGTTGGCGGCAAATGGGTGGATATTCGGCGCGCGAACCTTCATGTTAACGAACGATTGACAAGCGCCTAATCCACCCCACCATTTGCGTTGATGAGA
>JBBRTY010000246.1:0-6623 GCA_038248285.1 Aggregatilineales bacterium
CCTCAGGGCTGTTGCAAAGTCGAAAGAGGACAAATTCAATGAATAGCAGATTTGATAATCCCCACCCCGTCTGACCTTCGGTCAGCGCCCCCTCCCCATTGCATGGCTGAGGGGGAGAAAAAAGCTCACAACGGTTCTTAGAAGTCCCCTCAGCTACGAAGTGGGGAGGGGATGCCGACCTTCGGTCGGACGGGGTGGGGATGTGCTTTGTGATCCACTGATATTGTTTCACACAAGACTTTGCAACAGCCATGGGTCGGTCGTGGGTGTTTTTGTGTCCCCAAAGAGGATGCGCTATGATCAGGGCAATTACTTTTTTGAAAAAGGTTATCGCCTATCATGCCCCACGAGTTACTGACCATTGAACGCCATATCTTCGAGCAACAAAAACAATACCCCGGTGCCACTGGCACCCTAACGTCGTTGTTGTACGACATGGCATTGGCGGCGAAGATGATCGCGCGCGAGGCGCGGCAAGCTGGGCTTATCGATATTCTCGGTGCCAGCGACGGCACCAACGTCTACGGCGAACAGCAGCAAAAATTGGATATCTACGCCGACACGGTGATCTATCAACTGAACACCCACACCCAACGCTTGTGCGCGATGGTCAGCGAAGAACGCGAAGCCATCATCGAAATCCCGCGTCAGTACGGCAAGGGGCGCTATGTCCTGCTGTATGACCCGCTCGACGGTTCCTCGAATATCGATGTCAATGTCTCGGTAGGCACGATCTTCGCGCTCCATCGTAAAATCTCACAGGGCGATGAAGGCACGCTCGACGATATTTTGCAGCCCGGCAGTCACTTGGCGGCGGCGGGCTATGTCGTCTATGGCTCCAGCACGATGTTGGTCTACAGCACCGGCAACAACGAAGTGTACGGCTTCACGCTTGACCCCAGCATCGGCGAATTCATCCTCAGCCACCCCAACATGCGCATCCCCACCACGCCCAAATACTACAGCGCCAATCAAGGCTATCAAAAAGGCTGGACACCGGGCATACAACGGTATACCCGCTGGCTGCAAGGCATGGATGACCCCGATCAAGTGGCGTTGGGGATGCGCTATACCGGGTCGATGGTGGCGGATTTTCACCGCACGCTGCTGCGCGGAGGGGTATTTTATTACCCGGGCGAGATGGTGCAACCCGAAGGCAAGCTGCGCTTAATGGTGGAGGCACAAGCCTTAGGATTTTTGGCGCGTCATGCCGGGGCGTATGCTTCGGACGGGGTGGGGGATATCCTCGATATCCGCCCCCACAGCCTACACCAGCGCTCCCCGCTGTTTGTGGGCAATCGCCATTTGGTGGAAAAAGCCGAGGCGCTCATCCGTGAAGAGGATCAGGACTGGCTGACGCTGTACCAACCCTATCGGGAGAAACAGCGCTAAAGCGCAACGATCCTTGCCCTGATGATGTTACTTAGAGTTAAATCTTTGGTCTTTTTGATCGCCGTTTAGAAAGCGGTGGGATGTTGTTGATTGACGCTGATTCTGTGCCTGTCTATAATCCATGCACAGGTGCTTCTATCATAGCAACCGCGTTTTTGTCGATACAATAAGGAAAAAACCGATGCGGCGACCGTTTATCGTCCTGCTCGTGATGGTATTGTTAGGTTTCACCGCGTCCACGCTTATGGCGCAAGATGTCAATTTATTGGTGGATGGCGGCATGGAAGGCGCGACCAGCCCACGCGGTAATGCCGAGATTAACTTGCCAACCGGGTGGAATGTGTGGATCGGCGATACGCCCCGCACCTCCCCATGGATGAACTTGTCGCCGCTCATTAACGGCTATCGCGGCATCAGCCCCAGCCCGCGCAGTGGCGCACAAGCGCTCGATATCAGCAAAGAATTAGCGACCTTCACAACCGCGCTCTACCAACAGGTGACTGTCCCCGTCGGTGCCAGCATCAGCGCCAGCGCATGGGCGTATGTGCGCACCTGTGCCCCGCCCGAAAACAGCACCACTTGCGCCTCGAACGGCGACTCGGGCGCGTTGACGCGCATCGGCATCGACCTCAACGGCGGCACCAATCCGCTCGCGGCGGGTATCGTTTGGTCTGCCAACATCACCCCTCATGAAGCGTGGTCACCCATCCTGTTGAATACGACCGCGAGCGGGGGCACGATCACCTTCTTCTTGTTCGCCACCCAAACCTGGCCCCGCGCTATCAATCACACCTTTTGGGATGACGCCTTTTTGAGCGTGGGCACGGGGGGCGCACCCGCCGCCCAACCGACCGCGCCGCTCGAAGTCGGGTTCGTGCAGCCCCAAATTGAAGCGACGGACGGTGCGCTCGTGCATATTGCGCGGTCGGGCGATACCATCGATAGCATCGCCGTCGCCTATGGGCTGACGCGCGATCAAGTCTTGGCGCTCAATCCGACGATCCTCAGCCCACGCTTCATCCAAATTGGGCAAGAGATCATCATCCGCATGGCACAACCCAGCAGCGCCGCTACTACCGCTGCCGACGCCAGCGCTTCCCCGATCAGCACGACGCTCGCCCCGACCAACGCTGGCACCATCACGGCGGTCATTGTGACGACGCTCGCCCCATTCGCTGTGACGGGGACGCTGGCAGCCCCCGCCGCAGCGACCCCCACCGAGACCCTATCACCACCCACTGAGGAGACGTTGGTGCTGCCCACCGAAACCGTCGTCGCAGTGGTGTCGGCGGCAACCAACCCCGCCATTGCCGTGATCACTGCGCCCCAAGCGCCCGTCGTTTCTGCTGCCGAGGGGGTCGTATTCCCGATTGACCCCGCCAACGAATCAGCCTCGATCTGCGTGATGATGTTTGAGGATGGCAATCAGAACTTACTGCAAGATGTGGGCGAAGAACTGGTGACCGGTGGCACGATTGCGCTCAGCTTGGATGGCGCACCGACCGCCAGTCATATCACCGGCGACCTTGACCCCACCTGTATCGATGACCTTGCATCAGCGGATTACCTCGCCTCTGCCCAAGCCCCTGAGGGGTATGGCTTGACGACCGCGAGTAGCTTGCGCGTTAGGACAACGGGCGGCGCTCAAATCATGCTGGCATTTGGAGCGGCACCGGGCATCCCCGCCCGCATCGCGCCCACCGCCGATACTGCCGCTGTCCTCGGCACTCGTGTTATCGATCCTGCGCCGGAAGGGGTGCGCTTGCGCGATAACCTCGGTTTCCTCGCGTTTGGAGCCGCCGGTTTCGTGCTGGTGTTCGGGTTGGGCGCGGCGTTCTTGCTGCGTAGGCGGTGATCAGATGCTGATGCGACGATACCGACGCTTGAACCTCATCATCGACTGCTGCCTGATGTTGGCTTTAGGTAGTAGCGTCCATGCCCAAGACACGGGGGGCGGGCAAGTATGGGTGCGCGCGTTCATCGACCGCGATGGCGATGGTGCCCGTGATGTCAGCGAACCGTTACTGACATCAGGCGTCACGGTCGATTTGTTGCGCGATGGCGTGGTGATCGCCAGTGCGCTCTTAGAAAACGCGCCCTATGCCGCCCAAGGCTTGATCGGCTTTCAAAGCCTAGAACCCGCCGAATACAGCGTCGTCATTGCGGCGGCGCAACTGACGCCGACGACGCCCAACACGGTGTTGGTACAGGTGCGGGATAGCGGGTTGCCGCCGATTGTCGAATTTGGGGGACGCCTACTCGTGACCGCGCCCGCCGTTCGCGGCGTGATCACGCCGCCCGACGAGGCATTGACGCGCCTGATCGTCTCGGCACTGGTGGGGGTGATCGCCGCTGGAGTGATCGCGTTTGTGGGCTTTTTGATCTACATCTTTGGGCTGCATCCCCGCTATGCGCGGGCGCTGCAAACTGCCCAACGACTCCGCACCACCGGGTCGATGCGAACGGTGGTGGTGGACGAGGAGTAGGGACGCGCAACGGCATTTTGTTGCAAAACACAGGCAACCACATTGGGTTGCCCCTACGAGACCCGCTGTTATAGGGGCGACCCAATGTAGTCTTGGGCGTCAAGTTAAGCCTTAAGGAAAGCATCCCCACCCCGTCTGACCAAAGGTCAGACGGGGTGGGGATTGAGGCAAAACAAGAGAATAAACCCTTAACTTGACGCCCAAGACCCAATGGGGTCGCCCGCCGCTTCAAACCCTTTTTCGTAACTGCTCAGGTTGAAAAACGGTCGGTAATAAAGGGAGAAATGACCGTTGGCGGCAAATGGGTGGATATTCGGCGTGGGGACTTTCATGTTAACGAACGATTGACAAGCGCCTAATTCATCCCTACATCCACGTTTCGAGGGGTATTTTCCTGTTTTTCTTCACGTCTTCATGCCTCCCTATTTATTTTATTCTGTTTCTATACCCAAGTAGTCACCCCTTCTGTTTATTTGCCAGTGTCCGCTAGGATGGCTATAATGCCCCCTATTGAGTCTCTTTAGCCCAAAGCCTCTGCCCATGACCAAACTATTCGTGTCTTACAGCCGCGTCGATACCGAGTTCACCGAACGTTTGGTGGCGCGCTTACGGCGAGCTTCTTATGCGGTGTGGTATGACGATGATTTGCATGGCGGGGCGTTGTGGTGGCAAACCATCCTGACGCAAATCGCTGCATGTGATGTGTTTGTCTACCTGCTGAGCAACGAGTCCGTCACGTCGCCCTATTGCCAAGCCGAATTCGCCGAAGCCAAACGGCTCCAAAAACCGGTGGTGACGATCCAAATCCGCGATAAAACCGAATTATCCGGCGATCTCGGCGCGATTCAATATGTCGATATGAAGCGCGGCATCGACGATGAGAACATCATGCGTCTGGTCGGCGCGATCACCACGATGGCGGCGTTGCCCGTCAAAAAACGCGCTTTGTGGACCCCCGCGACGGCGTTGCCCACCCTCCCCAAAGATGAAGCTGCCGCCCGCCCCCATCGTCCCGAAGTCGAAACACCCCTCTTGACGATAGCCGCGCCAACGGGTGCCACTGCCCCCAAGGGAGATCGCTCCGTCGCACGCGCGATGGTCATCGGTGCCGCGATCACGGGCGTCTTGGGCATTGTGGCGGTTGTGATCGGCATTTTGGCGTCAGTAAATAACACGCCCCCCGCCGCGACCGCGACGCTCACGATGACGACGCCCGCGGCGACTATCGAGGTGGGCTTGGCACCAACCGAAACGCTCACCATCACCGACACGACCGCGCCAACGGATACGTTCCTTCCGCCGACGCCAAGTGAAACCCCGACACTGACCCCAAATGCCACTGAGCGCGAAGAAACCTTGCGAGCGTTGATGCTGAGTATTCAAAATGAGCAAACACTGACACTGGCAGTGCAAGAGCGCGCCACCGCCGATAGCTTGACCGCCACCGCCGACTCGTGGACGGATACCCCGACGCCGACGTTGACACCGACCACCGACGACCGTGCTACGGCTGCCGCCCGTTTGACCGCGACGGAAATACAGCGGCTTGCGCAACAGTACCGGACCGCCACCGCTGACTCGTGGACGGATACCCCAACGGTGACGGCTACGCCGACCTTGACCCGCACGCCCACTCTGACGCTACTCGAAGTCGCTAGCACCCTCGTCGCCAGCAATGCCGCATGGGAACCTGTGCCGCAGGATTTTGACGGCGTGACGATGGTGTTGGTGCCTGCCGGCTGTTTCATGATGGGCAGTGACGACGGTAACACTGATGAACGCCCAGTGCATGAACAGTGTTTCCCTGAACCCTTCTGGATCGACCAAACGGAAGTGACGCAAGCGGATTTTGAACGTTTGGGCGGCGTGAAAGCCACCGCCAATGGCTTCGATGGGGATGCGCGCCCGGTGGAACGAATCACATGGTTCGAGGCGCGTGATTTTTGCGCTCTGCGGGGTGGGCGCTTGCCCACCGAAGCCGAGTGGGAGTCTGCCGCACGCGGACCAGATAATTTGGCGTATCCTTGGGGTGATATATGGGACGCTACAAAAGCCATATCGAGTTCACAGGGCACCGCCGATGTGGGTACGATTGCCACCGGCGCATCTTGGGTGGGGGCGCTCGACATGAGCGGCAATGTTTGGGAATGGGTAAGCAGCCTTTATCAGTCATATCCTTATGTTAGTCAGGATGGTCGAGAAGATCATATTAATAGAACGGATGTTCGCGTGCTGCGGGGCGGTTCGTGGGGCAACGACAATCCTACGGATCTGCGTGCGGCGTATCGTGTCAGGTACTCTCCCGATAACAACAATAGCAGTATCGGTGTGCGCTGTGCCCTCTCTTAATTTGTTCTGATATCCTGATTTCTGTTCTTCTGTTTTTCTGATGCTTTTGCCCTTGTTTTTGCTTTTATCCTATTTCCGCGAAGCGGATCGAAAATTTTTCGCAAAGGTGTTATGAAATCATACAAGAATTTGTATCCACAAATCGCTTCATTCCCCGCTTTACACGCGGCATGGCGTAAAGCACGACGGGGCAAACGCTATAAAATTGCCGCCGCCACGTTTGAACAAAATGTGGATATGAATTTATGGGACTTACACAGGTACCCCTTTCCCCGCCGCTTCGCTTATGGAGAGGGCTGAGCAGTTACTAAAATAAATAGGGAGGCATGAAAACGTGAAGAAAAACAGAAAAATACCCCTCGAAACGTGGATGTAGGGGTGGATTAGGCGCTTGTC
>JBBRTY010000247.1:0-6623 GCA_038248285.1 Aggregatilineales bacterium
CCCCTATCGTCTCATCAACGTAAATGTAGGGGCGGATTAGGCGCTCGTGGAAAAATCCCCAACCCCAAGAGTCGCCGCGCCGAATATCCGCCCGTTTACTGTTATGAAATCATAGCGATGCACCAAAGTGAAATGCACCCTGAGTCATGGGGTTAGCCTTGTGCCCGCTGAATCTCGCTCCGAATCACGCTGACGGCAGCGGGCATGGGCTGGAGTGTGGTCTCTGCGATATCGAGCAAGGCAGTGGCGGCAGCGAGCGGTTCTAGCAGTAAGGCGGCATGGAGTCGGGGCGCAAGCGCCGGATAGCACACATCGACCCGCCGAAAGGGATCGAGATTGTCGGGGATGCTCCCCACTGCGGGCGGGTGATCATGCGCCAGCAAACGGAGCAAGCCCGACAACGCAAAATCTTTGATGAAGCGCCCCCCACTGATGATCTCCCCACGCGCGACCCGCCCGCTGCCAATCACCAACAGCATCAGCATGATCTCGATCTCGCGCTCCCGATCAAACGTTGAGGGCGCGGCAGGGGCTTCAAGCGGGCACAGCGCCTAACCTCACCCGCTGAAGCGGGGAGGCTTGCGGCGGGCTAAAGCCCTAACCCTGTCAATTCTTGGAGATCAAACACGGCAAATTCGATCACATGCCCATCGTCGTACAAGACCTTCAGCCCGTGTTTGGTTTCACGCGGGCGCAGCACAATCTGATCGGGTTCGGGCAGCCAATCAAGATGCGTGCGCAACGCCTCTTGGGTGCCGGGGTGCGTGATCACATAAAAATTCGTGATCTGACCATGCGTCGGGGGTGCGCTGCGCTTCGGCGCTAGACCCCAACATCACCAAGCCGATCACCCGCGCATCGGCACCCAACTTGGCGTGCAGGCGCTCCGTCCAGTTGCGAAAAGCGTCTGATTCCATGCCCTGTTTTTTTCTGACTCGCCCAATCCAGCGGGTCGCGCGCTACTCCGTTTCAATTTTTTGAACACGCCCGACTTGCCCATCCACCAAGCGCACCTTGATGCCATGCGGATGAGTCGGCGAATTGGTCAAGATGTCTTTGACCACTCCGCGCGTGAGCTTGCCTGTGCGTTGATCTTGCTTGAGCACAATCGACACGGCAATGCCGGGGCGGATGTCTTTGCGATTCTGTCCAGCGGTCATGTTCTTCTTTCTGCTCACTAAGGAGATGCCCTTGGGGGCACACCAAACGCTTATACGGGGAACAATCGCCCGACCGCCACCGCAAACCCCGGCAGCAGATCGCCGAAAGTCACCAGATCATCCCCCGTCAACAATTGATCGTCATCTTCGGCGGCATACACTTCAATACTGCGTTTGGTGGGCAGGACGACCAGCGCGAATTTTGCCCCATGTTCGATATAAAAACGCGCCGTCGCCCGCATCTGCTTGAGGGTGTCATCGGGCGATTGAATCTCGATACAAATATCAGGCAAATAATCCGCCACGCCGCGCGTCTCAATCGGGCGATCCCCGATCACCACCGAAACATCGGGGAGGCGGTCATTGTGGGTATCCCCCGTTGGGCGGTGACGTGCTTCGACAGCGGCGTGACCGATGGGATTGACACGGAAATAGATATAGAACTCGCCCCCGATATGGTTAGCGATAATGCCGTGTTCACGAGTAGGCATGGGCTTGGCGATGATCTCCCCATTGATCAGCTCAAAACGCTGGTTTTGCGCTTCTGCCTGTATAAGAAACGCCTCAAATTCTGTGGTTGTGAGCGCTTGTTCGCGCACGGTCATGATGGCAACCTTTCACTCACGTTCCAAACATATCCCTATTATAGGCTAATCCACGCCTGATGAAATTTGCTGTGCTGAATCGTCTGCGCCTTCGCGGAGTCGGCACGCAGTACGATGTGGCGTTGTTTCAAAAGCAAGTGGGCTGCCGACTCCAACTCAAACCAGATCACGCCATCGATAGGGGCGAAGGCGGCGCTGTCCCCGCCCTTAAGCGCTTGCGTGAAAGCAGACGCCACCGTCGCGCTGTTGCCGGGGTCATCCGTCAAATTGAGGGCGACGAGGGTGATATCATCGGTGGTGAACTTTTCAGCTTTCGCCAGCAATCGTTTTTGAATGCGGCTTTCGACTTTCTTCACATCTACCTGAAAAGCTGCCCCGTCCGCGGCTTCTGCTGCGCGTTTGTGGCTGCCCGCTTCGCCTAGCCATGTCACTTCAATATTGAGGAGGCAACGGGTGGGGTCATCAATCGAGAAATCCACATCTTTGTGGGATTCGGTGACGAGCTTCTTTTCCATCTCGAAGATCAAACTGTTTTCGACGAGGAAGAGCGCCAACGCGACCTCGGACAAGGTGCCTTTGGTTTTTTCGCGGTTGGCGTGTTCGCTGATCTTTTTGGAAAGCTGGAGCCATGTCGGTTTGGTGACATGCTGTTTGAGCAACACCAACGAGCCTTCGACACTGACCAGCCATGCGTCAGCGGTGGCATAGGCGGCATCGGCTTTGAGCGTCGCCAGCCAGTCGGTGATCAGGCTCCACTCGTGCGGTTTTTTGGAAAGCTGAGTGCTAAGCCAATTGGGACCCAAGACTTTGAGCAAGGTTGGGAAGGACTGAAGGCGTGTTTTGATCATACTATCGAGAGAGTGTGGCATTTGATCCCTAAGATTATGAAAAATCGCAAGGGGTTGATCATAACATAGAACCGGAAGGTGTCGGGGGTATTTTGGGGTGAGGCTATTTTTCAGGCGGTACGGTGCATCAGGAGCGATCCGCTTAAGGGCGGCGGGTTTATGTCCCGTAACGCCCCAAGAGGATGACTTCCATGCTCACACCATCATCGATCTGGTTCCAATGGATCGAAGTGCCGAACACGCGCTGATCGGCTTGTTGTTCGGGCGTCGCCTGTTCTAACCATGGAAACCATGCGAGCGGCGTATGAATGACCCGCCCGTCGCGAGTGGTCACGACCAATTGTTTGCCGCACACCTCGGCGGCAATGGCATCATTGCGGTCGGCATAGAGTTCGTTGTCGGACATATGGGACTCCTCAGGTATAGAAACAGAATAAAATAAACAGAGACGCAAGAAGACGTGAAGAAAAACAGCAAAATGCCCCACGAAACGTGGATGTAGGGGCGGATTAGGCGCTTGTCAATCGTTCGTTAACATGAAAGTCCGCGCGCCAAATATCCGCCCATTTGCCGCCAACGGTTATTTTTCCCTTTGTTATAGACCGTTTTTCAGCCTGAGCAGTTACGAAACGAGGGTATATTTCACTTTGGTGCATCGCTATGATTTCATAACAGAACGCTGAATCTAAGCTTGTGACTCAGAGGTTCAAACGGGCGGACATACGGCGCACAGACGGGTAAAGTCAGGAAACGATCCGCGTGCGCCTAGTCCGCACCCTACGATAACCCTTCAGGTCGGCGACGAACAAACCAACCCTGATACCCGCGTTGGATCGGGTACCCGCAACGGGGGGTGTCGTAGGGTGCGGACTAGGCGCTTGTCGAGACCTTGCCCACCCGATACGTTCCCGCGCCGTATGTCCGCCCATTTGAACCCCCTATCTTCCCCTGTGTCATGATGAGTACATTTTGCACCAAAGTGAAATGCGCCCGGGGTGAGGCTAGTTTTCAGGCGGAGTGTTACACCACTTCCGCCGCGACCGCCGCCACAAACGTCAGATGCTCGCCGTTCGGGTCGAGATCCGCCATGATGTGATCGCCTTCGCGGATATGCCCTTCGAGGATCGCCGTCGCTAGCGGGTCTTGCAATTCGCGCTGGATCGTCCGCTTGAGCGGGCGCGCCCCATACACGGGGTCATAGCCCCGCGCCGCCAAGAACGCCTCTGCCCCTGCCGTCAGTTCCAACGTCAAACGGCGCGTCGCCAGCAGTTTCGCCAAGCGCAGCATTTGAATATGGACGATATGGGTGATATCGTCTTGCGTCAGGGCGCGGAACATGATCACGTCGTCCAGACGATTCAAAAATTCGGGACGGAAATGGGTATCCAGTTCCGACATGACCGCATCGCGCAGCATCTGCGACTCGGTGCCACTCATCGCCTTGATCAGCTGGCTGCCGACATTGCTGGTCATGATGATGATGGTATTGGTGAAATCGACCGTTCGCCCTTGCCCATCAGTGAGCCGCCCCTCGTCAAACACCTGCAAGAAGATGTTGAAGACATCGGGGTGCGCCTTTTCGACCTCATCCAACAGCACGACCGCGTAAGAACGCCGCCGCACGGCTTCGGTCAATTGCCCGCCTTCGTCATAGCCGACATAGCCGGGGGGCGCGCCGATCAAACGAGCGACCGTGTGGCGCTCGCCAAATTCGCTCATATCGATGCGCACCATCGCCGCCTCGTCATCAAACAGAAATTCTGCCAACGAGCGCGCCAGTTCCGTCTTGCCGACCCCCGTCGGACCCAAGAACAGGAACACCCCCACCGGACGATTGGGATCGCTCAAGCCGGCACGACTGCGCCGTACCGCCGACGCCACCGCCCGCACCGCCTCATCTTGACCGATCACACGCTCGTGGAGACGGTCTTCCATGCGCAACAACTTCGCGACTTCGCCTTCGACCAAACGCACGACCGGCACCCCCGTCCACTTGCTGACGACCTCGGCAATGCCTTCGGCGTCCACTTCTTCGCGCAGCATGATATTGCCATCGGCGCGCATCGCGTCCATGTCACTTTCACGCTCGGCAAGTTCGCGCTCCAAGTCGGGCAGGGTGCCATAGCGCAAGCGGGCGGCATCTTCCAGACCGGCGCGGCGCTCTGCCTGTTCCAATTGAATCTTGGCTTCATCGATGCGCGTCTTGACAGCGCGAATCCCCTGAATGACATCCTTCTCGGTCTGCCAACGGGCGGTGAGCGCGTTTAGCGTCTCGCGGTCGTTGGCGATTTGACTGTCGAGGTTGTCGAGACGGTCGCGCGAGGCGGCATCTCGTTCTTTCTTGAGCGCTTCCCGTTCGATCTCAGCTTGCATCACCCGTCGTTCGATGGCGTCGAGGGCGCTCGGCTTGCTATCGATCTCCATCTTCAGGCGTGCCGCCGCCTCGTCGATCAGGTCAATCGCCTTATCCGGCAATTGGCGATCCGGCAGATAACGGTCGCTGAGCGTGGCGGCGGCGATCACCGCGCCGTCTTGGATGCGCACCCCGTGATGCACCTCATACCGTTCTTTCAGCCCGCGCAAAATGCTGATCGTGTCCTCGACACTCGGCTCATCCACAAACACGGGTTGGAAACGCCGTTCCAGCGCCGCGTCTTTTTCGATGTATTTGCGATACTCATCCAGCGTGGTCGCGCCGATGGTGTGCAGTTCGCCGCGCGCCAACATCGGCTTGAGCATATTGCTGGCATCGACCGCGCCCTCGGCGGCACCCGCCCCCACGATGGTGTGCAACTCATCAAGGAACAGGATCACCCGTCCTTCGCTGTCGCTGACCTCTTTTAAGACGGCTTTCAGGCGTTCTTCAAATTCCCCGCGAAACTTGGCACCCGCCAACAAGCTGCCCATGTCCAGCGTGATGATCCGTTTGTCGCGCAAGCCTTCGGGCACATCGCCATTGACGATGCGTTGCGCCAAACCTTCGGCGATGGCGGTCTTGCCCACGCCCGCCTCGCCGATCAGCACGGGGTTGTTCTTGGTGCGGCGGCTGATCACCTGAATCACGCGGCGGATCTCTTCTTCACGCCCGATCACGGGGTCAAGCTTGCCCTGCCGCGCCAAAGCGGTCAAGTCACGCCCGTATTTTTCGAGGCTCTTATAGGTGCCTTCGGGGTCTTGGCTGGTGATACGCTGCCCGCCGCGAATGGCGGTGAGCGCTTGCAAAATGGCGTCGCGCGTGACGCCCGCCTTGTCAAAAACCGCCTTGAGCGACCGTTCGCTGCTCAGCGCGATCAGGATATGTTCGGTGCTGATGTACTCGTCGGTCATACGTTGGGCTTCGGTCTCGGCGACATTCAAAACATCGACCGCCGCCTTGTTCAAGCCCGCACGGGCATTGCTGCCACTAGTGCGCGCCCGTTCGCTGAGCGACTTTTCCAGCTCTGCCAGCAATGCCGCCGGACGCGCGCCGATCTTGGCGATCACTTCGGGGGCGACGCCTTCTTTTTGTCCGATGAGCGCCACCGCGACGTGCAGCGGCTCGACTGCCGTATGCCCATATTCGTCGGCGACGGCTTGCGCCTTCAACAGGGCATCTTGTGCTTTATTGGTAAACCGATTCATATCGACCATATGCCACCTCACCCACACTTGCCGGACTTCATATTTTTAAGTGTAGATCATTAGGAATATGAATGGCGTTAGAACGGCATAAAAAAGGATAGTGGTGGGCAAATTTGCGCGGGTATGGTCTAATTATTTCGTGGACAAGTTGAGGGACATTTATGCGGACATATCAGCAGTCACATCCTTGGATCAAATCTGAAGGGCGGACGCATGAAACCTGCCATACGGATGATAACGGGTCAGGATGGGTATGTAGGGGCATGATATATCATGCCCCTACCGAGGATAAACCCATTGTGTGTTTTTGTGACCCTTTGTGAATATCGAGTACCATTTCATGGCGGTCTGCATGGGGAGGTGAATAAATACCATGAAACCTGTCATAC
>JBBRTY010000248.1:0-6622 GCA_038248285.1 Aggregatilineales bacterium
AGGGGGCGCTGACCGAAGGTCAGACGGGGTGGGGATTATCAAATCTGCTATTCATTGAATTTGTCCTCTTTCGACTTTGCAACAGCCCTGGCGGGGGAACGCCCCGATTTGCCAAACCGCCCCTAGCACAGGTACCATTGCCGAATTGTTGTGTGTAGTTCGGTTATTTTTTGATTTGGAGCGTTTGTGATGGTGGAACAACTAAAAAACTATATCAATGGCGCATGGGTCGCTTCTAGCGCGACGCAGTTCACGCCCGTCGTCAACCCTGCCACCTGTGAAATTTTAGCGGAATGTCCCGATGGCACCCGCGCCGATGTCGATCAGGCGGTGCAAGCCGCCGAGACCGCCTTTGAAGAATGGCGCAGCACGCCCTTGCTCAGCCGCGCCCAATACATGTTCCGCTTCAAAGAACTGCTAGAGTCGCGCTTTGAAGACCTTGCCGAGATGATCGTCAAGGAAAACGGCAAGACCCGCGACGAAGCGCGCGGTGAAGTGCGGCGCGGCATCGAAAGCGTTGATTTTGCCACCTCGGTGCCGTCGATCATGCGCGGCTACAAGGTCGAAGACATCAGCAGCGGCATTGACGAAACCGCCGAACGCCAGCCCATCGGCGTGTTCGCGGCGATCACCCCCTTTAACTTCCCGATGATGGTGCCGATGTGGTTCTTGCCAACGGCGATCACCACCGGCAACACCTACATCCTCAAGCCGTCGCCCCAAACCCCGCTCAGTATGCAGCTCATCTACGAAATCTTGGACGAATTAGACTTGCCCGAAGGCGTGGTCAATTTGGTGCAAGGCGGCAAAGAAGCATCAATGGCGGTGATGGAACATCCGGGGATCGCGGGGGTGTCGTTCGTCGGCTCGACCCCCATCGCCAAACTGGTGTATGAAGTGTGCGCCAAGCACGGCAAGCGCGTACAAGCACAAGGCGGCGCGAAGAATTACATCGCCGTCATGCCTGACGCCGATATTGCCGCCTCCGTCACCAATATCATGGGGTCAGCGTTCGGGTGTGCTGGGCAAAGGTGCCTCGCCGGATCGGTCGTGGTCGCCGTCGGCGATGCCTATGAACCGTTGCGCGACGCCTTGCTCAAGAAGGCGCAAAGCTTGCGTGTGGGCTATGGCATGGAAGAAACCTCGCAAATGGGTACGGTGATCAGCGCCCAAGCCCGTACCCGCATCGAAGCCATGATCGCGCAAGGCGTCGCCGATGGTGCCTCACCCATCCTTGATGGACGCAGCACGGTTGTGAACGGTTTTGAAGAAGGCAGCTTCGTCGGACCTACCATCCTTGATGGCGTGCGCGAAGAAATGAACATCGCCAAAGAAGAAGTCTTCGGACCCGTGTTGGCGATCATGCACGTCCCCGATTTCGATGCGGCGGTCAAGGTCATCAATAGCAGCAAGTATGGCAATGCTGCCAGCTTGTTCACCTCCAGCGGTAAATTCGCCCGCGATTTCAAGTATCGCGTGCGGGCGGGCAACATCGGCATCAACGTGGGCGTGGCGGCGGCGACGGCATCGTTCCCCTTCGGCGGGCAAAAAGAGTCGTTCTTCGGCGATTTGCACGGGCAAGGCTTGGACTCGATTGAGTTCTTCACTGACAAAAAGATCCTGATCGAGCGCTGGTTCTAAAGTTGATGATTAGATACACAGACGCGCTAGACGGCATCACAGCGGATCACCTGACGAGGGGATTCTTTGAGGGGTGGGGCAATCCGCCTAGCCCCGAAGTTCATCATCGGGTATTGAAGGGCAGTACGCATGTTTGGATCGCCCGCGCTGAGGGGACTCCCGTCGTCGGGTACATCACCGCCATCACCGACGGCGTGCTGGCAGCATATATCCCCCATCTCGAAGTTTTGCCCGCCTATCGTAAGCAAGGCATCGGTGGGGAACTGGTGCGGCGCATGATAGCGACCTTGCGCGACTTTTACATGATCGATCTGATCTGCGATGCGGATGTACAGCCATTTTATCAACGCTTGGGGATGCGCCCCTACACGGGGATGATCCTCCGCCATTATGACCGCCAGAAAGGGGAATAATGTCCGACTCGCTGAACACCTTTGGGGCGATCTTGACTTTTGCCATTGCCCAAGAAGAATCCTTGCGGGCATATTATGTCACGGTGGGGGATGCCACCCGCGCGGCAGACGCCGATAAACGGCGTGTGACGCTGGAACGGGTGCGCCGCGAAAATGTCACCGAGATTAAGCTAGAGCCGATTGAAGGCTTGGATGAAGGCGATTACGCCCTCAACTTGGGGGATATATCACCTACCACCCAAGCCATCAATGAGGATGCCGCTGCCCGTTTTTATGAGCAAGTCGCCCCCAAGATCAATGTGCGCGAGGCACAACGGGCGCTGGAACGGTGCGGCAAACAGCATCGGGCATTGTTGGGCTAGGGGGCAGAGAGACGGGAGTAGGGTTTAGGTCAGCAGGACAGGCTGGACTAGCCCTATCCACCCTTTTTCCAATTGTTAAGGACGCGCCGTTGGAATCTGTTGAAAAAGGGTTTGAGTCGGCGGGCAACCCAACGTGGTCTTGGGCGTCAAGTTAAGGGTTTATTGTCTTGTTTTGCCTCAATCCCCACCCCGTCTGACCTTTGGTCAGACGGGGTGGCGATGCTTTCATTAAGGCTTAACTTGACGCCCAAGACCCAATGTGGTTGCCCGTGTTTTTCAACAGAATCCCGTTGCGCGTCCCTACATTTGCCCGTTTTCTAGGAGGATTTTCGACATTTTTAGAACGTGCGTGTAATATGAAATCGGCGTACCAGTTACGCCGCCGCATGGCTACTTCTTGCCATTTATCGAGACCAGCGCGGATATTTATGGCGGCGGGCGCTATCTGGAGCCAGAAGCGGACGAGATAGCGCGCTTCGTGATCGACTTCAACCTTGCCTATAATCCCTATTGTGCTTTCGCGGATGGGTTTAGCTGCCCGTTGGTGCCCACCGAAAATCGGCTGAAACTGACGATTGCCGCGCGGGAACGCGCCCCGGATATTTTGCCTTAGCCCCATTGGTAAAACTGAACCATGTAAATGATGCTGTTCACTAGAATTAACAGGAACAAGCTGAGGATGAGGATCGTTCGTCCTGTCAAAGCACGCTTATTGACGGCAACATCGCCGAGCCATTGCACGAGGGCGAAACGAACCGAGACGATATTGACAATGAAGAATGTGATATAGCCGCTCCAAAAGAAGTTGCCATGAAATTTTCGACCTCCCGTTTCCGCTAATAAAAGCATATATGACATGCCGATGACAAAGGTGAGCCATGCGAAATTGAGAGCGTGATCTTGGCGGGCGCGTCGCCAATAGAGGGCATAAATGAGTACCGGTAGGCTTACGGAAGCGATGAGACGCGCTATCACCAAGCCTGTCGATCCCCCGACTAGTCCAAAAATTACCTCGAATGGGGCGAACGCGATGCTGGAACTTCCCAATACCGCGGTGGAGGCGACATACGTGAACAGAAATTGCCAGACGAGGAACAAGCCGCCCGGCACAAGCACCCCAAAAATTGCATTCGTCCAACCACCAAAAAGCTTGCGAAACCATGACCACGCCAACCAGAGGACGACGGCGGGCAAGACGGCAAGCAGGTAATTGGGTTTTGCCAAACCACACAAAATCGTCGCCAGCGCTGTAAGGGTGATGACGAGCAGAACACGTCCTCGTGACGCATCGCGCAAACCCGGCTGAAGGACGAATTTCGTGATCAGCAGAAACAAGATCAGCGTAAACGGGCGGAGGATGGTCATGGTCGGGTTGTGAAAAGTGGTCGGCGTCACAAATCCCAAAAGCATCGAATTGAACCCGTTCGCGTCTTGCAGAAAAGGCGAGACGATCCCAAACAACACGGTGGCAGGCGTCATGATGACGAGTGACACCGCCAAGCCTATAGACAAGAAGCGCGCTCCCCAAAGGTGGCGCTGTGCCCATACTGCTTGATGAACACTGGTGCGCAGCATGGCATATAACAGGGTGCCCAAAAAGAGTTGCGGCAGCAGATTGGCGAGCACTGTGCTAAATCCCCAACTGGTTTGCCCTGTGAGGATATAGACCATAATTAGGAGCGCTTGATGTAAAAAATGGGGCGTGGGTAAGTTGCCTTCATTGAACATCTCGACCGCAAAACTCAAGTGTAATACTTGGTCAATATGCGTTAGCACCGCGTGCAGAGTCACGGCGGTCACTGCCGCGATGACCAGCACGACCACCAAGAGAACACTCAAAAATTCTTGAATCAACCAGCGGGAGCGGTTGTCGTTAGGGGTATTGATAGACGGTGATGCTATTGTCATTGTCGCTCATTTCAGTAAAGACAAGGTGAAAGCCTTGTGCTGCTAGATATGGTTCAGTACGTAAGATTTCGAGCATTCCTGAGGTAGCCAATTGATTATCGAAGATGATCACATCAGGGGCAAAGGCGATCCAGCGGGCGCGCACCGCGTCCATATCACCGATGGCAGGACGTTGAGCAGGCGGTAGATAAAAGGGCGTCAGTGGGGACAAAAATCGGTAGGAATACAGCCATAGAAAGTAATAATGCTCCGCCGCGACGGTCTGATCCAGCGGCACATGATCCAATACCCATTGGGCGGCAGGTGGCGGCGTGGGACGCAAGGGGGCGTTGATCCGCAACACCTCTAGCGTTGCGCGCAGCGAATACCCTAATTGGGGGATCAGAAAACAGACCGCCACGAGGACGACGCGCGCCATGGGCAAGACAGAATGCCCGCTGCCCAAGGCATAACCCACCAACAAACCGAATAACGGCGTCAAGGGAACGGAATAATAATCAAAGGGTCCATTGCGCACGCTTGCCATCAGGCTGATGGCGAGATAACTTAGGATCAGACTGAGCGCTAACGAGAGGGCAACTCGATTGCGACGGATCAAGGTCACTGCCAGTGCACCGATCAACCCGACAAATTCGAGCTGGGAATGACTAGGAATTTGAGCGATATGATACGTCAGTGATTCGATAAATTCGGGGACATCGCGGGGCGAGCGGGGCGAAAGATAGGTGAGAAACTGGGGGATGTCGGGCAGCACTTGCGCCGCCAAAAGGAGCGCGCCCGCCCCGGCGGCACCGCCAACGAACGCCCACGCTTCCACGGCGGGCAACCAGCGCCGTGCGCGCAAGCGTGCCAGATAATCGGGGAGATACAACCCCACCGCGAGGGCAGCGCTTAAGCCGATGGCATGATAATGCGCTCCCACGCCCAAGCCCACACACGCACCCGCCAGCACATGGAGCCATGGCGTGCTGCGTTGTCGAGCCAGACTGTAACACCATAATGCCAACGACAACGCTAGCGTCACCCCAACATCATGACGCAAGCGCAGCCCCACCGTCACGACTGAACTGGACAGAAGCGCGATCAGGGTGATCACGGCGGTCTGGCGGTTAAATAAATGGCGCGCTGCTCGGGTGGTCAAGGCGATACTGGCGGCGGTCAACAGCAGCGAGAACAAGCGTCCTTCCCACAAGCCGACGCCGACCGTTTGAAACCACATCGCAACGAGGGCATAATAGCGCGGCAAGGCGTAGTAGGGAATACCAGAGACACCGCCCATGAGCCAGTCACTCGGCTGACCGATGCGCAGGTAACTGACCGCCCATCCCATCGTCCAAGGTTCATCAAGGATGTGGATATCGGGCGCATATGCCAGCGCGCGTACCCGCAGGAGGGCTATCGCCAGCGCCACCGCCAACAGCCCCCAGCCGATGATGCCCTTGCTGAAGCGAGGGGAGCGGTCGTCATACAAGGTTCGATACAGCAAGATCATGAACCCGCTCAGCGCCAGTGCCATATGGCAATACACCCATTCGGGACGGCATTGCACCCCAAAGACGAAGAGTAAACCGAGCATTCCGGTCAGCGCCAACGCGGGTGGCAGGCGTTTGGCGATGCCCCATCGCAAAGATTGGAAGCGCGGAGTATCCACGAAGATGGCGATACCGATCACGCTCACAGCAAGCCCGACTTGCGTCCCCGCCAGCGCCCGACAGGTCGTACTCGTGCATTGTTGAGCGACGAGGAGATACGCACCCAAATGAAGGATGAGCGCTAGGTAGACGAGCGCCAAGACCAACCACCAGCGCCCTAAATCGTTGGGAAATTGCCGAACGAGACGGCGCACCATCAGCGGCGGGATCATGGCTTAGGGGTATCGAACAGGATACCCATCTCGTTGGTGAGCGCGAAGCCCAGCGACTCGTAAAGGGGGCGTCCTTCGGCGCTGGCGTGTAAAATCGCGCCGATGTAGCCCTGTACTTGGCACCACGCAAGGATCGTGCCCATGAGGTGGCGGGCGATCCCTTGCCGACGGTAGTCCGGTTCGGTGTAGATATTGAGAATGTAGGCGCGCTTGCCCTGCGGACTACGTGGGCTGGGTACCCACTGCATGAGCTAGATGCCGCTCCCCGCCACGACTTGATCGCCGACCTGCGCGAACCAACCGACATATTCCTCGTGCGCGAACCGTTCGGTCAATCACACGCGAAAATGCACATCCGCTGAATCAAGGGCGGCGGGATCGTTTAAGCCCATATCTTCAAACATGCGGCGGCGGTGGCGGACGATGGTGTCGAG
>JBBRTY010000249.1:0-6619 GCA_038248285.1 Aggregatilineales bacterium
ATCAATAGGTTTGTAGGGTAACTGCTCAGGCTGAAAAACGGTCGGTAATAAAGGGGGAAATGACCGTTGGCGGCAAATAGGCGGATATTCGGCGCGCGGACTTTCATGTTAACGAACGATTGACAAGCGCCTAATCTGCCCCTACATCCACGTTTCGAGGGGCATTTTCCTGTTTTTCTTCACGTCTTCATGCCTCTCTGTTTATTTTATTCTGTTTCTATATCTGAGTAGTCACCTGTGAAGATATATTATTCGACCGTGATCGATACGGGCAGGATGCCGATGACGCTCTCTAAGCTGTTGCCAGCGGTGACGGGCAGATCGCGCGGTGAGCCATCGCCAGCAAAATCATAGACTTTGATCCAAAGCTGGTAGGTGCCGGGCACAAGGTCGGTTGATAACCGTAGCGCTCGATGATCCCATATTGGGGTATTCGGTTGCCAAAGAGTGGTTGGCAAAAACCCGAAACCGGGTTGCGAGTCGCTTTGGACGATGGGGCTGCTATCGGGTGCCCGCAGGTACAACGCTATAGTGTAGTTTTCACGGATAATGGCTTCCGTCGTCCACAAAAATGACACTGCGAGAACATCCCCGCGCGCGACTGTCGTGCCCGCTGGGATAGTTATACCTGATAAATGTAGCCCCTCGCCGAACTGAAGATCGAGGGGATACGCTGCCCCTCGGAAGCCAAACGGATCAGGTGCTGGGATGGTGCTGAACTCAATCAGGCGGGTGATAGGACTGGTTTGGATCATCCGTAGGGGGTAAAAATAGCTGGCGAGATAGCGCTCGACAGGGCGCACACTCCATGCCAAATCGGGACCCCCATCGACGAGAAGAAAAATTCGATCACGGGTAAGCGCTAAGTTGTGGATCAGGCGGATGGTTTCTTTGGTGAGCAGGGCAGGTGGGTAATCACTAGTGATTAAAGGTGTGTAGGCTTCACTGGAACGCTCACCATCTTGGAGTTCAAGCGAAATGATACGCCCGGCATCCGTGAATTTGGCTTCGTTGAAGAAAAATGACACATAACGGGGGCTACTTAACAACACCACATCTTCGCGGTTGGTTTCCGCCTCAAGGATAGGCAGCATGGCATGAAGTGATTCATCTTGGGTTTGCGTGCGAAAATCGGTCTGTTTGAGCATCACGAGGGCAGCACCTGTGATGAATATAAAGAGTCCTGCTACACCAAGCGCCCTAAGCCGTGACGGGCGGACGGTGACGATCAAGGCGGTAAAGGCTACCCCCCCGTAGGCGGCGTAAAAGATGGGCATATTTAGAATCGCCCATGCAATATCCAGTGGTTGTGTCCCCCATAAGGACGGTGTGATCACCCATCGCAAGTAGGCAACCTGATTGAGACCGCCACCCCATTCACCGAGACCCCCTGACTCTGATGGGAGCGCCTGGCTGTATGCCCCCCAATCGAGAGTGATGCCGCTGAGATTGATCCAGATGCCATACAAGAGCAAAAGGGCGAACAGCCCACCCCATAGGCTAAACGGGCGTTGTAGCACTTGTTCGAGAACCGGCAACGCCACGATCCAGACCAATGGGATGATGGGGAGTAAAAAGCGTGGGGGCCATGATAACCCGCCGAACCAGAAAGTATTGTTTAAGATAGCATAGCCGACAGCAAAACTGAGGATTAGCACAAGCGCAGCAATGGGATAACGAGACTGACCCCGCCGAATAAGGTACCAAGCGCCGGGTAATGCCAGCAGTAAAATTGGGGAAGTTCCCCAATAGCTCCCACCGATGCTGAACAAATAGGTGTGCAAGGCAGTAATGAGTGTGGACTGGGTACGGTCGTTGAACAAGCGCGCGATCACATCATAACGGGAGGTGATGCCGAGGGCGTTTCCGAAGATGACGAGTAAAAGCACGAATGCCAAAACACTGCCCACAATGAGGGCGCTGATCAGCATTAGGCGTCCGCGACTGATGCGTAAGCGGACACTGGGTAAGGCGATCACAAACAGCGCCGGCAATGCCAGTAACGCCGAGGCTTTGCTGAGGATCATTGCCGCTAACGCCAGTAGTAAGGCGACCAAGAGCGGAACCCGGCGATAACCAGATGCCGAAAAGCGATCCGCAAAGTATGCTGCCAGCAAGAGCATTAGGAGTGTGAGTGGTTCCCGAAAGAAAGTTTTGCTGTAGGGGAACACTGCCGTCGTGATGCCGAAGGCAAGCGCACCAACGAGGGCGGTGCTAGCACGATAGCCCCGTGCTTGGGCAAGCACGGCAAAGACCACCCCGGCGGTGGCGGTCACGATGATATTGAATAGCCAGACAGTATGAATCAAGCCGATGCCGGGGATGATACGTGCCATTAGGTAAAGCGGTGCCGCAGCGAATACCTGCATCGGTTCAATGCTGGCGGTTTCTAGGGGGAAACGCATTACCTGAAGGGTTGTCGGCGGGTTTTCCCATGCAGCAAGGTCGAGAAGAAAATCCCCCCAATCAACCGCACTACTTAAGGCGTCAAATAAGCGATTAGAATCGCGCGATTCGACTCGTCCGCTGTATGCCAACATATAGATGCTCGCCAGCACAACGAATAATGCCAACAATGAGGCAGTAGTGAGCCGACGGGAGGGCATAGATGGGTAAACACGTCTTGGACGCTGAGCCTGTCGGGTGATCGCGATGGGAATATAGGCGTGATGGCGCGACAGGCACAACGTTTCAGTCGTTCGTTTGTCCGGTAATTCGGTTCCGAATGCCGATCAAACCCTTCAAGATGCGTTGACTTGGCGACAAACTATCTAGTTCGGACAATCCAACTTCATAGGATGCAGCTCCTGCGCCCAATTTGCCATTTTTGACTTGGAGCGCGCCCATCGCCACGAGCGTTTCGCCATGCAGTTTCTTCTCGCCAATTTCGTCGAAGATGTCTGCGGCAGTGCGATAACTGCTGTATGCCTGTTCATGGTCACCCATGACGGCATAAACCCCACCGAGATTGCCGAGCGCCATCGCCATCCGTTTGCGATCATTCATTTGTTGAAAGGTGCGCACTGCGGTTTGCATGATCTCGAGCGCTTGCTGATGCTCGCTGAGCGCACGATGGACGAGGGCAATATTGACCTGCATTTCCGCCGCCATATCGGGTTTTCCATCAGTTTCGTAGAGGCTTTGGGCTTGGGCAAAGGCGCGTGAGGCTTCTTCGTAATCTTTACGCTGGAATAACCTCACGCCACGATCTTGGATTTCCTGTGCAGTTGTCATGTTTGAAAATTTCCCTCCTGCTTGTCCAACAATACGCTCATACTTACACGATGATGGCTGGTGGATGCCATTGCGAATTTATCCGTTTTGAGGCGCTACATGGTGATGTTTAGGACACTTTCACCAACTTTGCGAAGGCGATCCGCCGGCATTTGACTGAACATGATGGCAATTTCGATAAAGCCGATGTTGAGGGGATTGGCGGCGAATTTGCGGATATCTTCGGGAAGTTTAGTAAAGTGCTTCCATTCTTCGCGCATTGCCAACAATTCACCAAGATGACTGCGACTTTCGAGAAAATAAGAGATATTCTTGCCGACAGCGTTCGACAAGACGGTCAACTCGTGCATGGGCATTGCAATATCACCCAGTTCGTATTGTTCAATCATATCAGCGGGTACGCCGGTGGTTGCGCTCACACTTTCGACCGTGAGGTCGCGTTCTTCACGAGCAACCCGAAGAAGTGCCCCGACAATCCGATTACGTAGAGCGATATATTCATTTTGAGTGTTAGAATGGTCTTGCACAGTCGCTTCGAGTGTATCCATACTCCAGAAATGGCTGATGGGCACATCCAGATAGAACGCCAAAATTTCAAGTTGAGGGAGTGACGGGACAGCATCCCCAAATTCCCAAGACTCGATTTGTTGGATATCCACACGAAGAAGCCTTGCACAGTCTTCCAAGGTGCGTTCTGCTTTGATGCGGGCATCCCGCAGCAAAACACCCACCATCCGTGCCCGAATGCGGAAAGACTCAAGGTAGTCGACAGGTTTCGTATCATCCGCGTGGGAGTCTTGTTCGCTCCCGCTGCCTTTAAGCGTTTTGATACGTGCAGAAATATCGGTAAACTCTCCCATGTTGACCCTCCATGGTGGCGCAGCACTTGACGGTATAGATGCAATCATACAAGCTTAAGTGGTGTGAGACAACCAAGAGGCAAAAGTTGTCTCGTACAATAGGCTCATTATAATCTCTAGTCTAAAGTAAGCGTACTGTCTGTTCTTGGGTTTCTATCGAACAGGGTTTTGGATCTGTATGGCATACTCTGATAAGTCTTTTCCTATTTTAGACCCTTTTCGCGCCGCCTATGCGTTGCATTTGTTTATTGGCGTGATGATTGAGCGCGATGCGCTCATCAAAATGATCCCCATCGCGGTGCAAGATATCTTGAAGTGTTCAGGGGTGGCATTGCTGGAGGCGGGTATCGAACCGAATAGGCTTCTGTTGACCACGTTGATTGAAAATGGCGATAGTCAACAGGTGAAAAATGTCGGTGCCAACTTTGGCGACAGAAACACGGTGGAGTCCTCGATAGAGGCTTGGCGTCAAAACAATCCATTTCTCATTGATGCGCGTGTCCAAGATGAGAAATCGCTTTTGTCGCCCATTCTGGAAAAGTTGCCCAAAACGGTCATTTATAGCGCCCCGGCGACCGCCGATGGCATTCTGTATGGCGTTTTGCTGGCATACAATTTGCCGGCAGCGGACTTGCCAGCAACGCATGAGACCACAACAGACGTTTCTGCACGTTTGACCCTGTTAGGCACTTTGGCAAAAATAGTGGGTATTGCGTTGGCAAATGCGCGGCGTTATCGGCGTGCTGAGCAAGAAAGCGAAAAACGCGAATTTGAATTGAACATGCTGGCTCAGATCGATCGTGAGCTAATGGACTCGATTCGTCTCGATAGCGTGTTCGCGATGACCTTAGATTGGGCAATGCGCTATACCCGGGCCCATGCGGCATATGTGTCGCTCTTTGATGAGGTATCGTCGCGGTTGCGCCCTGTTGCAAGTTTGGGGTACGAACGTGCGCCGGAAGCGATGTTGGCGTTGTTTGACGATAACGGCATTGCCCAACGGGTGGGATTAACCAATCGTGCCGAGATTATTCCCGATGTATCGACCGACATCGATTATGTGCCGATTTCGATTTCGATGCGGTCGCACTTGTCGATCCCTGTGACACGCGAAGAACGAGTCGTGGCGGTGATCACGCTGGAGAGCCGGAAGCTCAATGCTTTTACGGATACCCATCTTGATTTTATTGCAAAGTTGAGCGCACGCGCGGCGATAGCCATTGATAATGCCCGTCTGTATGCGGATGCTTTGCGAGAACGAGAGCAGACGGCTGGGATTTTGCGCGCAATCGCTGATGTGGTGATCGTCATTGGGCATGATGAGCGGATTGTGTTGATCAACGCATCGGCGATCAGTGTACTGCGTTTGTACCCCGATCAGCGGTATATGGGCTTGAAAATCTCGGAAGTTTTAGAAGATAGCCCTGTCTTGGCATCGTTCCGTAAAGCCAGTACCAACGCGCAAGTTTTGACGGATCAAATCACTTTTCATCCGGATCGCCCATACTCAGTGACGGTGACTCCGCATGTTGATATCGGCTGGATCATTGTTATGCATGATTTAACTGCCGTGCGGCGTGCCGATCAGTTGAAGCACGATTTTATCTCTGTGCTATCCCATGATTTGAAACAACCTATAGGGGTGGTCAAGGGGTATGTTGAATTGATGGAAATGAATTATCCCGATTTGAATGAGCGTGCCAAACGCTATATCGCTATGATTTATCAATCTCTCGAAAACATGAGCAAATTGATCGAAGATATGTTGGACTTGGCGCGTTTAGACTCCGATATTGAAATCACAAACGGCAAGGTATCCATCCAAAACCTGATCCTTGCGGTCATTGAGTGGATACGTCCGGGGGCGGAAACCAAATCCATGACTATCGAATCCAATATCCCCAAAGAACTACCGCCGTTGCTTGGGGATGAAACACGCCTGATTCAATTGTTCGTGAATTTGGTACACAACGCGGTCAAATATACGCCGCCGGGGGGACATGTGGCGATATTGGCTGAGCAAATTGGAGATTCTATCCAAGTACGGGTCAAAGACAATGGGATTGGCATCAGCCCTGATGATCAAAAAGCAATTTTCGCTCGGTTCTTTCGGGTGCGTCGCCCCGAAACCGAGAATATTGAAGGAAGTGGTGTCGGGCTGACCTTAGTCAAGAAATTGGTCGATTTGCATAAAGGGCAGATTGGGCTGGAAAGTCGATTGGGTGAAGGGACGACGTTTTATGTCACTTTGCCAATCTGGAATGACTGAAGCACGGGGATAGGGATTACGGTTTCAGGGATGGAAATAATGATGATGCCAAGTCGCGATTTTGCAATGCAGCGTATCAAATACGCCGCGACTTAGCAGAAATGTTAGTGTGCGCCTCGCTTAGATAGCAATGTTGCACTCATTGATTTTTGGTGACTACTCAGGCATAGAAACAGAATAAAATAAATAGGGAGGCATGAAAACGTGAAGAAAAACAGGAAAATACCCCTCGAAACGTGGATGTAGGGGTGGATTA
>JBBRTY010000250.1:0-6574 GCA_038248285.1 Aggregatilineales bacterium
AATCCCTCTCCCACAAGGGGCGAGGGACTTTCTACTGCGTTTCTCCCCTTCTCCTCTTGTGGGAGAAGGGGTCGGGGGGATGAGGGGTAGCTGAGCAGTTACCACCTATTTATTAAAGAGTGTCGGCGATAAATTTATAATATATATCTTACAAATAATACAAATATGAATATGCAAACTTACGAGATAACAACAGTCGAACACTCCCCCAAAGGAGTGTTCGACTGTTTAGTTGCCCTCCATCAACGACCGTAGAAACTAGGGCGTTATCTTGAAGTTCGGATTCTGAATCACCCCGAATACGTTGCCAAACGGATCAATGACGGTCGCCAACAAAATCCCCTCACCCGCATCAAAGGTCGCAAGATGCTCTTTCGCACCTAGCGCGATCAAATGTTTGAGCGCCTCATCAATGGAGTCCACCCCCCAATAGACCAGTGCCCCGGCTGGTTGCTCGGTTGTCGGTATCGATCCGCGATCCAAGCCCAGCTCAAAGCCGCCGACCTCAAAGCCCACATACTGCGGCGATTCGAAATAAGGTGCAATGCCGAGCGCACGCTGATACCATGCTTTGGTCGCTTCCATATCGTCTACGTAGTAAATCGCGGTCCGCAATCCTTTGAACATCATGAATCCTTTTTTAGTTGAACACATGTTCTCTATTATGACACAATTCGCGCCCGCGATCAAGCAAAACCACTGGCACAAAACGCAAGGCGATTCGCCCTAGAGACAAAATAAAAAAGGGGCGATCCGCTCTTGCGAACCGCCCCCTATACCCGCTTGTAAAACGACTTACTCGCTCAGCCAGCCCTCATCGGTAGCCACGTCGAGATCCGCGCCATCCTCAAGTTGGATATCGCCCTCAGACCCAGCCTCATCGCTCATCGGGGGAGCGTGATACTCGTTCATCTCGGCAGCTTCTAGCCCTTCAAAGCCGTCGTCTATGACTTCGGCATCCTCGTTCAGTTCTTCCACACCTGCGCCCCCCAAGATCGCCATGCCCACCACCAGATCGTGATTGCCAAGGTCGATCACACGGACGCCAACCGCACTCCGCCCGACATCCCGAATTTGTTCGAGTTCCGTCCGCAGCACAATGTTGGTCTTGGTGATGATCAAGATGTCGTCTTGCTCGTTGATCACCTTCATGGCGATGATCGGGCCCGTCTTGTCGTTCCGTTTCAAGGTGCGAATGCCCGACCCATAACGCCCTTGCGTGCGATATTCGTCTAGCATCGTGCGCTTGCCATAGCCATTGCGCGTCACCACCAACAAATGGCTATCATCGACCCCGATGACATCCATGCCAGCGATGACATCCCCTTCGGTCAGCCGCATCGAATTTACGCCAGCGGCACCGCGTCCCATCACCCGCACCCGTTCTTCGTTAAAACGGATGCTTTGCCCGTCTTCGGTGACGAGGATGATGTCCTGCGTGCCGTCGGTCAAGTTCGCCCAGTTGAGGGTATCGCCTTCTTCCAATGCAATCGCGATCTTGCCAGTGGCGCGCACGTCTTCAAATTCGCTGATATGCACGCGCTTGATGCGCCCTTGCTTGGTCGCCAACACAAAATAACCCTCGTCGGCAAATTCTTCAACGGGCACAATCGCCGTGATATGTTCGTCGCTGTCTAAGCCGAACAAGTTGTACACCATCGTGCCTTTGGCTTCGCGCGCGGCTTCGGGGATCACATAACAGCGTTCGCTGTAGACCTTACCGCGATCCGTGAAGAACAACAGCGTATCGTGGCTGTTGGCGGCGACGATATCGACCAACCCATCTTCCTCTTTGGTCTTCATGCCGCTCACCCCTTTACCACCCCGTCGTTGGGCGCGATAAGCGCTCGTCGGCACGCGCTTGATATAGCCGTGTGCCGTCAACAGAATGACCACCTCTTCCTCGCGGATGAAGTCGGCTTCGTTGAAATCCGTGCGCACGCCATACGCCACCACGGTACGGCGATTGTCGCCGTAATCGGCGGCGACTTCCACAACATCGGCACGAATCACGGCGAGGATTTCGGTCGGGGATGCCAACAGCGTCTCCAGATAATGAATACGCGCCATCACGTCATTAAATTCATCGGTCAATTTCTGACGTTCCAGCGCCGCCAACCGGCGCAACTGCATATCGAGGATGGCGTTCGACTGTGCTTCACTCAAGTCAAAGCGCGTCATCAAGCCGTTACGAGCGGACTCGGTATCATCAGCGGCGCGGATCGTCTGGATAATCGCGTCGATGCTGTCCAGCGCCTTTAACAACCCTTCAAGGATATGGGCACGGGCACGGCGTTTGTTCAGTTCAAATTGCGAACGACGGGTGATGACTTCAAAGCGATGCTCAATATAAATTTGCAGCATTCGCTTCAAACTCAGGGTGCGCGGCTCGCCATTGACCAGTGCCAACATTTGAATGCTGTAGCTGCTTTGCAATTGGCTGAACTTGTAAAGCTGATTCATGACCTTGAGCGGTTGCGCGGCGTGTTTCAGTTCCACCACAAGGCGCATCCCATCGCGATCCGATTCGTCGCGCAAATCAGAGATCTGCTTGATGCGATCTTCCCGTACCAGCTGCACAATCCGCTCGATGATCGAGGTCTTGCTGATCTGATACGGAATCTCGGTGAACACGATGCGCGAACGCCCATTCGCCATTTCTTCGACCGACCCCGTCGCCCGCACGATCACCCGTCCGCGCCCAGTGGCATACGCTTCTTTCAATTCATCGCCCGCGACAAGGGTCGCCCCCGTTGGGAAATCGGGACCGGTGACGAACTGCATCAACTCATCAACCGAGACTTCCTCAATAGTGTCCCAATGGTCGATCAAATAGACAATCGCACCTGCCAGTTCCCGCAAATTGTGGGGGGGGATATTGGTTGCCATCCCCACCGCGATCCCGCTCGTGCCGTTCAGCAGCATATTGGGCAAGCGGGCAGGCAATACCGACGGCTCTTGTAAAGTGCCGTCAAAGTTATCGCCAAAATTCACAGTATCCATATCAAGATCGATGAGCATTTCTTCGGCGATGCGCGACAAACGCGCCTCGGTGTACCGCATCGCCGCCGGACTATCGCCATCGACACTACCGAAGTTACCTTGACCATCGACCAGCGGATATCGGAGCGAAAAATTTTGCGCCATCCGTGCCATCGCGTCATAAACCGCCGAATCGCCGTGCGGGTGATATTTACCCAACACTTCGCCGACGATACGCGCGCTTTTCTTATAGCCGGTATTGGCGCGAATCCCCATATCGTACATGGCATACAGGATGCGGCGATGAACCGGCTTCAGACCGTCACGGGCATCGGGCAACGCCCGTGCGACGATCACACTCATCGCATAATCGAGATAGCTGCCGCGCATTTCTTCGTTGATGTTTACGGGACGAATTATCCCGAAATTTTCGACCATCAATCTTTCCCGACTCATTCTTCAAGGGACGTTAAAAGATGTTCCATAACATGATTAATTTTACCACATTCGTTCACAATTTAGCACCCCGATAAATATAAGCGCATAAATTAAATGAAAGCTAGAATCCGCCTTGCCCCTACCCTCTCGTTGGGGTACAACTGACACGATGCAATCATGACATCGAAGCGATTAACGAAAGGGTTTTTATGAGAATTGTTCGTTTAATTTTATGGGTCTTGTTGGTGATCGTCCTGCTTGTGGGTATAGGCGGGTTTGGATTATATTGGGATACCACCCGCGCGCCCTTGCCCATGACGCGCGGCACACTCGACATCGCTGGCATCAACGCCGATGTCGAAATCCTGCGCGACCAATGGGGCATCCCCCACATTTACGCCAGCAACACCCATGATCTCTTTTTTGCGCAAGGCTTCGCCCACGCCCAAGACCGTTGGTGGCAAATGGAATTCTTCCGCCACATTGGCAGTGGTTCGCTTCAAGAACTGACGGGCAAATCAAGCGCCTTGATGGGGACGGATGTCTTCATCCGCACCGCTGGTTGGCGACGCAGTGCCGAGCGCGATGCCACAGAACTAAGCGCCGAAGCGCGCCTCGTGCTTGACGCCTTCACAGCGGGGATCAACGCCTATCTGACCAGCCGTTCACCCGCTCAGTTAGCGCTCGAATATCGCATCCTCGGTGTGACCGGGGTCAACATTCCGATTGTGCCGTGGACGGTCACCGATACTCTCGTCTGGGGCAAGGTGATGGCATGGAATCTGACCGACAGCTATAGCCGCGAACTCACCCGTCAAGAACTCTTTACCACCCTTGGCGACGTCATGACCAATGATTATTTGCCCCCCTATCCGTATGACAGCCCCACCGCCCCGACCATCGTCCGTGCCGAAGACTTGCCGATCAATGCCAGCACCCTTGGGGAGCCGGGCACTCCATCAGCACAAGTGGCTCCACTACGCCTTGAAGCGCAATTTGCGAATCGCATGGCGGGCGGCACCACACCGGGCAGCGAGATCCCCGGCTTCGCCAGCATCGCCGATCATCCCGACTTGGGCAGCAACAATTGGGTGACCACCGGCTCCATGAGTGAAACCCAGATGGCGCGCCTCTCCAACGACACTCACCTTGCTATTCAAATGCCGTCGATTTGGTTCACGGTCGGGCTGCATTGTTTGCCGATCACGGATGCGTGTCCGTATGATGTCGTCGGTTTCGCCCTGCCGCCCGCCCCCGGCGTGATCATCGGGCACAACGGCATTATCGCATGGGGCATCACCAATGTGGGTGCGGACGTGCAAGACTTGTATGTGCTGGAATGGAATCCTGAAAATCCCTTGCAATATCGGTGGGACGGGGAATGGCGTGATGCTGCGCTCATTAGCGAAACGATCCAGTTTGGCGACGGCGAGGCACCAATCACGATTCAAGTGCGCGAGACTCACCTCGGTCCCGTGATCAATGACAACGACATTGACGCGGATACGGGCGAAATCCTTGGTTTTAATACCACCGATCCGCTGGTGCTACGGTGGACCGGGTTTGAGATCAACCATCAGACGGACGCCATTTTGGGATTGGCACAAGCACAAGGTTGGGAAGATTTCCGGTCTGCCCTCCGCCTCTTTGATATCCCGTCGCAAAACTTCGTCTATGCCGATGTGCGCGGCAATATCGGCTATCAAACGCCGGGCTTGATGCCCATCCGTCCTGCCGATCACGACGGGTTAACACCTTACCCCGCCAGCAGTGACGCCGATGTTTGGAAAGGTTTTATCCCCTTTGACGACCTGCCACGCATCCTCAACCCCGAACGCAATTACATCGCCACCGCCAATCAAGCCGTTGTCCCACTGGCATATTACGACCAATTGGCGGAAAAACTGGGCACCGATGCCAACTATCAGTTCAGCGAAGATTGGGCATATGGACAACGTGGTTTCCGCATCAATCAGCTCTTGGAAGAATCCGCGCCCAACGATGCCTATAAATTCTGGCTCATCCAGACCGATACCAAAGATATCACTGCTGAGTCGATGCTGCCGTATATCAGCAGTATCCAGATGGAACCCGGCAACGTGACCGATGTCCGCAATTTCATGGTCTCGTGGGATAGCACCATGCGCGCCGACAGTAGTCAGGCGGCAATCTTTGCCTATTTTACGCGGCGCTTGGTGGCAAACATCTTCAACGATCAATTGCCGGAGTCGGTGCGCGCGTCGAACCGTCAACTCTATGTAGCGTTACAACTGATGGCACAACCCGACAACATCTGGTGGGATGATAGCACCACGCCCGATACCGTCGAAACCCGCGATACCATCATCATCCGGTCTTTGACCGAAGCCGCTATCGAGATCGAGCGCGACTTGGGCAGCAACCCGGCAGAATGGCGCTGGGGCGATCTTCATGGCATGGCGTTCGTCAACCAGCCGTTGGGCTTAAGCGGCATCGATCTGATCGAGGATATGGTCAATCGCCGTGTCACGGGCTATGGCGGCGGTAATGACACCGTGAACGCCAGTTCTTGGGACGCATCTGGGGAGGATTTCTTCGCCGTCGCCTATCCGTCCGAACGCATCATCATCGACATGGCAAATTTGGACGATACCACCATCATCTTGCCCAGTGGGCAAAGCGGACACCCCTTTAGCGCCAATTACGACGACATGATCCCACTGTACCGTGATGGCAACAGCGTCCCCTTACCCTTTAGCCGCACCATCATTGAGAACACGAGCGTCAATCGCTTGGTGCTGCGCGCCCCCGGCTCGTAGCAGCCCGTACAGCGACCCAATTGGGTGGGGCGAAATTTGCCCTGCCCATCGCGTGATTCTGCGTCCATCCTCACAACCGCTCCTCGTCCTTACGAGTCTGCTTCGGGTCCCTCATCCTCTTGCTTTGAAAGCGCGTCGATGTGCGGCACAACAAGGTGAATATGATGCCGTCATGGTTTGGAAGTTTCAGTGAATCACGAAAGTACATCCCCACCCCGTCCGACCGAAGGTCGGCATCCCCTCCCCACTTCGTAGAGAGGGGACTTTTAAGAACTTTCGTGAGCCGTTCTCTCCCTCTTTCCATAAGCGAAGGTATTTATTCACCTACCCGTGCAGACCACCATGAAATGGTGCTC
>JBBRTY010000251.1:0-6507 GCA_038248285.1 Aggregatilineales bacterium
ATGTTAACGAACGATTGACAAGCGCCTAATCCACCCCTACATCCACGTTTCGAGGGATATTTTCCTTTTTTTCTTCACGTCTTCATGCCTCTCTATTTATTTTATTCTGTTTCTATACCTGAGTAGTTACCAATTAAACAGATAAACAAGGGGTGGGGTTTCGCTACCGCTGCCGCATGATAATTGGCAATCCGTTTCTTGATATCTGCGACACCTTTTTTACCGTAACAAGTGGCGACTGTAAGCGCGGTATAGGTTGCAATGGTTTTCCGAAGCACCAGTTCATCGATAGTGCCTTCCACCAGCAGACTGACAAATCTAGGCGAGTTCATAGGGCAAATAAGCTCATTTGCGCAGCATCGGCAGGATGAGTTCTCGGCAATGCTACTTCGGCTGCCGTCAGTCCTTGCGCCATCAGGTCTCTCAAGTCTTGGAATGCCCCACCGACCGTAATTGTCGTTCCTGCTGCTGTGGGGTCAAACAACAAAATCTCCTCTGCCCCGATGCCCGGATCGGACAACAAATCGACGCTGTGGGTACTAATGAACGCTTGCCGCGTTGTTTTGGATCGGGTTTGCGCTCGATGGATGAAGGGCGCAAGTTGTCGAACAATTGCCTGATGCAGCGAGAGTTCGGGTTCTTCGATCAAGACCAGTCCCGCGCCATCCTGAAGCATCCACAGCAACCCAATGAGCCGTAGCGTGCCGTCCGAAAATTGACTCTCGTCTTGACTCGCGCCTTGGGCACGCCAATGCTCATAGGTTGCCTCGAGGTGTGGGACACCGCCTTTATCAGTGGTAAGTTTTAGCGCTGTCAACTGGGGCACAGCGATCTTCAAGACTTCCTCGATTTTCTTGAGATATCTTTTGCGTTTTGCTTCGGTTGTACTGGCGACAATCTCAAGAAACCGTCCTCCGTAAACATCGGGGAAATTGCTCTCACTCGACATCCCTTTGCCCCCTCGAATCATTTGAGGTACCAAATGAAGGTAGGAGACTTGCTGGAAATGGTCGACAATTGGACGAAAGCTGCGGTTTCTGCTGATTTGTTCCAACGCGGTTTGTTCTAATAACCGTTCGTCATCCTTATCATCCTTATCGGGACGATTTAGCACAACTTCACTGTTGTGGATCACCACTTCTTTCTTGACGAGCGCTGCCCCTTGTCTGGGGAGCTTGCCTTGTTGAGAAAAGACGACGCTGTAACTCCAATGATCTTGATCATCGGCAAGGTCCACCCTGATTACGATGTCAGACGGATTGCGGGCATGGAGACAACGCAATTTGGAAATCCCCCCTCGATCTTGAACCGCTTGTTGGATGCCGCCGGGGGTGGAGATATCCCGCAAGAAGCGAAAAACATCCAAGAAATTAGACTTGCCGGACGCATTGGGACCGATGAGGAAGGCACGTTCGGGCAGATCGACTTCGACTTCTTGGAAATTTTTCCAGTTTTGCAGATGTATCTTGGTGAACTTCATGAGCTTGCTTTCCCAAAAATTGAACGATGCTATTATAACTGGAAATGCGGACTGCATCATCAATCCGACTTTTCCCTGCTGGCACCCCCCACATGGGCGCGCTACAATAGCGCCGCATCAATCCATCTAAGGAGGATGCCCATGTCCACGCCTCTCGAAATCCTGTCCCTGACTGCCGACGATCTCCACAGCGCCCGCCCGCACCTGATCGAACTGCTGCGCGATGCCGTTGAGGGCGGGGCGTCGGTCGGCTTTATCGCCCCCCTTGACCCCCAGATTGCCGACTCGTATTGGGCAAAAATTGAGGCGGAGGTCGCCCAACACCAGCGTATCGTGTTGGCGGCACGCGCCGAGGATCAGCTTGTGGGCTGCGTGCAATTGTCGTTGGCGACCCCGCCCAATGGCACCCACCGGGCGGATCTGCAAAAATTATTGGTGTATACCCCCTTTCGGGGGCGGGGCATTGCCAAACAATTGTTGCACGCCGCTGATGCCGCTGCCCGCGCCGTTGGCAAGACGTTGCTCGTCCTTGACACCGAACGCGGGAGCGCCGCCGAGACTCTATATGCGCGCTACGGCTATGTGCGCGTGGGCATCATCCCCGAATTCGCGCTCGATGGCTATGGGCATCATTTGATCGATACAGTGGTGTTTTATCGACTGTTGAAATAACTGTGCCGATCTCCGCTCTACGCGGGAATAGGAGCGACCCTAAAAACAAGTCATGAAACGGAAAGGCGCGAAGAAAAAATGTGGGGCTAGTTCGCGCCTTCGCTTGTGTGCCGATGGGTAAACCCTACACCTCGATGGTGGCGATAGGTTCGATCCGTTTCAAATTGCGTAGTTGGGGCGAAAAGCGCGCGATCAGCCCGACCACCGCTATCGTCCCGACGCCCCCAAAGACGACCGCGCCGACCGGTCCCAAGAGCGCCGCCGCCACGCCGCTCTCAAAACCACCCAGTTCATTAGAGGCACCGATAAAGACGCTGTTGACCGCCGACACCCGCCCCCGCATTCCGTCGGGGGTGAAGGTCATCACGAGCGTGTGGCGCACCACCACACTAATGTTGTCGAGCGCGCCCATGACCGCCAACAAGATCACCGACAGCCAAAACGAGGTTGAGATGCCAAACAGGATAGTGGCAATACCGAACCCCACCACCGCCCACAACAGCGTCCGTCCTGCATGTTCCAATGGTGGCAAGCGCGAGATCGTGACCGCCATCAGCAGCGCACCGACCGACCCCGCCGCCCGCAAGATGCCCAAGCCGGTCGCGTCCACCTTCAAAATATCGGTCGCATAGATGGGCAGCAAGAAGGTTGCCCCACCCAACAAGACCGCGAACATATCGAGCGTGATCGCCGCCAAAATGACGGGCGTCTGCCGTAAAAAGGTGATCCCGCCGCGCAACGCTGCCAGCATCGGTTCTTCGTGGGCAGTGCGTTCAAAGGGTTTGCTCTCTAGCATCAGCAGCACCATGACCAGCACCCCCCCCGCCAACGCATTAGCGATATAGACGCTCGCCGCCGATCCCGTGATGCCGATGATGATGCCCCCGACGGCGGGACCCAAGATCGCCGACAACTGCCAAATGGTCGTGTTCCAGGTGGCGGCGTTGAAGAAATGTTCTTGCGGGATGTATTGCGGCGTGAGCGCACTTTCCGCCGGATTGTTGAAGGCGCGCGCGGCACCGATGAGCGCCAGCACACCGTATAACACGACGAGTGAGCCATCCGTGACCGAGATTACGAACAATGCCAGCGAACAGGCGATCAACACCAATTGTGAGATCAGCGTCAGCCAGCGGCGGTCGTAGCGGTCGGCGGCATAGCCGCCCGGCAGCGACAGCAGCATGACGGGGATGATCTGCACCAAGCCGACCAAGCCCAGCGCCAGCGGGTCGCCGGTGCGTTGGTACAGTTCCCAACCGACGCCAATGCTGACCATCATTTCGCCGACTTGAGCGACAAATCGTCCGCCAGCGAGCAAGCGAAAATCACGAAAGCGCAGTGCTGCGTAGGGGTCGCGCGGCACCGGAGGCATAGGGGTGGACATGGGGTAGGGGACTCCGAATGTGTGTGAGGCAGTAAAGGATAACCTAAAGCAGAGAGGACATAAAGGTACGAAAGCAAAAGCAAGAAAACGTACAACGATCTGGTGTTGGCGCGCTTTTGAGGGGCGCGTTATAGTTGCCGCTTGTGGGTGGCGTTTTGCTTTTCCCGAAACCCTAACCCCCAATTCCTAAACCCTATACTGGAGACTGTTATATGAAACAGTTTGGCGATACTTTTTTAACAACGGATGCCGATGTCGACTCGCTAGTGTTCGACTGGGGGGTCGTGCGGATGTTGTCCGAGGAAAAAGTGACTGGCTCCAAGAGCGTCAGCTTTGGGCATGTCATCCTTGAACCGGGCAAAGGGCATGATCGGCACAGCCACCCCGACGCCGACGAGATCATTTATTTTATCGCTGGCGAGGGCGACCAGATGCTCAATGATGGCGAACCGGTTCACTGTACGGGCGGGGAATGCTGCTGGATTCCGAAAGGAGTCTATCATTCGACGATCAACACGGGGACAGGACCGCTGCATCTGGTGGTGGCGTATTTGCCCGCTGGTGCCGAGCAAGGCTTACGCACGTTGCCCGGCGTGACGATTGTGCCGCCGGTGAATAGCGGGATTTAGGGATGGATGCGCCGTTGCGCGTCCGCACAATGGCGTCCTTCGTAGGGGCAACCCAATGTGGTTGCCCGACTTTTTCAACAGAATCCCATTGCGGGTCCCTACAACCCTAACCCCTGTTTTCCCCTGCTTTAGCGAATGCTACGGGGGTCAAGGGCGTCGCGCAAGCCATCGCCGATGAAGTTAATCGCCAGCACCGTCAACACGATGAAGAAGCCGGGGGCAGCCCACAGCCACCACACGCGGTCGATCTTGTCTTGTGCCCCTGTCAAGATATTGCCCCATGTGGCGGTGGGGGGTTGCACCCCAAAGCCGAGAAAGCTCAAATAGGCTTCGGTGATGATCGCGGTGCCGATGCCCAGCGTCGCGGTCACGACGATGGGGGCGATCAGGTTGGGGAGCAAATGCTGAAGGATCATGTGCTGATCAGTGACACCGATTGCCCGCGCCGCCATCACGAATTCTTGCTCTTTTAAGGACAACACCTGCGCCCGTACAATACGCGCCAGGGTCATCCAACTGGTGAAGCCGATCAGCAGGATGATGATCACGACAGTGCTGCTGAGTTCTCGCCCTAAGATCGTGGTTTTGACGGAGGACTGGGACAGCACCGTCGATAGCACCAGCAGCAGGATCAAGACCGGAATCGCCAGCAGCGCCTCGGTGATCCGGCTCAGCAAAGAATCAACCCATCCGCCGAAATAGCCACTCACCACCCCTACCAACGTCCCCACCGAGATCGAGATCACGACCGAGACGATGCCGATAGCGATGGAAATTTGCCCGCCCCAAATCATGCGCGTAAAAACATCCCGCCCGACCAGATCGGTGCCGAAAGGGGATTCGCTTGTGGGGGCTTTTTCTTTATTCATGATGTTGGTCTTGTTGCCTTGTGTTTCAGTGGTGAAGAACGCGCCGCCGATCACAAACAGCAGGATGAAGGTGATGATGATCGTGCCGACGACCGCCATGCGATGCTTAAGAAAGCGGCGCAGTGCGACCCGAAAAGGGGAGAAGCTTTGGGCTTCCTCGGCTTGGAGGCGCGCCACCTGCCCGACATTCAATTTTTGAGCGACATTTGTCATGAGAGCGTCCCTTGTTTCGGTTCACACACTAACGATAACGGATACGTGGGTCTACCCAAGCATAGACGATATCCGCGAAGAGTTGAAAGAAGATGACCGCTACGGCGGTGATGAGCGTGAAGGTCAGCAAAATTGGCGGGTCGAGGACGCCGAGGCTTTCGATAAACAAGCGCCCCATGCCGGGCCACGAGAAGATCGTTTCGGTGACGACGGCACCGCTGAAGATGAACGGGATATCAATGGCGATCAGGGTGATCAGCGGGATCGAGGCGTTCTTAAAGGCGTGTAAAAAATTAATGCGTCGTTCCGCCAAGCCTTTGGAGCGGGCGGTGCGGACATAATCCGAATTGATGACTTCGAGCATACTGGCGCGCACAAAGCGGGCATAGCGGGCGATGCCAATGGCGGCGATGCTGAACGTCGGCAAGATCAAGCGGACGAGCAACTCATCAATCGAGCGGTCGCCGCGTGGGTCATACATGCCACCCGTAGGCAGATAGGGCAAGCCCAACCCGCGCAACGTCAGCGAAAAAAACAGGACGCCCAACAACGCCACCAAAAAGATCGGCATGGAGAAGGTGAGGAAGGATAAGCCCGTGATGAGGTTGTCGGCGAAGGAATATTGCCGGAGTGCCGAAAAGATGCCGAGCGCGGTGCCGAGGACGATGGTCATCAACAGCGCCGAGGTGCCCAAGATGAGGGTGTTGGGCATGAACTCCGCCACGACTTCGGACACGGGACGCCGATAGCGGATCGACTCGCCGAGGTCGCCGCGCAAAAAGCCCAAGCGTTCGCCATACGTTTCGGGGACATCATCAAAATCGAGGTCGCGCTGATACCAATCATCGCCGATGTACCAATGGACGAATTGCAGGGGGAGCGGGTCATCCAGCCCCAAGCTGCGGCGGAAACGCGCGCGGTCGGCTTCGCTGACATTGGGGTCGGTGGCGAGATAGGCGAAGGGGTCGCCCGCCAATTTGAGGATGCCAAAAACCATAATGTTGACGACGATGAGCAGCGGGATCGCTTGCAAGAGGCGTCGGATAATATAGCGTGTCATAAATTGTCTTGCCCTTACCCCAACCACGAACGAAAGGTCTTCAGCACGAAAATAATTTATTGTAACTACACACCCCTCACCCAAAGCGAAGCGGCAATCCCTCTCCATAAGCGAAGCGGCGGGGCGAGGGACTTTCTACTGCGTTTCTCCCCTTCTCCTCTTGTGGGAGAAGGGGTCGGGGGATGAGGGGTAGCTGTGTA
>JBBRTY010000252.1:0-6497 GCA_038248285.1 Aggregatilineales bacterium
CCTATCGTCTCATCAACGTAAATGTAGGGGCGGATTAGGCGCTCGTGGAAAAATCCCCAACCCCAAGAGTCGCCGCGCCGAATATCCGCCCGTTTACCTGTTATGAAATCATAGCGATGCACCAAAGTGAAATGCACCCCTCACCCCCGTCGTTCGGGGGTAGTTGCCAACTCGATCACAGGGAAGTTGAGCGGATCGGGCAACGCCGACAGGCTCGCGCCCGTCAAGCGGACGCCGTTAATGGTCAACCCATCTAACAAATCGGGGAGTTTATCGCGCATGGTGCCAGCGACTTGTGCCGACAGGCTGATATTTAAGACGACCAGTTTGTGTTCACCGGGCACGGTGATCGCCAGCACCAGCGCATGAACGCCATCGTCACTGGTCAACAGGTAGTAGGCGGCGTCGTGATCCCCCCATGCGAATGCCACTGGCTCGCTGAGCGCCATATCAGCACCGATGTGGACGGGCATCTGCACCACTTGGCGCAACACCTCCAGCGCGTAACTCGTGCCGGCTTCTGAGGTGGGGAATGCGAAGTCTTGGGTGGCAGGGGCGAATACATAGATCAACATACTTTTATCAGCGTCGGTGGCGGCATCCACCATCACCAAGCCGTCGTAATCGTCTACTTGCCAAGTCGCTGGTATCCAACAGCCGACTTGAATCCCGTTGATGGTGGTTTCGACCCACGTTTTGGGGCGATTGGCACTCGCGATCTCGGTTAGTTCAGGGATGTTTCCCGCCGATAGCGTAGTGGAGCTGGTGACGATGGTCGCAACGGGGGTGGGGGTCGGCATGGGGATGTCAATGTTTTGACATGCGCCCAGACACAACGCTATCAACAATAGCGAACAGATGAGGTGAATCGAGATGCGAACCATAAAAAATCGTATGACCACTCAAGCGGCTGTCTTGCTTGAGGGCGATCATAGCATGATCAGGGCGGGCAAGCTCGCCATCTTCACTGGTTTCTCATCACCTTCACACCGTTTATTCTGATATCGTTTGCAGGGTTAACGCCCTGTGAATCGCTGGCGGATGAGGCGCACCAACCAGCGTAATTCTTGTAATCCCAACAGGTACGCCAGCACCGCATAGACGATGATCGCGATGCCGCCCCCTGCCGAGACGAGCAACACTTCGCCGACGATCCCCGATGGGTTGATGAACCGCTCCAAGAAGGGTTCGACAACGGTTGCGGCGGTGCCCATGAGCGCGGCAGCAATCGCGACTTTGAAACCGGTTTGGAGCAAGCGCTGATCGGCAAAACCACCGATGCGCCGATGGAGGATGTATGCCGACAGGGTGGCATGGGTGATATGTTTGAGGCTGTCGGCGATCATCAAGCTGAAAATGCCCGTCGTCGGCAGCAAAGCGACCGCCACCACCATGTACACCACCAAGCTCACCAAGCCGATCACGGCGGGCGTCACGGTATCTTGGCGAGCGTAAAAGGCGTAGACCAACAGTAGATCGACCGCCGCAAAGGGTAAGCCGAGCAAATATAAGCGCAGTGCCAGCGCTGTGATCGCGCTGTCCGTCGCGCTGAAGGCACCATGTTGAAACAATAAGGCGATGATCGGCAGCGCCAAAACGAACAAACCGACCGCCGCCGGGACGATCAGCGTGATCGCCATGCGCAGCCCCAAGCCGAGGGTATCGCGGAAAGGACGCTCGCCATCTTGGGCGATGCGCACCGATTGACGCGCCAGCGTCGGCAAGATGGCGATGCTGATGGCAGTGGCGACCAACCCTTGCGGAAACTGGATGAGCGTCGTCGCCCAGTTCATATAGCTGAGGCTGCGTTCCCCGGTTTGGCTGGCAAGGTTATAACTAAAGACGCGCACCAACGCATCGAGGATCAACGAGAACATGACGGGCACATACAACAGCACGATTTGACGCACGGCAGGGTGCCGCCAGTGGATCGTCAAGCGTAAGGAGATGCCCCGCAGCCCCGGAAATTGCAACGCCATTTGCACGAACGCGCCGAAGAGCCAACCGATTGCCGCCGCACGGATGGCATCCATGGGGCGTCCCACCGTCCAATAGACGGTGGGGGACTGGATGACCGTCAACACCTGTACGGGCGGAGCCAGCAGAATCGTCCCCAAGACGACGCAACCGTTGAAGATGGCACCCGCCAGTGCCGGAATCGTGAACGAACGCAGCGCGTACAAGGTGCCGCTGAGGATGGCAAACAAGCTGAGAAAGAGTAGCGCTGGGGCGGTGATGCGCAGCAAGTCCACCGCTAGGTTTTGCGTGGCGGCATCGTAGCCACTGCCGACAAAGCCGACGACCGTGGGGGCGAACAGCACCAAGACCAGCACCAGTAGACTGACGCTAAACGTGATCAAACTGAGTAGAACTGAGATCAGTTGGGAGAAGGCGATTTTACCGTCGCGCGTGATGACTTCACTTAAAACGGGAATGATCGCGCCATTGATGTGCCCACCGATGAGCAGATCATAGAGCGTGCGCGGGATCAGGGTGGCGACGAAAAAAGCATCTGTTGCGGCGGATGCTCCGAAGAGATTGGTCAGCACCACCTCGCGCGCCATGCCCAACAGCCTGCTGGCGACGTTGCCAAGCGCCAAAACACCGGTCGCGCTGGCGACGCTGGCGTTAGTCGCCTCTTGGGTGGGGGGACTGTCGATCTCCGGTGAGGATTCGTTTTCCGAGGGGGAGGGGTGGTCGAGTTGTGAAACTTGCACAGACTTTTCTACTTCGCCGCTCACCCGATGCCCTTTTTTCCAAGCGCCGAAAAATTTAGCATAACATAGCGTGCCCCCTAATTCCTATCCCCGAACATGAATCCCACCTCCCCCTGACCCCAATCCCAACCCCACTTCCCTCTGTTTGCACAGCCTGTTTGTACAGATTTTTTAACGGTTGCGTTTCTTTGCCCATGATTCAGATAGCATAGAATTGTTTTTAGAGCGTCGGTTATGTGGGTTTAGGAGGGGGTGCTGCACTTGCTCAAACATGTATGGTTCTTGTTGATCTTTGTGATGGCTGCATGTCAACCGACCGTGACCCCTACCCCCGCACCGCTTGATATTCGCCCGCAAGATGGACTTATCCAGTGGCAGCGCAATCCCAATCAGGTACTCTTCCGAATCGAGATCATCGGGGGGGAAGATCCCTTTTTAGGGCAAGGCGTCATCCCGGATTGCACCATTTATGGGAATAACCATGTCGTCTGGAAAAATGACCTCGAAGCCAACAATAGCGAGATTCTCGAAGACCTGCTCACGGACGAGGGGATCGTTAATTTTGTGAATTATTTGACGATTCGCGAACGCATCTATACCTACCGTGAGCTGTTGCCCGAAATGCAAGCGCGTTACGAGGTGGTGCCGGTGGTGGAACATGTGCGCATTGCTGTCAATGACGTGGTGCATAAGGCGGACAATCTGAGCGGTTGGGATCCGTTGTGGTACGACCGCGTGACGACCGCGTGCAAAACCCTCAGCCAAGCGCCGGTGTTGGTGTTGCCCACCTCGGCATGGTTGACGACGCGCGAAGTCGAATTTGACACCCGCTATCCACTGGTGATCTGGTCGGCGATGCCCAATGCCGATGCTGCCGGGCAGCCCATTCGCTTGAGCGCCGCCGTCGATAGCCCGACATGGGTCAGCGGACTCGCCATTTCGGAACTGTGGAAGACGGTGCGCCGCTTGCCCAACGATACGCTCTATCAAGAGGACGACCGATTTTACAATATCGTCCTCCAAGTGCCGGGCATCACCCGTGATTCACCGTCTGCGCCCGCGTCGATCCCCGCTGGCTAGGCGCGCCCGCCGCTAAACTGGATCACGCCATATTTGCCGTTCACATGCCAGCGCGGATCGATCTGGTCGAGTGCGTCGGCTTGCCCCGCCGCCAAGCCGAGGATGGGGTCACTCTTGAGGGTGCGCATCGCCATGACGGGCGCGGGGAAATAGCCCATCGCCGTCCCAAAGGGGGTGGTGCTATCCCACACGGCATCGCCGATCAAGCGGCGATAATTGGCGTCCCCCTTGAAGATGACGAGGCGGGCATCGGCGAACAGCGCCGCGATCTGCTCCGGTTGATCCCATAAGAAATAGCCGCTATTCCATAAGGTATGTTCGGCGACCGTTAAGCGCCCATCCAGCAAGGCGGCTTGCAACCGTTCGGCAATGCCCGCCGCTTGGTGCCCAAACCCCCCTGTGAGTGACCCGCGCCCGCCTAGTTCCGCCAACAAAGTGAGGGCATCATCGCGGGTAGCATCACTGACGAAGGTCGGGCGGATTTTGACGTGCAGGGTCACGCGGTCGATAAACGGGAGATCGTCTTGGGCATCGTCTAGGAGCGCATCGATCAGCAACCAGTCCATCGCCAATTCGGTGCCAGTGTTGTCCGCCACCAAATGCACCTCGCCGCCGACACTGGCGCGCAGGTGGGCAATGATGGCGTCGCGGTCATCCGCCAACAGGTCATCCTGCCCGCCGCTGGAGCCATGCGCCATGACCGACGGCAAGCTGAGATCGATGCGGTTGCCCCACAATGCCCGCAATAGGCGGTCGGTGAGCCGATCTTCGGGTTCGGCGGGCGTCATCTCGAACGCCGCGAATAATGCCGAGCGCAGGGAGGCGCTTTGCAATTCGGCGATCTTGTGGGGGGCAAACGGGTCGCGGCGGGTGTCTTCCCACCCGACGGTGTCTAGCAGTAGCCGATAGAAATAGGTTTCGCCGAAAAACCACTCGGTGCCGAGCCATGTCTCGCCGCCGTGTTCTTGCAGCAGTGCCGCCCAGTCGGGATCGGCAATCGTGGGGATAGGGGCATCGTTTTCGAGATCGCGCGCCAGTTGCTCCAGCGCGGTCGCGATCCCCGCCGGATAATCGGGGTTGCGGGCGGCGGTCTCGCGGGCGATAGCGGGCAAGCGACGTTTTACGGTGTCGTGGGCGAAGGCGTTGCTGGGTTCGGTACGAATGGCGGCGGGGCGCGTCATGGATACGTTCCTTGGGCTGTGGGTGGAAGATAGGGAGAGGGTAACGCAAAGGGGCATTTGTGGGTAGGGGCGGGGATATTGTCCCCTGCATATTTCCTTTGCTAAGACTTGGTGCGCGGGTATAATGCCGTTATCGTTTTTGCCGCACACAGGATAGCCCTGCCCCATGCCGAAAAAATTATTTATCTCCTATCCGAGCGAAAGCTGGAACTTTGCCCAACGGATCGCCGAGGGCATCACTCGCCAACTTGCGGAGACGGTGTTCATCGACTACAAAAATATCAATGATGCTGATTTTGAGCGGGCGATCCTGACCAATCTGCGCGCCAGCGACGCCCTTCTGCTGATCGTCACCGATCATACTTTTGAGGATATTCATAAAGATGCCGACTGGATCCGCCTCGAAATCCGCACGGCAATCGAAGCCAACATCCCGATTGTGTTGGTGCGCGAAAACGGGATGCTGACGCCTAAAGATCTGCCCGATGATGTGAAACAGGTAGGGCGTGCGCAAGGCGTCCCCTTCTATAAAGAATATTTTGATCCGGCACTGACGATGCTCAACGAATTTTTGGTCACGATTGGCGTGGGCACCGCGCGCGATAGTGCCCGCGCCAATGCCAGCAGCAACGCCCCCCAAATTATCAGCCAAAGCCCGCCGCCGCCGCCCACTGCCCCCGAACCGCAACGGGCGATCCAAGGGCGCGGCAGTTTTGAAGAAGCGACGCGCCTATTAAACGGCGGCGACACCGAAAAAGCGTTGTTCATCTTGCGGGAACTGAAGGACAATTATCATGGTGTCTTGATGGGTGCCATTGACGAGATGATCGCTGTCGCCGAGCAAGAACTGATCGCGTCCGAACGCTTACGCTTGGCGGCGCTCATTTATGATGATATCGCCGTGATGATGCAAGGCAGAGTCACGAAAGGGGCGGGCAAAACGGCGTTTGTGGAATGGGCGAAGGCGTATCCCGACTTGGTGACGCTACTGGATACCGAAAAGCTCAAAGAACGCATTGTGGATTCGCCTGCACCCACGCCCGTCGCACCGCTCCCTAAAGTCGATCCCCTCGCCGCTGCCCTCAATACCGCCCGCAACTTTGCCGGTAAGCGCAACCGGGACTGGACACCGTTCACCGCCGTCTTCAAGGGATCGCCTATCCCCGACATGCAGTTCTGCCTCGTGCCCGTTGGCAGTTTTCAGATGGGTGCCAGCAGTTACGATCATGAAAAGCCCATCCACCCGCAAAAGCTGGATCAGCCCTACTGGATCGCCCAAACGCCGGTGACCAATGCCCAATGGCAGATCGCGGTCAAGGCGGGGGTGGTGAAGGCACCTGTTGGCGAGGACCCGCTCAAGTGGTATCAAGAGGCGCAGATGGCGAATGCCCCCGTCGTCGGGGTTGATTGGCGCGCGGCGACGACCTTTGCCGAGTGGTTGGGCGCGCGCTTGCTGACCGAGCTAGAATGGGAATACGCGGCGCGCGGCGTCGAAAGTTGGGTCTATCCGTGGGGCGAC
>JBBRTY010000253.1:0-6482 GCA_038248285.1 Aggregatilineales bacterium
AGCGAGTGGGACAGCAATGCCTATCTGACGTTGGACGCCTTCGCGATGTTGGCAATCGCCGAGTTCGCCGCTGATGCCTCTTTGCGCGCCTTGGCGACGGGGCTACTCGATAAAATTTTCTATGGCTTGGCGGTGCAAACCTATCGAGGCACGCTCGGCAGTTCACACGGACGCTGCTATACGGTGGCGCTCAAGTCGGCGCGCGTCGAAAACACGTCGCCCCTGTGCCGGATCGCCTTTGGCATGGGTATCTTCAATGGCGAGACGCGGGCAACGGGTTTACTGGCATTGGCGCGGCACTACCGCGTCCCTGAGGTGATCCAACGGATCGGCGCGGAGGTCGAGACGACGGTCACGACGCGCGCCCGTTCGGTCGGGGAACTGGTGCCAGAGTCGGACATGAAAGCGGGCGGGTGGGATGTCCGCACCATCACCTATCGCACCCCCGACGGGATGCTATCAGCGGCGGTCGATCACCAGCCCGGCTCAATGGGCATTCAAGAGCATTTGTGGCAAGCGACGCTCTCGCCCGAAGCGGCGATCTTCACCACCTATCCGGGCAATGCTCAAGAACACGGCAACGCCCGCCCCAACTTTTGGGCGGGGTCGGTACGACTGCCGCGCGTGGGCATGGTCGGGCGAGATCTCATCTGCCTCTATCGCCTAGAAGCGGGCGTCGGCATGGGCTTCACGCATGTGTATTTTCCGGTCGAGGCGTTTGACGAGACCTATACTTACGGACCTTGGGCGTTTGTGCGCGTGGGCGAGGGCTATATCGCCTTGTGGGGCGATGGTGAACTCGTGTGGACCGAAAACGGACGCCACGCCTACCAAGAGTTGCGGAGCGCGGGCGCGGGGCAAGCGTGGATCTGTCGTTTGGGGCGGCGCGCCGACGATGGCGAGTTTGCCGATTTCGTGGATCGCTTGCTGGCGATTGAGCCACAAATCACTGAGGACGGGGGCGTGACGTGGACGACGCCCGAAGGGGCGACATTGGCGTTCGCATGGGATCGCCCCTTCACGGTGGATGGCGTCGCGCAGTCGTGGGACGACTTGCCCCACAGCGCCAACGCCTTCACGGATACGCCGCTCGCCGCCGACGCGCTGATCTTGCGGCATGGCGACGAGACGATCACCATCGATTACGAACGGGGGCGGGGGTGAGGTTCTCTTTTATTATCACATTTCTAAGGACATGATCCATGAATTTTGTCGCAGGTGATTTTGAAAATAGCGGCACGGCGATCACATGGTCGCTGCTGCAAGCGGGCAAGAGCGCGTTGGAAGCCATCGAGCCGGGCATCCATGCCGTCGAGTCGAACCTCGCCGAAGAGACAGTCGGCATCGGTGGCTATCCCAATGCGCTCGGTGAGGTGGAACTCGACTCCGGCGTGATGGACGGGCGCACCCGTGCCAGCGGCGCGGTCGGCGCGCTTAAGGGCTTCCTCCACCCGATCAGCGTGGCGCTGGCGGTCAAAGATCGGTTGCCCCATGTCTTGCTAGTGGGCGAAGGGGCGGCGCGCTTTGCCGATGAGATCGGCGCGGAACGGGGCGACTTGTTGACCGAAACTATGCGCGGCAAGTGGGTGGCATGGTGTCGCGAGAATAACTTCAATCCCGCCGTCGATAAACTCACTGACGCCGTGTTTCGCGGGCGTGACCCCAAGCGGTCGGGCGGGACGACGGTCTATTTGGCGCAAGATCAGCGGGGCGATATCGTCGCCGCCACCAGCACCAGCGGGTGGGCGTGGAAGCATCCGGGGCGCTTGGGCGATAGCCCGGTAGCGGGCGCGGGCTTTTATGCCGATAATCGATATGGGGCGGCAGCCTGCACCGGCATGGGCGAAATTTCGATCCGTTCGGGCATGGCGCGGATGGTCGTCGCCTATATGCAGATGGGGCGCACCGTCGCCGAAGCGGTTCACGAAGCGCTTGCCGATATTCAATTGCACGAGGATCAAACCAGCGGCATCACCGTTTATGCCATCGACCACCAAGGTGGGCATTATGTCGGCTTCATTTATCCCGAAGGCGATAACGACCACCCTTATTATCATGCCAGCGATGGGGACGCGCTGCCCCTGCGCCACGAGGGCAATAATCTGCGCACGGCGTAAGGACGCGCAACGGCGCGTCTGGTTGAAAAACATTATCAGCGGACGTGCCGTTGCCCGTCCCCACAAAAGGAATCATGTGCCATGCAATGGGATGCTCAATTCGCTGACCGCACCGCCCAGATGAAACGTTCGACCGTGCGCGAAATCCTCAAGCTCACCAGCCAACCCGACATGATCTCGTTTGCGGGCGGCTTACCCGCCCCTGAACTTTTTCCGGTGGATCGCATCCGCGAGGCGACCGATACCGTATTGGCGGAACGCGGGCGCGAGGCGCTGCAATACAGCACCAGCGAAGGGATGCCCGAACTGCGGGGGTGGGTGGCGGCGCGCATGTCGGCAGGGGGCTTGCTGGTGTCGCCCGACAACATCTTGATTTTGAGCGGCTCGCAACAAGCGCTCGATCTAGTGGCGCGCGTGTTGCTCAATGAACATGACCGCGTGATCGTCGAAAACCCGACCTACGTCGGCATGTTGCAAGCCTGGAAGCCCTACATGCCGCGCTTCACCGCCATCCCCACCGACAATGACGGCATGGATATCGATGCGCTGGAACAGGTCTTACAGGCGGAACCGCACGCCCACAAACTGATGTACTCGATCCCCTCGTTCCAAAATCCGCAAGGCACAACCATGAGCCTCGCCCGACGGCAACAGCTGGCGCGCTTGTTGGGGCACTATGGTTTGCCGCTGTACGAGGACGACCCCTATGGCGATTTGGTCTTTGAGGGCGAGAAGATGCCGACCGTGCTGGAACTAGAAGCCGCCGCGCGCGGATCGACCACCCTTGACGGTAGCGTAATCTATGCGGGCACCTTCTCCAAAACCTTGACCCCCGGCTTGCGCGTGGGCTGGGTGGCGGCGGCGACGGCGGTGATCGACAAGTTGGTGCAGGTGAAGCAAGCCACCGATTTGCACACGGGCACGCTGTCACAGTTCATCACCTACGAGATCGTGCGTGATGAAGCCGCCATGCAGGGGCATATCGAAGTTCTCAAGAATGTCTACCGTGAGCGCCGCAATTTGATGTTGGCGACCTTGCAGGAACAGTTCCCCGCCGGCGTGACTTGGACGACGCCGACGGGCGGCTTGTTCTTGATGGTGACACTGCCCGAACACATGGACGCGACCGAAGTCTTGAAGGCAGCGGTGCAAGAAAAAGTCGCCTTCGTGCCCGGTGAGAGCTTCTATATCACCCCCGAAGGCGCGACCCACGCGGCGGGCATGAACACCTTCCGCTTGAATTACTCGAATGCCCGCCCCGAACGCATCATTGAGGGGATCACCCGCTTGGGTGGGGTGTTGAAACGGATGATGGCGGGTTAGGGGTTGGGGTCCGGGGGTTGAGGGTTAGGCATCGTGGCGAGAAACGGTTAGAATACTCCTTAAGAGAGTCCTGATTGGAACGGTAGCGCTATGACCGATCAAGTACGCCTAGTTACGGTTGCCGAATTTGACGCCCTACTCACCCGCGCTGAGAACAGCGGGCGCAGGCTGCAATTGATCAACGGGGAGATCGTCGAAGACATGCCCAAGCTTGCCCACGCCCGCATCTCGGTTCGTCTCATCATGATCTTGGTGAAGTATTTCGCGGAACACCCTATCGGCGAAGTCTTCAATGAATTGCGGGTGGACTTGCCCGATGCCGAGTGGGATGTTCGCATCCCAGATATCAGCGCTGTGATTCAACGCCAAGACGAATTGGCACGGCTTCAAGGGCATGAGTCCCTGCCGTTTATGCCCGATCTGGTCATTGAGATTCAATCCGAGGAGCAGACCGACCGCACTATGGGCGATCTCGCGCTTTATTATTTTGCGCATGGCTGCCGGATGGTGTGGTTGGTGTACCCGGATCGTCAGTTGGTGGAATGGCTGACGCCGACCGAACGACGCATTTTGACCATTGACGAGACGATCAGCGGCGAGCCTGTGCTGCCGGGGCTGTTGATCCCAATGCCTACCATTTTTGAGCGCTCGTGAACGAGGAACCCAGTTGATGACCGATCATTTCGCGCAAGCACACCTCAAAAACCTGCCTCTTTTCGCTGGACTCACCGCCGCCCAAGTGACACTGCTGGCGGAAATCACACGGGTGCATCGCCTCGAACCGGGGGCGCTGGCGTTGCAAGAGGGGCACCCCTCGCTCGGCATGATGATCTTTGTGTCGGGGCGCGGCATTTTCACCCGACGGTCGCCCACCGGCGTCGAAGAACAAGTCGGCAGCGTTCAAGCGGGGCAGTATCTCAACGAGGCATCGCTCTATGCGCCACGTATCGAGCCGGTCTCGGTGCGGATCGTGGCATCGACCCTCGTCTTGTTGATCGCCCGTGACGCCTTCCTCAACTTGATCAGCCGTTACCCCGACTTGCGCGCCAATTTACGCGCGCTCGCCATGCCGTCCGTCGTCAAAACCAATGCGCCCCAAGAAACGCCCCGTCCGTCGCTTGCGCCTGCCCCGCCCCGCGCCGATCCACGGGTGCCCATGCGGACAGCGCCGCCCGCCAACGTCGTCAACGCCTACGGCGCGACCCCCGCCACCCAACTAGCCACCGCGCCGATCACGACCCAACCGCCCGAACCCCTGCGCACGACGGGGGCGACCTTGTTCAACGGGCAACGCCCCGATGAAACGGTCGTGTTCGTGTTCCGCCGTCACTGGTGGGCGTTCGGGCGGCACTTATGGATTCCGGTGGTGGTGGGCATCGCTTTGTTTGCCTTCGCAGCTTACTTGGCGATCAGTTCAGCAGTCGTCGGCTTGACGATCAGCGTGTTGGGGTTGGTGGTGCCGGGCTTGATCACTTTCTACCTGTATCACGAGTGGCAAAACGACAGCATCATCCTGACCGAAGAACGCATCGTGCGGGTGTGGATACACCTGATCAGCTTCCAAAATTCGCTCAGCGAGACTCCGCTGGATCGCATCCTCGAAATCAGCACCGTGCAGCCCCCCGGCGATCCGTTTGCGCGCTTGTTCAACTACAGCACGCTGCACGTCCGCACTGCCGGATCGGGCGGCAACTTCGATCTCGACCTGATCGCCGATACCCACAACGTCCAAAAACTGATCTTCGCGCAGAAGGATCACTACTCCCAACACATGGTGCGCCAGCAAAAAGCGTCGATGGCGCGCGAAATTCAATCAGCGCTCCACGAAAAGTCAGCGAACAGTGCCCCACCGGACGCCCAAAGCGCCGTGCCGCGTGCTGGGCAACCGGCGATGCCCGCGTCCAACATCGTCGCCGATGATGTCAAGCACGGCTTGCCCTTCATCCGCACGCGCTTTCGCACCGCCACCGGCGAGATCGTGTATCGGCGGCACAGCACGATCTGGTTGCGCTTGGTGTTCGTGCCGTCGATCTTCCTCGTCGCGGGGGTGATCATGCTGACGGCGGGGGTGTTCGCACCCGCGCTCCCCTTGCCCAACATCATCGTGATCGCGGGGGCGATGGTCGTGTTGATCCTCGGCAGCATCCTGTTTTATCTAGGGGATTGGGATTGGCGCAATGACCTGTTGATCCTCGGCGATGGCTTGGTGACGCTGGTTCGCAAGCGCCCGTTGTGGCTGCAAAACCAAGTCGAACGCATCCGTATCGCCCAAATCGACAACGTATCCTCGGACGTGAACGGGTTCATCAACAACATACTGGATCGCGGCGAAGTGCGGATTTCGCTGGTGGGGTCGCCCGCCAACGAATCGAAGGTTTTCGACAATGTGCATGATCCCCAGTCGATTCAAGCGGAACTCTCGTCACAGTTGGAAAAGATCAAGGTGGCGCAACAACAGCAAGCGGTCGATCAACAAAAACAGGTGATGCTCGATTACTTGGCGGCGTATCATCAGGTGAATCAGCCGACGGGCAGCATCGGCACGGCGGCATCCGCGCAAACGCCGGGGATGACCTTCACCCGCCCGAATATCGATGAGCCGACCCCGCCCGCGCCGCCGTCCGGCGACAATGTGCGCCCGCCGCGCGTGCCACGCCCGAATAATCGGGGGTGAGGGGGCGGGCACGAGAAACACAGCAGGGCGAAATCGGGAGAAGCGATGGTATAGTATCAACATATATAAAAGCATAGAAAGGTGAGTCATGGAAACGTTCCAGAGCATCAACCTGATTTCGACCAATCCCGATGTGCGCAGCGGACGCCCCTGCATCGCGGGCACGACCATCGAGGTATCCGCCCTCGTTATCGCCAAGATTTGTGCATATGCAAACACCGGATAACATTGCCAGCGATTATCGTCTGACGTTGGCGCAGGTGTAGGCTGCGCTCGCCTACTATTACGATCACAAAGAAGCCATCGACGCGACGATGCGCGCTCAGCGGGAACTGGCGGCGGCGTTTAAGGAAAAACAGCTTGGCACC
>JBBRTY010000254.1:0-6472 GCA_038248285.1 Aggregatilineales bacterium
GGGTGGATATTCGGCGCGTGAACTTTCATGTTAACGAACGATTGACAAGCGCCTAATCCACCCCTACACCCACGTTTCGAGGGGTATTTTCCTGTTTTTCTTCACGTCTTCATGCCTCCCTATTTATTTTCTTCTGTTTCTATACCTGAGTAGTCACGAACAAGGATGGTAACTGCCATGTTTTCTCGCAGACTCGTTATAAGCACTACGCTCTTGTTCATGGTGTATTTTTTCCATACATCCGGTCGCCTCTCAAACTGCGACGCCGCAACCTGCTGCCGTTATTGAAGTCCAATGGAGTCCTAATAATCAGTCTATTGCTGAAGTGATGCAGGATGGTTCCGTACACATTCGGACTGTCTCGACGAATGGAGTACTCAGCACTCTCACTCTACCGGAGATAATGACACACGACATCGCTTGGAGTTCCGATAACGACTACACCGCCACTGGCGGCGGTAACAAACTTTACGTTTGGGATGTTTCCACTGGAACCCGCATGCATACCTTTACGCACCCGACATTCAATGTCACAGCGGTGGCATGGGCGATAGATGATAGCGTAATTTTAACGGCTACAGGGTGGGATCACGGGCGTAGATTGGAACAGTGAAGGAATGCTCGTCGTGGCACGCGGGGATAAATCGGTTGAGATGATCCCTGTGCCGACCCCAACCAGCCGCTAAATGTGCAGGGGCGGTTCTCAACGGAACCACCCCTGCATCCTGCTCAAATTATCAAGCGCGCCTACAAGACCAGCGCCCCACGCTAGAACTTATCGGGGAATACCTGCCGCGCCAGCGCTTCCTCTTGATCGACGAGATCGCTGATCGCCTTCAAGCCTTCATTCCAGAACGCCGGATCACGCAGATCGACACCCACCTTCGCGAGGATGTTTTCGGGATAATCGGTATCCCCTGCTTCTAACACCGCGATGTATTGATCCGCAAATGCCGCACCGCGTTCTTTATAAATGTTGTACAACGCCAACACCAGCAGTTCCCCAAAAGAATAGGCATACACATAGCCGGGGGTGCCCAAGAAGTGGGGGACATACGACCACCATTGGCTGTACTCGTCGCGCAAGGTGACGCTATCGCCAAACTGCTCGCGTTGGGTCTGCATCCACAAGGCGTTGATGCGGTCGGTACTCAGTTCGCCCTCTTCGCGGCGGGCGGTGTGCAACAAATTCTCGAAACGGTTCATGGCGATCTGCCGGAAAACGGTCGCGAAGGTATCCTCGATCTTGCCCGCCAACAGCTCAAGCTGTGCCACTGGGTTGGGTTCCGCCGCCATCAAGTCTTGGAAGACCAACATTTCGCCAAAGGTGGATGCCATTTCGGCGGTCGTCAGCGGCGTATACAAGCCGCCCATGCCGTTGGCGCGCCCGCCCAATGCCATATGTAGCCCGTGTCCTAGTTCGTGTGCCAAGGTGGTGATATCGCGCGCATTGCCCATATAATTGACGAATACGAACGGATGGACGGATGGCACGACCGATGCCGCAAATGCCCCACCGCGTTTGTTGGGCAAAACTGGGGCATGAATCCAATTTTTCTCAAAGAATTCGTTGACGATACTGCCCACACGAGGGCTAAAACGATCATAGGCGGCTTGGGTGATCGCGCGCGCCTCTGACCATGTATAAAACTGACTTTCGGCACCCAACTTCACCGGCGCGTAGCGGTCATAATCGAACAATTCTTCATAGCCGAGGATGCGGCGCTTCAGGCGATAATGGCGGGCGCACAATTCGTAATTTGCCGTCACCGCACTGATCAACGCTTCAACAGTGGCGTCGGGGGCTTTGTTGCTCAGGTTACGGTCGCTGATCCACGAAGGAAAGTCGCGGCGTTTGTCTTCTGCCGCTTTATCGGCGACGATCACATTAAAAATATAGGTCAGTTCCATGCTGCGGCTGTGCAAAGTTGTGGTGAGGGCATCCGCCGTGCGCTTGCGCAGTTCGCGATCCGTTGCATACAGATTGGCGAGGAGTTGCGATTGCGTCAGGGTGTTGCCATCCAGTTCAAACCGTAGCCCGCTGGTCAACTGGGTGAAGAAACGTACCCACGCGCTGGCACCCGTGACCTCTTTTTCGACCAACACCTGTTCAACCGCTTCTTCAAGGGTATAGGGCTTATAGCGGAGTTTCGCCTCCAAATCGTGGCGGAAGCGCGGCACCGTCACTTGCTCAAGCAAGACCTGCGCTTGGGCGGCATCCAGCGCTTTCCATTCGAGGTCGAAGAATAGCAATTTTTGGGTCAGGGCGGCGGCGTTTTCCTGCATTTTTTGGATGAGCGCGCCCCGCTTGGGGTCGCTGGTATCGGTCGAAAACATCAACCCGGCAAAAGCGGCAACCCGCCCAAAAATATCCGCCAACTTCTCATAGGCTTCCTGCGAGGCGACCAGTTCGGCACCCGTCAGCGTTGCCACCCGCCCGCGATAGGTGGCGGCATAGTCGTCCGCCAACGCCAGCGCGCGGTCGATATCTTGTTGGATTTTCGGATCGTCTACGCCGGCATACAAGTCCGACAAGTCCCATACCACTGCTTCGGCACCTGTCAGTTTTTGTTCTAAAGTTACATCAACCATTTGAGAAACCTCTCATCATTTGAATTCTGTAGAATAGAGTGTAGAGGATTTATGGCAAAGGTGCAATAGGGGCACCTACCCTCTATAAAAGATTGGGCGCGTATGATCCGGTGACAGTGATGCGCTTGCCTTTGCCCCCTAGGGAGATGGCGAGGTATGGACGACGACACTGTAAAGGTGTGCGGGGCTTAAAATCGTGTAAAATACTCACTATACATCCGCATAAAAGAAAGTCCCCCTGTGATGGCAACCACACCGTTAACCGATGCCGCGATTAAAGAGGCGCTCACCACCCTACCCGGTTGGGAACGCACGGGTGATATCATCCTCAAAACGTATGCCTTCCCCAGCTATCTGGCGGGCATCGCTTTCGCCAGCGCGGTCGGCACCATTTGCGAAGGCATGGATCACCACCCCGACGCGCTGACGATCACTTGGCGCAAAGTAATGGTTAGCTTTATGACCCACGACGCGGGATCGAAAATCACCGCCAAAGATATAAAAGCAGCTCAGGCGATTGAGTCGTTGGGCTACCCCAAGGCATAGAATCAGGCATACACGAGGAGCGGTATCAGATGGCAGTATGGTGGCAAAGCGGGATCGTCTATCAGGTCTACCCGCGCAGTTTCATGGATGCAAATGGGGATGGTGTCGGCGATCTGGCGGGCATCACCGCCAAACTCAACTATTTGTCGTGGCTAGGGGTGGACGCCGTATGGATTTCGCCCATCTACCCGTCGCCAATGGCGGACTTTGGCTATGATGTGGCGGATTACACCGACATTCACCCACTTTTTGGCACGCTGGCAGATTTTGACGCCCTGCTCACACGGGCACATGGCTTGGGCTTAAAAGTGATCTTGGACTTAGTGCCCAACCACACCTCCAACGAACACGAATGGTTCCGCGAAGCGCGGTCGTCACGCACCAACCCCAAGCGCGATTGGTACCTGTGGCGCGACGCCCAAGCCGATGGCAGCCCCCCCAACAACTGGCTGGCATACTTCGGCGGTCCGGCATGGACGTATGACCCAGTGACCGAACAATATTATTTGCACAATTTCTTGCCAGAACAACCCGATCTCAACTATCGCAACCCCGAAGTGCGCGCCGCCATCGCCGATGTGATCCGTTTTTGGCTGGCGCGCGGTGTGGATGGCTTCCGCGTCGATGTCATCGACCGCATGATCAAAGATGCAGCCTTTCGCGATAACCCTGTCGATCCAGCATGGCGCGAAGGCGATAACCCGACATGGCGCGTCCAGCGCGTCTACAGCGAAAATGGCGACGGCATCCACGATCTCATCCGCGAACTGCGCGCTGTGTTCGATGAATTCGACGACCGTGTGATCATCGGCGAGATCGCCTACAGCACCGATCCCCAGTTCATCACCAGCTTTTATGGCACCGACGCCAAACCGTATGGCGACGAGATTCACCAGCCCTTCAATTTTGCCTTCTTGATGCTAGATTGGAATGCAAGCGCCATCCGCACGTTCGTGGATGCCTACGACGCAGCGATTCCGTCGTATGGGTGGGGCAATTATGTCCTCGGCAACCATGACCGCGACCGTGTTGCCGCCCGTTTGGGTGCCGCCCAAGCCCGTGTCGCCGCCATGATGCTGTTGACGCTGCGCGGCGCGCCCACCTTGTATTATGGCGACGAACTGGGCATGACCAATGGCGATATCGCCCCCGCGCAATATCAAGACCCACAGGGGATCAACATCGGCATCAGTCGTGATTTTGAACGCACCCCCATGCAGTGGGATGACTCGGAGAATGCTGGTTTTAGCGAAGGCGAACCATGGCTCCCCGTCCATAAAGACTACGCGACCGTCAATGTCTTGAAAGCGATGGATGACCCCACTTCGATGCTGGCGCTCCATCGTCAATTGATCATCCTGCGCCGTGACGATGAGCGTCTAACGATGGGCGATTACGTCTCGGTCGAGTCGCCAGCGGGCACTTTTGTTTATACGCGCGGTGATGATAGCTATGGCATCGCGCTCAACTTCACGGGCGAACCGCAAACCGTCACCCTGCCCGATGTCGGTGAGATCATCCTCTCGACTCATTTGGATCGTGCCGAAGTTGTCGCCACAACGCTGACCTTGCGCCCCGACGAGGGCGTGATCGTCCGGCTCGGCGGATGAGCGTGAACGCGCGGCGGGCGCTCTTGTTCATGCCGGGGGACAGCCGTAAAAAAATCGAAAAAGGCGCAACCTCCGGCGCGGACGCCATCATCATGGATTTGGAAGATGGCGTCGCCCTCAGTGAAAAAGACACTGCCCGCATAGTGATCGCCGCGTCCTTGCGGGAGATCGACTTTGGGCGCACCGAGGCATGGGTGCGCCTAAATCCAGTCGGCAGCCCGTTTCATGAAGCCGATATCGCCGTGACGGGGGCAGGTCGTCCACGCGGCGTGGTCTTGCCCAAGACCGAGTCGGCAGATCACATCACCGCGGTGGATGCCCGTTTGCGCGCCCTTGAGGAAACACACGGGTGGGGGCAAAACAGCATCGCCCTGATCGCTATCCTCGAATCGGCATTAGGGATCGTGAATGTGCGCGAGATCGCAGCCAGCGTGCGGATGGTTCCGCGCTTGGTGGCGTTGGCGTTGGGCGCGGAAGACCTCGCGGCGGATATGGGCGCGGTGCGCACACCCGACGGTCTTGAAGGAGCCTATGCGCGCGGGGCGCTCGTCTTGCACGCCAAAGCCTTTGGCTTGGACGCCATCGACAGCCCGTGCGTGCAGATCGCTGAGAATGCGACGTTGATCGCCGAAACCGAGCGCGCACGGATCATGGGCTATACGGGCAAGCTGGCGATCCACCCCCGCCAGAGCGCGCTGATTCAGACGATATTCACCCCCACGCAGGAAGCGATCAACCGCGCCCAAGTGTTGATCGAAGCCTATGCCGCGCATCAGCAAAAGGGCGTGGGCGTGTTTAGCTTTGAGGGCAAGATGATCGATATGCCGATGATTCGGGCGGCGGAAACAGTGGTGGCGCAGGGGCGGGCGGCGGGCGACGAGGTTGTTTAAGTCGCCTCGTCATCCGAAAGCAGCTCGATTTTCATTTCCTCATCAATGGTGACATCTTCAACCATTGGTGCTGCTTCAATCTTCTTCACATCGTCCCGCTCGACATCGACAAAAATGGTGTCAAAGGCGTCCATTTCAGTGATTGAAGTGGGCGAAAAATTGACCTGCTTTTGTTCCATCCACGCGATCAAGGCGGCGCGATTAGCTTGCATACTTTTGACATGGCGCTGATAGTTGCTTTGACGGTCATTTTTTGCGCCAGCATCTCGCAGGGCGGGTTTGAACAATATCGACGCGCGCACCTTGTTTGAGTGATTTGTATCATGGGGTGTTATCTGCTTAACCTTCCACATAGCGCATAAGTCAAAAATTCCTTATAGAGAAGCAAATTATTATGAGTTAGTGGGGCATTGATGTCAGCAATGCCACGAGCTTTTTTAATGACAATTCGTTCAATACGAATATCAACCATTTTCAGTGAATCACAGATTTGATTATCCCCACCCCGTCTGACGTTCGGTCAGCGCCCCCTCCCCATTGCATGGCTGAGGGGTATTTATTCACCTACCCGTGCAGACCGCCATGAAATGGTACTCGATATCCACAAAGGGTCACAAAAGCACACAATGGGTTTATCCTCGGTAGGGGCATGATATATCATGCCCCTACATACCCATCCTGACCCGTTTTCAACTGTGTGATGGGTTTCATGGTATCTATTCACCTACCCGTGCAGGCCGCATTTTGCCACAGTCTTATAGGGTTCATTATGTGTTTCTTAGGTTCAAATTCACGCATTTTGAGCTTAATCCCATGGATAGGTGAATAAATACC
>JBBRTY010000255.1:0-6365 GCA_038248285.1 Aggregatilineales bacterium
GGCACGGGTGGACGCACCAAGTTCAACCGCACAACGCAGGGCTACCCCAAAACTCACTGGCTGGACGCGGCGTGTGTGGGCGAGAGTGGCGAAAAAGTCTATATCACGGCTAGCGATATACCGTTGTTGATTAAAGCAACGGGTCACGGTTCACGCCAAATGTGTCGTACCGACAAGTATGGTTTCCCGTCGCGCTACCGTCTGCGTCAGAAGCGCCATTTCGGTTTTCAAACGGGCGACATGGTTAAAGCTATCGTCCCTGCTGGGAAATATGCAGGCGTTCATGTCGGGCGCGTCGCCTGTCGCGCATCGGGAAGTTTCGACATCACCACCTCTTTCGGCAAAGCGGCGGGTATCTCACACCGTCACTGCCGGATGCTCCACCAATCAGACGGCTACACCTATACGAAGGGACACGGCGTTATCCCTCCCCACGCCTGAAGGCGGGGGTATCTCGTGCCAATTTCAATGAGATTTGGGCAAAATTTGCGAAAACATTAAGGGGTGGGCGTTACGGCGGCGATGACGTTGACGCGGATGCGGGCGGGCGTGCTGACTGACCCCGAGTCGCCATAGGCGATGGCTTCGATGACATGAAAGCCGTCGCCTTCCGCCAACCAGTTCATATCGACCACAAACACCGGCACCGCCGCCGCTTCGATGGGCGTCGCCGTGCGGACGATCACGCCATCGACCAGCAGTTCGACGTGGGTGATGCCAGTCGTTGCCGACCGCGCCACGATCTGAATTTGGAGATCGGTCTCGGCGGCGATGCTGAGGTTGTTGGCTGGGAAGACGAATTCGACCACGAGTTCGGGCACGGGAGTGGTATCGCCAGTGGATAAGGTGCAACCGACTGTGATGATGAGCAGAGACAGGCAGAGAAACAAGAGGTGGAGCGGTAGAATGGGTTTCATGGGGACGATTATCGAGGGAGGCGGGCGGGTTCACAAGGGGGAAGAGAAAAGAAAAACTAGGGATTGAACAGGAAGGCACGGTCGCAAGTTTGCGAAGGCACGAAGGAAAAAGTAAGCACCTGTGATGTCAGTCCTGTAAAATGAAGCCCTCAACGAGGAGACGGTTTGTATGAGGATTGATGTGATCACCCTTTTTCCTGAGATGTTCCCCGCTGTGATGAACGCCAGCATGATGTGGAAAGCACAGCATCATGGCTTGCTGGAATTTCATGTACACCAATTGCGCGATTATGCCACTGACCGCCATCACACGGTGGATGATACCCCCTATGGCGGCGGCGGGGGCATGGTCATGCGCGCTGATGTCGTCGTCGCGGCGATTGAAGCGGTGCAAGCGCAGGGGGTAGGTGCCGCGCCCGTGTATGGCATGTCGCCACAGGGAGCGGTGTTCTCGCACGAGTGGGCGCTGCGGCTTTCAAAAGTCGAGCGCTTGCTTTTGGTGTGTGGGCATTATGAAGGCATCGACGACCGTGCGCGACAGGTCGCCTTTACGGGGGAACTGAGCATCGGCGATTATGTGCTGACGGGGGGCGAACTGGCGGCGTTGGTGATCATTGATGCGGTCGTGCGGCAGATTCCGGGCGTGTTGGGTGCCGAAGGCGGTGCGGAGCGGGAAAGCCTTGCCGATGGCGTGTTAGAAGGGGCGCATTATACCCGTCCGGCGGAATTTCGTGGGTTGGGCATCCCGCCCGTATTGATGGGGGGCGACCATGCGGCAGTGGCGCGCTGGCGGCGGGAAGATGGCTTGCGGCGGACATGGCGCAATCGTCCTGATTTGTTACGCACGGCACCCTTGAGTGAGGCGGATCAGTATTTGTTGGCGAAATTTGCGTTGGAAGATGCGCGACGAGTGTATCCCTAGCCACCCCCTTACCACCATCTCATGTGACAGATTATCGCACATGGACTATACTCAAGGAGTCATTTGGTGAGATATAAAACTCGTTATTCGAGAAAGAGTGTCCCGGTATGGCTCAGGAATACAGAAGCGAAATCCTAGAGCGCAAGCTCAAAACGCTTCACGTCGCGGTGGATGGCATCAAAGCATCTGTGATCGTAAACGTGGATGGGTTGTTGGTCGCTGCTTTCCCCCCCGGCGACGACGAAAGACCGCACGAAAACCCGACCAGTAGCCCCCAAGTGGCGGCGATGGCGGCGACCTTGATCGGCTTGGCAGAACGCACTTTGGGGCGGTTGGCGCAGGGCGATTTGGAGCGTTTGTTGATGGAAGGGCAAGAAGGGGTGATGGTGGTGTTTCCCGCCGGGCGGGCATCGCTGGCGGTCTTGGTCGAAAAAGGCGCGCGGCTTAGCCATGTGCTATTTGCAGCGAAAAAAGCGGCGGCGGAAATTGCCGAAGTTTTGGGAACATGACCCTTTGAGAAAAAGGCGATAGGCGAACATACGACCCGTTCGCCCATCGCCATCGTGGTGATGGAGATATCGTTTACGATGGGTTGCGTTTACGGCTGCGCAATTGAAACAACACCTTCACTGTCATTTTCCCTAAAGTGATCTCATCGCCATCGTGAAGCGGCAGGGCGGCATGAGGCGAAAGTTTGGTGCCGTTGATCGCCGTGCCATTGCTGCTGCCCAAGTCGTAAATTTCAATGGCGTTATTTTGTAGACGAATGATGGCATGACGCCGACTGACGCCCATCCGGTAGCCCGCATAGCTGGTCATATCGACATCAGGCATGGTGCCAGTGGCGGGGTCCCGCCTGCCGATCACGGTTTCCAGCTTGGGAAACAGCAAAATCGGGGTAGCGGCACCCTCAATTTCTAAGCGTAGCACCATGTCGTCCGTAAAAGTATTGCCGGTGGTGGTGCTTTTGACGGCAAAACGCATCATTTCGCCGGTATCGTTGGGCGCTTGGAGTGGTTGTTGACCCTCAAATTGGCGCGTATCGACAGCGCCTTTGCCGAGCAAACTTTTGCCACAATTTTCGCAGGCTGCTATCCCCGGACGATTCCGATGACCACAATTGGAGCAAACAATGATTTTTGGCGGTTCTGATACACTCGTTGGTAGTTTCACGACTTGTGGAATTCCCTCCGCGTTATCGTGCGGTATTAAGGTGGGCGGCAGATCGTCGATATTGGCAAGCGGCTTGGCGACAGCGGCTTCGGCGGCTTTTTCTGGCGGTATTAAAGTGGGTGGCAGATCGTCGATGTTGGCAAGCGGCTTGGCAATAGCGGCTTCGGCGGCTTTTTCTGGCGGTATTAAAGTGGGTGGCAGATCGTCGATGTTGGCAAGCAGCTTGGCAATGGCGGCTTCGGCGGCTTTTTCTGGCGGCATCAAAGGCGGCGGCAGATCATCCGGGTTGGCACTTGCAATAGGGGCTGCCGCAGCGTTTTCGGGCAGCTTCACGGGTGGAGGAAGCGCTCCTGCTTGGTCGCGCGGCGAAACATCCACAGGGCGCTTAGCATCTTGTGGACGGTTATCAATGGGCGACTGATGACTCAAGTCGCTTGGTTTTACAACACTTTGCGGATCATCCGGTGAACGATCAGACATGAGACACCTAATTGTCAAGCACACGATTGCTATGATTCTAATCGCGTTTAGGGGTATTGCGCAACCCTTACGCAGGTATAGTTTTAAAAATTGATGAACCTGTCCCGTCGCATCTTGTGGACTTATACGTTTTTCATACTCTTTGCCTTTGCGTTACGGCTCATTGACCTCGATTCGCAAAGCATTTGGTTTGATGAAGGTTGGTCTGCCTATGCTGCCGCACAACCCACGCTCGTCGATGCCTTTAATGCTGATGCCACCAATCCGCCGCTGTATTACGGAATATTGCATATCGCCGCCCGCGCCTTTGGCGATAGTGAATTCGCTTTGCGGATCGTGTCCCTATGGATCGGGCTACCGATCAGCGCGTTGGTGGTTGTGTTGGCACGCCGTGTGGGTGGGCGTGCTACCGGGGGCTGGGCGGTGGTGCTGGCGCTGTTTTCCGCGCCGTTAGCATGGGCGTCGCAAGAGGCGCGCATGTATACCTTGCTGGCGCTGTTGGTCTTGGTCGGCGCGCTGGCATGGGAACGTCTATGCCAGTGCCCCACTCGCGCGGCGTGGATCGCGCTATGGGTGGCGGAACTTGGCATTTTATACGCGCACAACACCGGTCCGATCATCGTTGTCTGGTTGAATGCTGTCACGCTTGGGGTATGGCTGACGCGACGGAGTCTGCTGCGTCCGGCTTGGCGGGCGTGGGTGATCGGGCAGATCGCCGTTTGTGGGCTGTACCTCCCCTATTTTTTCAGTCGTTTTTTACTACTCAGCGACGCCAATAGTGCTGTTCATAGCGCGCCCGTGCTTGATCTCGCCGATGTGGGGCGCATTTGGCAGGGGCTATGGGTGGCACCATGGTCGTTGTCGGGGCAATCGCCGCTCTGGATGGCGGCAAGTCTGGTGGCGTTGGGCGTGCTGATGCTGGGTGCGGCGCGGGTGCAGCGGGCGCGCTGGATCAGCATCCATGTTTTGTGCTTGCTCGTTGGGATCACCGCTGGTTTAGCGATTTTGGGCAATGAACTGCATGGGCGCTATTTGGTGATGATCGTCCCTCTGGCGCTGGTGGGTGTCGCGATTGGGATCACCGCTATACCGAGTCTTGGGCGGGGTGTGGTGGCGCTCGCTTTTTTGGGCATGTTCGGCATGAGTTTTCAGCAGGGGCGGTTGCCGGAACACCAACATGATGATGTGCGCACTATGGTCGGGTGGCTGGCGGACACCTTAACGACAGAGGACACGGTGTTGGCATGGTCTTATGCCGACCGTTACGACTTGGCATACTATTGGGATCGTTTGGGTGTGACGGCGCAGCGGGTGACATTGCCCGAAGGGGCAGATTTAGCGGCAATCTTGCCGTCCTTGCCCACTTCGGGACGGGTTGCGCTCAATGTGTGGTATACCCAGAGGGCTGATTTTCGAGGCATGATGGGCTGTATCTTGGCGCATGGTGCCCGTACTACACCGATTGCGCACACTACGGCGGGCATGACCACGCTGGTCTATGAAACGGCACCCGCGCCCCTGCCCGATCCTATCCCGATAAATTTAACCTTTCGGGACAGTGGTGGGCGAGATCGGGCGCGTATTGAGGCGGTTAGTACGCTGCCAGCATTGGCGGCGGATCAAACGTTGTGTGCCCCGGTGACTTTGACTTTGTTGTCGGCACCCGTGTTCACTGTTGATCTGAAAGCGGCATTGATCGTCCGCAACGACTTGGGTTGGGAGATCGCCCGTGCGGATGCGGTTTTCGCGACTGCCGATCAACGCACCAGTCGTCAACTCGTCCCCGGTGATCTGATGAACGCTTTCCCTCAAATCACGTTGCCCATAGGCGCACCCGCCGGACGCTATTCCATGTTTTTACGTTTGTATGACGACACCACCCTATCAGGCTATGAACCGCATTTGGGGGCAGCGGAAGCTGTCACAAATGGGCGTGATGCGCTAATCGGGAGGTGGCAGGTTGGAGCGGGGGACTGGCAGACGGGGGAGGGGGTAGCAATTGACGGGGTGATTCTTGCGGAAAGTGTCCTCAGTCCTGCCCCCGAGTCATCAGTGCGCAATGGGGATGTGCTGCGCGTGAGCTTGTTGTGGCAAGGGCAGGGGCAAACGCCGTCTGTCATCCTTGCCGATGCCGAGGGGCGCTGGTCGGTGACGGTCAGCGCGGCGGGGCAAGCTGTGGGTGGGCTAGTGCGCCAATGGGTGGAGATCGTGATTCCGCCCGATGCTGAGACGGGTACGGCGATTCTATCGGCGGCGGATCAGCGGATCGGGACGTATCAGGTCACTGCCGCGCCGATGGTGATCACCCATCCGGAAGTCGGGCAAAGGGTCAATGCGCGTTTTGCCGATGTTGGGACACTGGTGGGTGTGAATTTGCCGGGCGTGCCGGTCGCGCGCGGGGCGGAGGTGCCCGTCACCCTGATTTGGCGCGCGGCGGAGATGCCCGTGATGACCAGCTATACCGTGTTTGTACAGTTGGTGAACGATGCCGGTGAGGTGATCGCGCAGAGCGATGCTGTACCCGCACACGGGGAGCGCCCGACGACGGGTTGGCGGGCTGGGGAGTATATCCGCGATGGGCACGCGCTTCAGTTTAATGACCGCGCCACGTCGGGTAATGCGCGTTTGATCGCTGGATTGTACGATGCTGTCAATGGGGAGCGGCTTGTTCTGGCGGATGGTGCGGATTTCGTCGTGTTGAGCGTGCTGCTGCCTTCATTCGGCTGGGCAAGCGGTGGCCGACTGCGAGGTAGGCGTCCTCGTCCCGATGTACCATTTCTACCCCTCCATCGACTCGTTCCTCGATACCGCCGTCAAACGGACCATCGACCAAGCGAAGGACAACGCCAGCCTCAAATCGTTCGACATCGAAC
>JBBRTY010000256.1:0-6327 GCA_038248285.1 Aggregatilineales bacterium
CAACTTGTTGAAAAACACGGGCAACCACATTGGGTTGCCCCTACGAGACCCGCTGTTGTAGGGGCGACCCAATGGGGTCGCCCGCCGACTCAAATCCTTTTTCAACAGATTCCCGTTGCACGTCCCTACTAGTTACCCCCGCACCACTCCACTTCACAGGGTACGCCGTCGCTGTCACCGTCAAGCGTCGGATTAAACGGCAAGCACGCTCGCGCTTGATCACAACTGGCTAACTGCACACAAGTGAAGGTGATCGACGGGCAAAATCCCGTCGAACCCGAGGTGGTGGTGGCGAACGCGAACGGCGTGGCGCTCGGCACGATCTGCGATCCGCTTTGCTGCACGATCACTTGCCCCGTGAGCGGGTCAATCGCCAATACTGCCCCACCCGAAGTAAAGTCCGTCAACAACAGCGCGATCTCGCCACTGAGCCGGACCCCGCGTGACCCCGCGTCAAGGTCGCTGACCAGCAGCAAATAGCGCCCTGTCTGCGTGAATACGATGTTCGAGATGCTGACCGTCGTCGAACCAGTGCCAAACTCGCTGACCGCGAGGAAGTTGGTCGGGTTGTCAAAACTGGTGACGGTTAAGCGTGGCTGTGCCGTGCCATTGACCTTCAACGCTTGCAAGTTCAACGTTTGCCCGGCTGCCGCGTCGAAGCACAGCCCGATCACACGCCGACTGTCGCTCATGGTGATAATCTTGGCGGTGTTCAAGCGCAGTCGATCAAGGATCTCGCTCCGTTGGTTAAAGGTGAACAAGCACTGATCATCCGTCAACGGTTGATCCGGCGGCAGGAGTTGGCGCAAACGCCCGCGCAAGCTGGCAAAGGCACCGTCAGCGGCGTTGATCGCATCCAACGCATTTTGGACGACCGCTTGACCGACAAAGCCTTCGGGCGGTTGCGGACGACTGCAAATATCGATGAACAGGTCAATCGCCAAGCGGAGCGAGGTCATCGCCGCGTTAAAGTCTTCCTGAAGCGGGAACAGCGTGCCATAGAAGGGCGCAAGCACGGGATTGGGGATGTTGTAATCGGTGGGGCGCGCGGGGTAGTTGCCACACGCGGCACGTTCGCCGACAGCGATACTCGTCCAAATCGCGCGGATGGTATCGAGCGACGGTTGCGCTAGTTCCACCCGTGCCAGCATCAAGCGCAGGGTGTCGGTATAGCTGTCGGTCGTCGGTTCGCTGACGGGCAGACCATCCGCCACGATGCCATCTTCTGGCAAGCTGGAGACGAAACTGAGGTCTTGCTGCAACGCCACAAATTCGGTCACCACCCAACCGAGGGTGCCTTCAAAATTGACCTGCACCCACGACCCGCCGAGCGCTTGCCCCAACAATGAGAAAATCGTATAGCGTGGGGCGTTCGCCAAAACGGGATAGCCCAGCCCCGGACCGCCGCGCACTCGCAAACCGCTGAGTTCCAGCTTGCCGGTGATGGCGCTGGTGACGCTGGTGATGCCCGCACGCGGATTTTCAAAGCCGCCATAGGGGATGGTGCGCGGGTCGGCGACGGGGGCGGCGTTCAAATCGCCCTGAATGATCGCCAAAACTGCCGTGCCAATCCAACCCAATTGATTGCCGACCACGACCAGCACCCATTCGTTATCGGGGCTGCGCGCCAAGATATCGAAAGTCGTGCCCGCGTTGACAAAGGCAATCGGTTCTGCGCCGATGGCGGGGGTGATGCGCACATTGACGCCATCACGATCCACGACCACGCGCACACCCGGTCGCGCAATCGGACCGACCGCTTGCCCGGCATTGGCGGGGCGCGGTGGCGGGGTGCGCGTGGGCGGGTTGGGGATCAGCGTGGGGGTGCCCGTCGGCACATCCGTCGGCACGGGAGTGACCGTCGGGAACGAAGTGATCGTCGGGAAGACCGTCACCGTCGGGGTAATCGTGCGCGTTGGGGTGATCGTCGGCGTCAGGCTAGGGGTGCTGGTGGGACCGATGATGCTGAACGGGGTGAGATCCTGCGCGTTCAAGAAACCAGTGTCGCCCACGAGGAAGAGCGTCGCGCTGAGCGTGTACGGTCCAGCCAGGGGCGTGGACGGGGCGACCACATTAAACGTGATAGTTTCGGTCACAGAGGGGTCTAATCCCCCGCCGGTATTGCTACAGTTGACCGAACTGCTGACCGCCGAGCAAGTAAAGAGGTTGTTCGGCGAGCTGGTCTGCGGTGTCGAATACGTCAAATTGCCCGGCAACGACACCGATACAATGATGGTGTTCGCCAATTTAGGCAGGACGCCATTGTTGGCGACGATGACCGTGACGCTGCCCGTCGTATTGATGAGGAAATTATCCCCAGACGTGCCGGTGTGGATAATATTCATGTTGATGTCGCTGATTTGTGCCGCCACCCTCGGCGGGGCGCTGGCAAATGCGCCAATGCCAAAGATGAACAGGAGTGTCACCATCCACAGGGCGAGTCGCTGTCCCCTGATTGAAGTCCCCATAGGTATTTTTTGTCTCATCAAGTGCTGCCCTTCCCTGATTCGGTTTCGCTACGCTGTTGCCTACAGTTATTTTAATGACTTCTGCGCGGCTACGCCACTTTTAGGGCTTAGGGGATTGGGGGGCAATAAAAAAAAGTAAGCAAGAGGTGCATTTCAAAGACGGGTGCGCCGATATTCACGACAAACTACCCAAGGATAAAAATACTCATCAATGGCAAAGAGCCATTCTGCGATTTCTAGTCTGTAGATATTTAGTCTGCATCGCGTTAACTTTCGCGCATGAATGAAAAATCACTAGCGCAAGTATTCGGGATTGTTGTACGAAAAATTCGTTCGGAGGCTGGACTGTCTCAGGAAGAATTTGCTGTGCAATGCCAATTGCATCGAACCTATATCGGGTCCATTGAGCGCGGCGAAAAAAATGTCACCTTGGAAACAGCGACGAAAATCGCCACTGCTTTAAAAATTAAACTGTCGTACCTGATTTCTTATGTAGAAGAAGAACGGGAAAAGTTACAAGGATGATAGATATTGGCTCACAATATATAGCTGCCCGTAATAATCTGCTTAGCAATACTAATTTACTAATAGATTTAGAAAATGCTTATATGAGTTTTCTTCACCAGATTGTGTCAAGTGTGTCTTTGCGTATTTCTGTCGATTTTAACAAAGCGACAGAGTTAATGCCATTCTGGAGAAACTATCCACCCATTCAACGAGGCAGATTGCCAATAGGGACTTCAATTCCATGGTCCGAAGTAGGTCAAACCACAATTGTTTCAAACATTATTCGAGCATTATCCTATGGAAATCCCGAAATAACTTACCCCGGACTTCCATCAGGGGCAGATCTTCGATTTTTGACTGATGATGCTCTAATACATTTTGACATAAAAATTACTGGACCAAATGATAGACCTGATGAAGTGGTTGCAAGCCCAAACCAAATATCAGGTAATGGGATTCGTTGGGAACAAGGAGTTATTAATTCGCCGGTGATAATAACTGGTGCGCGAGCTAGAATGATTTTTCAACCTGAATTGCCCCCTCTCTATATTATTCAGGGTAAAGTTATTCCATGCCTAACATTCTTCCTTAAAGGCGTTTATGATGTGAAAACTTTGGGTTATCAGCCCCTTGTAAAGCTTGAACTTATTTGTGTGCCGAATGGATTACTAACATTTGAAAATCCACTATATATCAAAAACCAAGGATTGTTTATACCCGGCAAAGATGTAAAAGGTCATCTAAAAAAACGAGTACGTGTACGTATGACTCCCTTAGAGTCCATTGCCTCATGGCGGAGAATAACTGTCTGGCAGCTTTAAGAATGCAAAAAAAAAATTTACCCTAAAAAATTACATATCAAGCTTTAACTGATCGGGTTGGATTTGATTTTGCACATCGGGTAACTCATCGTGATGATTGAAACCAAGTATCAGTTGATTTTCTTCTCCTTCGCAAGCCTTTCTCGCCATATCGACATATTTTTCCGAAACCTCAATACCTATGTAATTTCGTTTTTCCTTTATCGCCGCCACGGCGGTTGTCCCACTTCCCATGAAACAATCCAGAACAGTTTCACCCGGCGCTGTAAACAACTTGATCACTCGACGTGGCAACTCCAATGGAAATTTAGCCTCATGATTATCATTTACCCTTACAGATGGAAACTTCCAAACACCTCGCGACCCCCATTCCGTCCATTCTTTTTTTGTTAATCGATTTCTCTCCACAGTGGTTACACCCGGTTTCCAAAAGATGTACAAATATTCAAATTCATCAACCGAACGATAAGACGAACTATGCCATTTTGAACTTTCCCAAGCTGCATCTTTAACCCATATCCTGCGATCATATAGATATAAATTAGCATCATACCCAGCAGACTCAACAATACCACCTACTAAATGAACTCGTGTTTGTAAAGCGTACTTTCCACCGCGAATATTGTTCCCATGAAGGCGTCGATCAATAGTTTGCTCACTACAACCGAGCAATTCAGCGAGTTGGTAGCGGTTATAATCAGGGTGCATTTTCATTGCCGTAAGTACATCTTCGCGCGTTATAAAACTCCGTTTTTTATCAATATTTTCTGCTTGAAAACGTGGAATCTGTTCGTCAGCAAATGCCAAAATATCTGCTATGTTTATGACTAAAAACCCGCCGGGTTTAATGATGGAATAATGTTGCCGTATAACCTTTTTTAGCATGGAAACCCAATCATCATAGGTCACATCTTTTTCATAATCTTTACCCACATGGTATGGAGGCGACCAAACACTACAAGCAATACTATTTGGCGCAATCTGGGGTATGAGATCACGTGCATCACCCAAGTAGATTTGGTTTTCTTTTAGCATTGATCAACCTTTATAATTCTTGGAATTAAGATAACACAAAACCGTAGAATACCACAATGCCTCAGCTATTTAGCGGTGCATTTCCCTTTGGTGCAAGCAGCGGAGACAACGCACAAACGCGGCTACGCCACTTTTAGGGCTTAGGGGATTGGGGGGCAAACAAAGTGAGCAAGCAAACCAGTTGGCAAAAACCTCCAAATTTGATAAGCTCTACTCATCAGCAACACTGATGTGCTGTTTTTACCCTAATCCCTACATCCTAACCCTTGATCCCTAAATCCTATGCCAAACCGTTGTGGTTGGGTCAACCTAAATGACCCGTTATATGTGCGCTATCACGATGAAGAATGGGGCGTCCCCATCCGCACGGGCGAGTCCCGCTTTTTTGAACGCCTCACGCTCGAAGGCGCGCAAGCCGGACTCAGTTGGATCACCGTGCTGCGCAAGCGGGATCGCTACCGCGAGGTGTTCGATAACTTCGACGCGGCAACAGTCGCGACCTACGACGATGACAAAATCGCGTCCCTGCTCGCCGACCCCGGCATCATCCGCAACCGCGCCAAAATCCTCGCCACCATCAACAATGCCCGCTGTATTGGGCGCTTGCACGAGGACGGGCACCCACTGGCGGACTTCTTATGGGGATTCGTGGGCGGTGTGACCCGCTCCAACACCTGGGAGTCGCTGTCCGCCTTGCCCGCCGCGACGGACGAATCACGGGCGATGAGCAAGGCGCTCAAAAAGCGGGGCTTCGCTTTTGTGGGACCCACCACCTGTTATGCCCTGATGCAGGCGACGGGCATGGTCAACGATCACACGGTTGATTGTTTCCGGCATGGGGAACTGATCTGAAGTAGGAACGTGCTGATTTTCAGCCTAAGTTGTTACCATGGGGGCAACTACACAGAGTCTGTTGCAAAAGGGTTCTGCGTGCAGCGGACGCGCCGGTGCGCTTCCCTACAATGGCGTCCTTCGTAGGGGCAACACAATGTGGTTGCCCGACTTTTGCAACAGAATCTACACAGTTACCTCTCATCCCCCGACCCCTTCTCCCAGCCACTTCGCTTTTGGAGAAGGGGAGAAACGCGGCAGAAAGTCCCTCGCCCCGCCGCTTCGCTTATGGAGAGGGATTGCCGCTTCGCTTTGGGTGAGGGGTATGTATTTACAGCCATAGTGTGGAGTAAAATCATGCCCCAACTTTCGGTTTATCGCATTTTCTCCCTCTTGTTCTTGCTGGCTACGGCAACCATGCTTCAGGCGCAAACGCCCCCCTCACCCCCCATTGTTTCTGATTTCGATTGGAGCGCGGATGGAGCGCGGATCGCCATTGGCTATAGTCGATGGTGGGAGAATACGTAACTGCTCAGGCTGAAAAACGGTCAGTAATAAAGGGGGAAATGACCGTTGGCGGCAAATGGGTGGATATTCGGCGCGCGAACCTTCATGTTAACGAACGATTGACAAGCGCCTAATCCACCCCTACATCCACGTTTCGA
>JBBRTY010000257.1:0-6316 GCA_038248285.1 Aggregatilineales bacterium
GTTGGCGGCAAATGGGCGGATATTCGGCGCGCGGACTTTCATGTTAATGAACGATTGACAAGCGCCTAATCCGCCCCTACATCCACGTTTTGAGGGGTATTTTCCTTTGTTTTCTTCACATCTTCATGCCTCTCTGTTTATTTTATTCTGTTTCTATACCTGAGTAGTCACCTTTTATGAGATGATGCGCGCCCTATACTGTTCGACCCACGCCGCTTGGCTCGGCAATAAATGAGTCTCCCCATCCAAGGGCTGCCAATACAATTCCAAGATGCGCTCATCGTCGCCACTGTCGATCACCGTCCACTGATCGGGCGTGGGCGCGGTCGGCGTCAGGTGATAAAAGTGCCGCACGACGTGCTGGGTCAACGCGCTCAGGGATAACCACCCGTGCGCTTCCCACAGGGTGCCGAACACTTTCGTCGTGGGATTATAACTGCTTTCGCGGTAGTGGATGCGCGCCCATGCCGCGCTCGTCTCGATCAGCGTGACCGTTAAGCCGCGCTTCAAAAGGAGCGCATCGGGCGCGGCGGGGCTGGTCGGCGTGCTGCGCAAAAGCTGATCGGTCATGAGCAACCGCGCGTTGTGGCTCAGCGGAACCGTCTCTACCGCAAGTTTGGCGATCACGCGGACGGCGGTTAAGCCTGTTTCCTCGGCGGTTTCGCGCAGCACCGCGTCATCGGGTGGCTCCCCGTCTTCAACCGTGCCCGCTGGCACTTGGATGGTGCCATCATCGGGGCGGCGAAAGATCAACAGTTCGCGACCGGTAGCGGCATGGCGCGTGATCAACGCCGTCACTTTTTGGATTGGGTGAACTAGGATGCCATCATCAGACATTATGGCGTGCCTCCCATGATTGCCGCTAAGCTTTCGCCTGTGAAGCAGCACGATAGCGGGCGGCAAATGCCAATGCTGTCGTGTGAACCCGCGCCCAACTGTCACCCGCTGGATCGAGAATGTTGTGTTGCCCGGCGACTTCTTCGTACTGGGCGTGGAGCTTTGCCGCCAAGATGCGCGTCTTTTCCGGTTTCACCAATTCATCGCTGTTGCCTTGGGTGACCAACACGGGCACGCCGACCTTGCCCGCTTCTGCCGCCCCCAACTGACCGGCACGACGGATTTGCTCAATGATGACGGTGGGGATAGCGAACTTGCGAATGCCGTCTTGGGTGGCGGGGTCATCGAGATTGGCGGACGGCATGAATTTATGGATGCCGTCGCGCGTGCTCGGATCGTTAAAATCCATTTTGACCAACGAAAAAGGCTTGATCTGCGGGAAGACATAGCGCAATGCGGGCAGCAGTTTCCACAACGGATTGTCGATCTCCCAAAACGGATTAAACAGCAACAAGCCTTGAATTTGGGTAGGCGAGGTGACGGCAGCATGGATCGCCAGTGCGCCCCCCATCGAATTGCCCGCCAGCCACACGACCTCATGATCCCGTCGCAAGGAAGTGAGGGCGGCAACGAGGGCTTTTTGCCAATCCGCCAAGCGCCGATCCGCTAATGTGGCGATATCGGCACCGAAGCCGGGCAACAACATGCCATGCGCCGTCCAGCCTTGTTGATGAAACACCTCTGCCAGCGGGCGCATCTCGGCAGGGGTGCCGGGGAAACCGTGAATCAGCAGCAGTGCCGCGCCATTCGTCCCCGCCCGATGGAACGCTTGATGCTCGGCACCTGTGAACACATTATTCAACATCACGAACTTCCGACGGGATGTCGGTCAGCGCCAGCGCATGGATCACATCGAAGCCGAACAAGAACAAGCCTTGCAAGAAGATGCCCACGCCCATGCCACTGCGTGCCGCTTTGTCGGACGCCCGCAAGCGCAAGCCGCCGATCATGTACAGGATGTCGAGTCCGGCATTGATCCATAACAGGCGGCGCAGACTCTTTTGTTCTTTGAGCTGCACAGCGGGGTCTTCCGGCGCAGCTAACGTTTGCCGCCGCCGATCGGTCATCACGGTGCCAAAGAAAGCGATGCCGACATTGACGAATGCCCACCCGACGAACTGCCCCCCCATGCCGCGCCAAAACCCACGTCGCAACAGCATGACCATGCCTAGTCCGGTGCTGAGCGCCGCCCATTGTGCCAAGCGTCGCGAGAGTGTCGCCTGAAACTGCCACATATCGATCATCGTACTGTCCGCCCCTATGATGGTGCTAATTGCCCTCTATTGTGGCGCAAAGCGGACAAATCGGCATGAAAGAATCATGCGTTTCTCATGCGTGCGCGTCGTGTTGTACAATATGTGAAGCTAACGCAGGTCAAAGCCTGTTGAGATGCGAAAGGTTTCCTGAGCATGGTCATTCGCGAACAAAAAATGAGCCTAGACGAATACCGTGCCGTCACCGAATTGCCGGAAAATCGCGACCGCCATTTAGAATGGATCGATGGGGAGATCGTCGAGAAGATGGGCAGTTTCACACCGTCACGCATCGCGCTTGAGATCGCCCGCTTCTTGGGGAATTATCTCGCTGAACGGCGTCTCGGCTATATCACCGGCGCGGATGGCAGCTATTTGATGTCGCCCGACGGGCAAATGTTCATCCCCGATGTCGGTTATATCAGCCGTGCCCGTTTGCCCCAAGCCCCCGCGCGTGAGGTGCCCTTGCCGCCCGATCTCGCCGTCAAGGTCAAGTCACCGACCGACCGCGTGCGCGATCTGCGGAAAAAAGCGGAGCAGTATTTGGCATATGGCACGGCGATGGTGTGGTTGGTCTTGCCAGAGGCGAATCAAGTCGAGGTCTATACCCCCGATGACGATGTGCAGGTCTTTGGGCTAGACGACACGATCAGCGGTGGGGCGGTGCTGCCCGACTTCACCTTGTCCGTGCGCGCGATCTTCGCGGGTGATTAGGGAGATAAAGGCTGCGTCATGGTCATTCGCGAACAAAAAATGAGCCTAGACGAATACCGCGCCGTCACCGAATTGCCGGAAAATCGCGACCGCCATTTAGAATGGATCGATGGGGAGATCGTCGAAAAAATGGGCAGCTTCACACCGTCACGCATCGCCGCCCTGATCTCGTTTCTGCTCAATAGTTTTGTCCTGCCACGCGCCGGCTATGTCACGGGTGCCGACGGCAGCTATTTGATGTCGCCCGACGGGCAAATGTTCATCCCCGATGTCGGCTATATCAGCCGTGCCCGTTTGCCCCAAGCCCCCGCGCGTGAGGTGCCCTTGCCGCCCGATCTCGCCGTCGAGATCAAGTCGCCAACCGACCGCGTGCGCGATCTGCGGAAAAAGGCGGAGCAATATTTGGCGCATGGCACGGCGATGGTGTGGTTAGTCTTGCCAGAGGCGAATCAAGTCGAGGTCTATATCCCCGATGACGATGTGCGGGTCTTTGGACTAGACGACACGATCAGCGGTGGGGCAGTGCTGCCCGACTTCACCTTGTCCGTGCGCGCCATTTTTAGCGAATTGTAATCCTTGCCTTCACAATGGAGTATCTTATGTTGGAATTGTTACCCCCCCTTGCGAACCTATCGCTGTTCATCGGCGCGGCGCTGATCCTGATCATCACCCCCGGTCCTGCCGTGCTATACATCATCGCCCGCAGCGTCGATCAAGGGCGGCGTGCAGGGTTGGCGTCCGTGTTGGGCGTCGAGATCGGCAACAGCGTCCATGTGTTGGCGGCGGCATTCGGCTTATCCGCCATTTTACTATCGTCGGCGCTGGCGTTTGATGTCGTCAAATACTTGGGCGCGGCATACCTGATCTATTTGGGCATCAAGACCTTGCGCACGCCGGTGATCGAGGACGCGAACCCCCTGATCGAACCCAAGCCGCTGCGCCAGATTTTTGGGCAGGGGGTGGTCGTCGCCATTTTGAACCCCAAGACGGCGCTGTTCTTCTTCGCCTTTTTGCCCCAATTCGTGGATACCTCGCGCCCGGTCGTGACGCAAATTTTGTTCCTCGGTACGGTGATGGTGGTCATCGCCACGATCAGCGATAGCCTATACGCCTTGCTCGCCGGCACCATTGGCGGGTGGTTGCGTCGCAGTCGGGCGTTCCTGAAAATTCAACGTGCGGTCGCGGGTGGGACTTATATCGTGTTGGGCATCTCGGCGGCATTCGCGGGCAACAACAAAAGTTGATGTCATTGATCTCCCTCCTCAATCGTCACAAATTGTGGATCGTCCTGCTCGTGGCGTTGGCGGCGCGCGGGACGGTTTTGTTGTTGTTCCCGAACATCTTCGCCTTTGAGCAAACGGGCACGATTCACGGCAGCGAAGCCTATGACGTCTATGCCCAAAACCTCAATGCCACCGGCGTCTATGGACGGGTGCCGGGCGTGCCAGACGCCAATATCCCGCCATTGTACAGTTATGCGCTGGCAGTGATCTACGCGGCATTGGGGCGGGGCTATTTGCAAGTCGGCTTCTTTCACACCGCGCTTGATCTGGTGTCGATGCTGCTGCTGTACGCCATCACGATCCGGATCACCCGCCCCACATTAGAGGAAGGCGCAGCGGCATGGGTGGGCACGTTGGCGGTGGCGGCATATGCCGTCTACCCCTACCTGATCTTTCAAAACTTGACGCTCATCGACACGCCTTTTTTCATGACGCTGACCTATGCCTTCATTTTGGCGTTGGTGCTGCTGCGCGAACGCGAGTCGTGGAGTGGGGAAACATTCGTGATCGCCGTGGTCGGCGGGGCGCTGTTGGGCATCAGCCTGATGACGCGCCCGATCTTGCCGCCATTGGCATTCTTGATGGCGCTCTGGTTTTTGTTCCGGCGTCCGCTCGGTCAAACAATCGTGCGCTTGGGGGTGGTCGCGGTCGTGAGCATTGCCGTCGTGATCCCTTGGATGCTCCGCACCAGCGCCGTCTATGGGACGTTCGTGCCCCTCTCAGTGACCAGCGGTTCCAATTTGTGGCAGGGCAACAATGAGGACGTAGTGGCGATCTTGCGGGCGGGCTATGACGTGCAGTGGACCTCCCCGACGCTGACCAGCGCCGACAGGGACAGCGCCGAAGCCGACCGCGAACGGACGGCGCTGGTGTGGGCATACTGGAATGATCATCCGGAGCAACTGCCAGAACTGTTTTGGACGAAATTCCTTGTGCATTGGAGCATCGACATCGCCCCGCGCCTGAACCCGACCGCCGGAGTCTTGCCGCGTCTCGATTATCAAGGGGACGCCCAAGCCACCGAAAGCGCGACAGGCGAGTTGACGCTCGGCGGGCTGCCCCCCGGCGATCCGGTGGACACCTACTCAACGCCGCTGTTTGATCAGATCGGACGGCTGTTGCATCGCCTTTACTTTGGGACGCTGTTCGTCTTGGCGGTCATCGGCATGGGGTTGTCGCTGCGTGGTTGGCGCGATCTATCGTTGTTGTGGTGTATCCAAATCAGCATGACGGTCGTGTATGTGCTGTTTCACCCGTCAACGCGCTACCGTGTCCCGACCGATCCGCTCTTGTTCGTGTTATCGGCATTTGCAGTGGTGATGCTTTGGCAGCGGCTTATCCACCGACGCGCCGCCAAAGGAACCGTATGACCGATGCCATCACGCCCGCCGCTATCCTCACCATGATGCGCACCATGCCATGGGTGGTGCGCAACGAGATCGCCCGCATGGTCATTACGCCCGCCGCCCGTCTACGGTTTGCGCTGGCGGGGATCGCCTGGGGGGAGGGCTGGCGCATGTATGGCTTGCCGATCCTGCAAATCTATCGGGGCAGTCAGGTGCAGATCGGGGCGGGGTTCACTTTGCGCTCCACGCCGCACAGCAATCCACTGTCCCCGTACCATCCGGTCATGATCAGCACGCGCACGGCGGCGGCACGGCTGACTATCGGCGTGAACTTTGGCATGACCGGGGGCGGGATCATCTGCGCGCAGCAAGTCACCATTGGCGATCACGTCACGATTGGCGCGAACACGATTTTGACCGATACGGATTTTCACCCGCTGGATGCGCCCACGCGCCGCACCCGTCCGTCCGATGCCGCCACCGCGCCCATCGTGATCGGGGATGATGTGTTCATCGGCATGGGGGCGATCATTCTCAAAGGCGTGACCATCGGCACAGGCAGCGTGATCGGCGCGGGCAGCGTCGTCACGCGCGATGTCCCCCCCGGCGTGATCGCGGCGGGCAATCCAGCACGGGTGGTACGGGCGGTGTGATGTGCAACTGTTGAGGGAAGGATGAGGGCGCTTACAGAAGTAGGGCTTTAGCCCGCGAAAGCTACGCCGCTTCAGCGGCTGTAGATGAAGCGCCTTACGGCTTTAGCCGCCGTCTCAGCGTCTCAGCGGGGTGCATTTCAAGTGAGTGTAAATTCTCCGGGAATTTCCGA
>JBBRTY010000258.1:0-6238 GCA_038248285.1 Aggregatilineales bacterium
TATTGTGGTTAGGGGCCCGCAACGGAGATCGTTGGTGGGGCGGATTAGGCGCTTGTCAAATGTTATCAACTCACATTGTCCCCGCGCCGAATATCCGCCCTTTGAAACTCCACATTTCCTCCGGTACCATGACGAGCATATTTTGCACTAAAGTGAAATGCACCCTCAAGAGCGCCGCCGCTTGCGCGATCTTGTCCTCATCGGATAATGTGATCGGTTGAATGTTCATTTGTTCAAGACCTTTGCTAAATGTTCCCTAAACTGTGCCGCTATCGCTTCTGCCGAATAGTTTTTTTCCACACGCGCCCGCCCCGCCGCCCCCATGCGCCGCCGCAGTGCCGGATCATGTAGCAATTGAAGTGCCCGCTGCGCGAGGGCGGCATCATCACCGGCATCCACCAAGAAGCCGGTTTCGCCCTCCGCGATGATCTCGGACGGTCCACCACGCCGCGTGCTGACGACGGGCACGCCGCACGCCATCGCCTCGACATTGACCATGCCCACGCTTTCAAAGTGCGAACTGCACACAACCACATCCGCCGCCGCGATCACCCGTTCCACGTCGGTGCGAAAACCGAGATAGCTCAAGCGGGCGCGCAACACCGGATCGGCACGGTGCGCGTCCAAGATGCGGGCTTTGTACGCATCATCCGCCGCTTGCCCATGCACGTTCTCGCCCGCCACGATGAAGCGCGCTTCGGGCAATGCCGTCGCAATCCGCCGTGCCATCGCCTGAAACACCTCATGCCCTTTCACATCCTGAAAACGGGCGATCAACGCCACGACCGGCGCGTCGGCACGAATGGCGGCGTCCGCCCGCACGGGGGAGCCGTCGATCCCAGGGCGAAAACGGGTGGTATCGACGCCCAGCGGCAGCACGTCCATAGCGGCGGGGGGCATGAAGGGCGGATCGCCCAAAAAGCCCTCTTTGATCGCCTGAGAACTGGCAAACGTCACATCGGGCTGGCGAAAAAAAGCGCGCTGATAGGGTTTGGGGCGGAACCACCAACCGGAACATGTCCACAGCAGGGGCACGCCGACGTGCCGAGCGGCGGGCAGCGCAAAGGGCAAACTGTGGTAATCGCTGTGGATGGCGACGAAGGAGTGTTCCCGCACGAGCGCCGCGATCCGTCCGGTGATCGGGAAGCGCGCCCATAGCGACGGGATAAAGTACACCGTCGCCCCACGCCATGAGGTCGTGTGCGCCGCCCACCCATGCGCCCGCCAGCGCGCCACCAGTTCGCCGTCGCGGGGGGTCAGCAGGTGCGGCTGGAGGCGTGGCTCTTGCCGGACGAGGTGTTCGACCAACGTCAGGAGCGAGGTTTCGCCGCCGCCCATGCCTGTGTAGATGGTCACGAACAACATCGGCAACGCGGGGGCGCGCAGGGGTGAGGTCATGCCAGCGCTTTCGTGCCGATATAGAGTCCGCGCCCATCTAGCCCTTTGGAATCGTATTCGACAGCGAGTTTGGCTTGGGCGAAGGCGGCGAGATACTCATCATGGGTGAACATCATCAACGTGTGGGGTTCTCGGTGACCATAGATGATATCATACAGCGTCGCCGAGTTGATAAACATCCGAGGACTCCTCTCAGGTGGTCTAATGGGTGCAAGACGCCACTATAAACGAAGGGCGGGCGGGTGGGTAGAGGATAATCGCCATTGCGCCCACGCCTCTTTGCGTTATGCTTTGGTAGGGTACCCCATTTGTTCCCTATCGAAAGTCATCCGCATGATCGATCTAAAACCCATCCTCGCCGCCGTCCGTCTTGCTGCCACCGTCGCGCGGCGTGTGCGCGAAAGCGATATTGGCGCTGCCGATAAAGGCGCGCAAGACCCCGTCACTATCGCTGATTATGCCTCGCAGGTGATTTTGTGCCGCGCCATTGCCCATGCCTACCCCGATGATGCGGTGTTGGGCGAAGAAAAAGCCGGCGTCTTTGACACCACCCTCAGCGAAAACGGGCAAGCCGCCGTCGCGCGCTTCGTCAGCGAAGCACTGGGCGAACCGTTCACGCTCGATCAATGCCGGACATGGCTAGAACACGGGCGGGATCGCGACTCGGCGCGGCTGTGGACGGTCGATCCGATTGATGGCACCAAAGGCTATATCGCCGGACGCCGCTACGCCATCGGCTTGGCGTTGCTCATCGACTCGCTGCCCATCGCCGGCGTGATCGGCGCGCCCAACTTGACGGGCAAAGCGGGCGGTTTGTTGTTTTATGCCCAACGGAGCGCCGCTTATGTCGAACCGCTAGAAGGCGGCAAAGCTGCGCGCGTGGCGGTGTCGGCACAGATAGACCCGCGCAAATGGCGGGCGGTCGAAAACTTTGAAAAAGCCCATGGCAACTTCGACCAGATGCACGCGGCATATGATGCCCTGCAATTGCCGCGCGCCCATGTCACCAACTTTGACAGCATGATCAAGTACGCCATGATCGCGAGTGGCGATGCCGATCTGTTTTTGAACTTTCCCAAAAATCCCGCCTGGCGCTATTTGTCGTGGGATCACGCGCCGGGGACGGCAATCGTGCAAGCGGCGGGGGGCGTCGTCACCGATTTGGCGGGCAACCTGCTCGACTTTTCCACAGGGGCGCGTTTGCTCAACAACAACGGCTTGCTGATCACTAATGGCACCCGCCACGATGATGTCCTGAAAATACTCGAAACCTTGACTCAGTCCTAATTAGACCAGAGGCGACCGCGACTCATGAGCGACCCCGTTCGCATTTTGCACTTTGCTGATATTCATGTTGGCGTCGAAAATTACGGCGGCACTGACCCCCAAACCGGGCTGAGCAACCGTGTGCGCGATTTTTTGCGGCGCATGGATGAAATGATCACCTATGCCCGCGATCATGAGGTCGATTTGACCATCTTCGCAGGCGATGCCTTCAAGACGCGCACCCCCAACCCGACGTATCAGCGCGAGTTCGCATGGCGGGTGTTGGATTTGGCGGCGCTGGCTCCGATTGTGCTGTTGGTCGGCAATCACGACCTGCCCCCCACCTTGATGAAGGCGACCAGCATCGAGATTTACAAAGTCCTCAATGTGCCCAATGTGTGGGTGGCGGATGATTATGAGGTGCGGGTGGTGCCTACTAAGCGGGGGGATGTCGTCGTGGGGGCGGCACCTTACCCGATGCGGTCGCGGGTGCTGCGCGATGTCAACACGGGCGGCATGACCATCGCCGAAACCGATGCCTATATGCTGCGCGAACTAAACGCCATCCTCGACAACTTGGCGGCAGAGGCGGATCAGTACGATCTGCCGCGTTTGCTGACCGGGCACCTCGCTATTTCGGGCGCGAAAGAAGGCAGTGAACGGTTGATCAAGTTCGGGCGCGATATCACCGTGCCGCCATCGTCGGTCGCCGATGCCCGTTGGGACTATGTCGCGCTGGGGCATATCCACCAGCATCAAAATTTGACGGTGGGGCGCACCGGTGTGCCGCCCGTCGTGTACAGCGGGTCGCTGGAGCGCATCGACTTTGGTGAAGAACGGGAGCCAAAGGGCTTTTGTTGGGTCAACCTAGAACGCCACCATACCGCGTGGGATTTTCATCGCGTTCATGCCCGTCCGTTTCGGACGTTGCGCATTGACCTCCGCGAGTCACTTGACCCGACTGCCGATGCCGTCGCTGCTATCGAAGAGGCAGATCTCGGTGAAGCGGTGGTGCGCGTGGTGATCCAACTCACCCAAGAGACGGCGGCACGGCTGAACAGCGCCCTCATCCGCGATGCGCTGATCCGCGCCAATGTCGGCTATATCGCTGGCATTAAGCGCGAGATCGAACAAGCGGCGCGGGCGCGTTTGGGTGCCAGCCCCGAAGAATTGACCGATATCGAACTGGTAGAGCGCTATTTTTTGAGCAAGGGCACCGAGGACGCCCGCCGGAGCGTCTTGTTGGGCGAAGCCGAGGCGCTGTTTGCGCAAGATGTCGTTGATGAGGGGTGATTGCCTTTTTAAGCAAACGCTCAGAATCGCGATATAGGATCGAAAGAGTTTTGCAAGACAATCAATCATTCGCTACTCAGAGGAGTGAAGTCCATGTCAGACGACGCGCTGTTACGCCGCAAAGAAGAACAACGGATGAAGGCTGCCGGGCGTTTGCCACCGGGGCAATCGTTGACGCTCAAGTTCCCTGTGCTCAGCTACGGACCGACGCCGGCGTTTAACCCCGCCGCCTGGGATTTCCGCGTTTTTGGGGAAGTCAAACAAGAAATGGGCTGGACGTGGGAACAATTTTTGGCGCTGCCGACCGTGCAGATCACCTGTGACCTGCATTGCGTCACCCGCTGGAGCAAGTTTGATAGCTTGTGGGAAGGCGTCTTGTTCAGCGATTTCATCAACTTGTTCGGCTTGACCGACAAAGCCAAATTTGTGATCGCCCATTGTGATTATGGCTACACCACCAACACCCCGCTGGAAGTGATGATGGATGACGACGTGCTGTTGACCTATAAGCATGACGGCAAATGGCTGGAGCCGGATCACGGTTTTCCGCTACGTACATTGGTGCCCAAGCGCTATCTGTGGAAGAGCGCCAAATGGGTGCGCGCGCTCGAATTTAGCGCCACCGATAAACCGGGCTTTTGGGAACAAGGGGGCTATCATAACGAAGCCGACCCCTTCAAAGAAGAACGTTATGGACGGCGTAGTTTGTTTTAATGTCAATCTCCCCCCCAACCCCTCTCCAAAAAAGAGGGGCTTTGGGGTTCTGCGTCATCGCGATGAGGATAAATCTGTGATGTCACGGCAAGCGAGAGGCTGGGTGACGCTGGCGATCTTGATGATGGCGCTAGGCGTGCGGATGAGCGCGGCGGCACCGGGCGCTCCTGCCTTGCCCCCCCTCTCGTCCCCATTGATCGCGGTGGATACGACCGCGCAAGACCGGATCGTGCTGATGGATGTGACCACCGACACGCGCCGTGAACTCCGTTTCGAGGGGGCGTGGGTGCGCCTGTGGGGGTTTTCGCCCGATGGTTGCCGCATTTTGTATACCTTGCGCGAAAATATCGCCCCCGGTCGGTTGTATAGCGCCCGACTTGACGGTAGCGACCGGCAGCCCCTTGCCGACTTCGATACCCCGAATGCGTGGGGCGCGTGGGAGGGCGTGTGGTCGCCATCGCTGACGGATCCGCGTATCGCCTTCACGCTGATTCGTGGCTCGGGTGAAAATATGACCCATCACATCGCTTTTTACCCGACGACGACCGCCCTTCCCGAACTGTATAGCGCCAGCGGCGATGAACACACCGCCCGTTGGTCGCCCGATGGGCGCTGGCTCGTGTATAGCGCCTATGAAACGCGGGCGGCAGGCAGCGATGTCTTTGCAACGGCGGCACCGGGGCAAACCGGATCGCAACTGCGCGAAGCCGATCTGTGGATCGTGAGCGCCGATGGTACCACCAAATACCGACTGACGAACTTCCCTACGGGCAACGTGACGATGCCGCGTTGGTCGCCCGATGGTGATTTGATCGGGTTTAGCTATTCGGTCTCGCCGAGTGTCGATACCGTGTGGATGATCGGGATGCAATCCGGCTCAGCACCGACCCAATTGACCTATGGCTCCTCAATGATCCTTGATCTGACATGGCAACCGGACGCGACCGCGCTGGTGATGTCGGCACGGGATTTTAACAGCGTGGGCGAAAATCGCTTATGGCGCATTCCGCTGATCGGGGGGGCAGACGCCAGCGCCGAGCAGGTGATCACAGATGGCAGTTTACGCTATCACGACTTTCCGCGCTACAGCGCCGATGGGGCGTGGTTGGCGTTGCGGGCGGAATATGGGTTGGCGCTGGTCGAGACGGCAACCGGGGCATGGCGCTGGCTAGAACGCGCACAGGTGGGCAACAGCCCGGTGTTCTGGTCGCCAGCGGCGTTCACGGGCGAAGCAGCGTGTGACGCGGGTTAGGGGTTAGGATTTTATGACGATATTGTCTTTTTGAGTTTTGTGGTATTCTAAGGATAGAACATGAGTTCTATGGCTGTGAAAATTGCTAGAAATATCAATGACGAGCCTTCAGATTATGACGATCTGTTTTTTTTATCTGATAAACTTCGAGCTATAAAAAATATTGAAGTCATCGTAACTGCTCAGGCTGAAAAACGGTCGGTAATAAAGGGAGAAATGACCGTTGGCGGCAAATGGGCGGATATTCGGCGCGGGGACTTTCATGTTAACGAACGATTGACAAGCGCCTAATCCGCCCCTACATTTACGTTTCGA
>JBBRTY010000259.1:0-6191 GCA_038248285.1 Aggregatilineales bacterium
GCTCAATGACGGCGGCGCAGGGAACAATGTCCGGTGGCGCAAGACGAGCAATTTGTACAAAGCCGATGACTCCAACAAAAGGCGGTGCAAAGGGGGGAGCGGGACGGCTTGGGGGGGCACGATCACGCCAGTGCCATCCGCCGCGACTTCATAGTACGGACGTGTGACCGTCCATTCTGCGGTCGTGTCGATATAGCGCGGGGCATTGTCCAAAAAATCATTGTGGGGCGTAAACATCAATACCACTACATCGGCATCCACTTGCTGCCCCTCGGCGCTAAAGTAGAGCCATTCCTGCACGGTGCTGTAGCCACTGACCGCGCCCGTCATGACTTCGATCCGCTCGCTATCCCCGAAGATGGCGCGCAATGGGCTTTCGGGCGCATTCAAATAGGTTTCAAGTTGTCGAAAAAACGTCCCAGCGAGGGGGATTTCCAGCCCGGCAACCAGCGAGTCGCCCAAGATCAGCACCCGCCGCACGCCTTCAGGCTTGGCAAGCGCATGGTCGATATCGTGCATTCCGCGACGATTGATCTGCACTGGATTCATGAATTCACGCGGGCAATTGACGTTAAACCATACCCCCTGGGCATCCGGCTGAAAGCGCCACCCCAGTTGCGCATCGGGGATGATAAAGCGGGTTGGATAGAGTGGAATCATGCGCACAGCGATCTCCAGCACGACCAACGCCAATGCCAACGAAACCACCATCACTAGCGACAAGCGGACAAAGCGGCGCAGTCCATGGTTCGCTTGGGGCGGCACCGTTGGTTTATTCGTCATGTGCAACAACTCCGGACTGAGACGCTAACGCCGCCCAAAACAGCGTTTAGAGATTCGATTCAAATAGGGATGGATCGGCGGTGACTTCAAACGCCCGTGCGGGCAGCGAACGTCCCCGAATTTTGAGTTCTCCCAAAGACCGCACGGGAAAACGCCCCGATACATGCTGCGCAACATGTTCGTCGATCAACACTTGGTTGGCGCGCGAAGCCTCTTGCAAGCGGCGGGAAACATTGACGACATCGCCAATGGCGGTGTAATTGATCGCGCTTTGGGTGCCGACATAGCCGACAATCGCTTCCCCCGTGCCCACGCCGATCCCAAAGGAGACTTCATCACCGCGCGCGATATTCAGTTCGCCAATCGCCCGCTTAAGCGTCAAAGCGGCTTCGACCGCTTGCATAATGTGATCTTCTTGGTCGGACGGGGCGTTGAAAATCGCCATCAACCCATCCCCCATGAACTTATCCACCATGCCGCCATATGCCAAAATCCCATTGGCGGCAAGGCTCAGATAATCATTCAGCATTTCGAGCAAAGCTTCGGGGGACAGTCGTTCCGAATAACCGGTATACCCGCGAATGTCGGCAAACAAGATGGTGACCTCCCGCCGGACACCGCCCGGTCGCAAGGTCTCTGGTTGGGCGATCACTTTTTCGACGACACGCGGGGATACAAAACGCGAAAAAGTGTCCACGATCTGGCTTTTCTCGCGGTCTTTGGTCTGGCGCAATGCTTCGTAGTTGCGCGCGTTTTCGATGGCGATGGCGGCATAATCTGTCAAGGCGCTCAATAACGCACAATGATGCTCATTAAACGTGATCGTGCCACTCGTCTGATTGGCGACTTCCAAGACGCCCATCACGTTCTCGCGCAGAATCAGTGGGGCAGCGGCTGCCGATGACCGGCTACGCTCGCCATTATTCGGCGCATAGACCGCTGATTGTCGGCTTTCGACGACTTGTAAGGCGAAGGCATCCTGGACGATTTCGCCCTGTGACGTGGCGCTGGCACGCCCGCCCCCTCGTTTGCGTTGCGCCCGCACCAAAAGCGTGGATTTTTCGACCAGATACAAAACGCCTTCTTCGGCATCCGTCATCTTGACAGCAGCGTCCACAATGCGGGGCAACAGTTGATCCAAATCCGCCAACGTGGTCACGCTCTTGCCGATGCTATACAAGACATTAAGTTCTTGGAGGCTGCGCTGGAGTTCGCGATTGGACTGGATCAAGCGTTCGGTCAGCGCGTCTTTTTCGCGCCGCAAACGCACATCCCCCAAACTGCGTTTAATGGCAAGCAGCATTTCTTCAACCGAAAAAGGCTTTTTGATATAATCTTTTACGCCCAAGCGGTAAACTTCGACCGCAATCTCTTCGGAGCCGTAAAAGGTCATCAATACCACCGGAATATCAATACCCTGAGCTGCCATTTGCTCCAGCATTTCGATGCCGTTCATGCGTGGCATTTGTAAATCAAGCAAAATCAGGTCGGGTTTGTACTTCGTCACCAATTCCAAACCTTCACGCCCATCTTTAGCCATCAAATAATCATAGCCGTTGGGTTTGAGGATATAATCGGCAATGAATTCACGCCCTTCTTTGCCATCGTCTACGATGAGGATGCGCTCCACTGGTCATTCCCCTGAGTTGTCGCGTTTCATATAAGTGTAGCATAGTCCCCCAAATTGCACTTGAAGGATTGAAATGTTTCATTGTTCACAAAGCATTAGAATCCCCTCAGCCATCAAGGTGGTGATTGTGTGAAAATTATATGGCGACTATAATTGGTTTTTATAGGTCGTAACACCATCGGAAACCGATCTTGAATGATCAACAGAGTCACCCTGTTCTGCGCCCGCGACTGCGTTATGGCAGTCTCGCCCACACCTTCAGCGAAACGCTGGATACGATCTTGTGGGTCGCCCTGCTGTTTACCGTCGTAAATTTGGCGACCGCCCGCTTTGTGGTGGATGGCATCAGCATGGCACCAAATTTTGCCACTGGCGAGTATATCCTCGTGAGTCGGGTCAGCTACTTGTTGGGCGACCCCAGCCGCGGTGATGTCGTCGTTTTCCATTACCCTAACAACACCACCCAAGACTACATCAAGCGGGTGATCGGGGAGCCGGGGGATATGGTGGAAATCCGCGATCAGCTCGTTTATATCAACGGGATTGCCCTCGACGAACCCTACATCAACGAACCCTGTTTCAGTAATTGTGCGGATCGCACCTGGGAGGTGGGCGCTGGCGAATTTTTTGTCATGGGGGACAACCGCAACCACAGCAGTGATTCACGGGCTTTTGGCATCGTAAAGCGGGAATTTATCGTTGGCGAGGCGCTGCTCCGCTATTGGCCCCTCACCAATTTTGGCTCTGTCATGGATATCGCTTATCGCCGTTAGCCGCAAGGCTTTTCGGGGATCAAAGCGATCATGTAGGATAACTGTGCAAACGACATCAACTATTCCACTACGCCCACGCTTGCAGCGTGGGAATATTGCCAGAGAAGTCTTCGAGACGATCCTGTTGATCGGTTTGACGTATACCTTGGTGAATTTAGCGAGTGTGCGCTTCTTCATCGAAGGTCCCAGTATGCAACCGAGTTTTCATAACGATCAATACCTGATCGTCAGCCGTATACACTATCTCATCGACAGCCCCCATCGGGGTGATGTTGTCGTATTTGACGCCCCTGGTGATGATGAACAAGCGCAAAACCCCCTGCTCATCAAACGACTGATCGGGATGCCCGGCGAAACGATCACGTTCCGCGAGGGGCAGCTCTATATCGATGGGCAACTCATGAACGAGCCTTACATCAAAGAACTGTGTACCAGCGGAACCTGTCAAGACCGCACATGGGAAGTCGGCGCGGGTCAATACTTCCTGATGGGCGATAACCGCAACAACAGCCGCGATTCGCGCGTTTTTGGTACCGTCACCAAAGACCGCATCATCGGCGAAGCCATCATCCGCTACTGGCCCCCGCAAGACTGGGGAAGTATTGTTCGTTATCGATATCCTGAAGGGTAGGATCATTCATCCAGAGGAGGGATTTATTGTGAATGAGCAACAGCATTCGTGCCCACGATGTGCGATTGGTTTGATGCAGCCCACCACGGCGACGTATACCAGTGTCTATCGCGGTTCGTTACTCAGTGTGCCCAGTGTCCCCGCCTGGAAATGTGATGTGTGCCAGTATACAGAATATGATGATTCGACACTGGTACGTTTGGAAGCGCTGGTCGGGGAATTTGTGTTCTCGCCAGACGAATTGCGTCTGAATGCGAAACTCACATCCATGGACCCCGATTTAGACGGGGATGGGACAAATGTCACCCGCCCTAAACATTGAGTCGTATTCTGTGGCAGATGTGGATATACTCCGGCATTCTCGAAACAGACTCATCAAAGTGGAGAAGTGATTTTGAGCCGTATCCTAGTTGTCGAGGATAATGCCGATAACCTAACCCTTATGTGCGACATTTTGCTGTCGCTCGGCTATGAAACCCTTGTCGCCCGCAATGGACTCGAAGGGGTGGCAATGGCGCTTAGTGAAAAGCCTGATCTGATTCTGATGGATCTGTCTATGCCACAGATGGATGGCTGGACGGCAACACAACATATCAAAGCAGATAGCACGATGACCAAAACGCCGATCATCGCGCTGACTGCCCATGCCATGATTGGGGATCGGGAGCGCGCGTTGGCGGCGGGGTGCGATGATTACATCACCAAACCGATCAACCTCAGAGACTTCGCGGCAGCTATTCGTAAGTACGTCTAGGTTTCACAGGATGGGGGCATCGTGCCCCCACTCTATCCGCGAAACGCCATTTATACCGTCGCCATGCCGCCTGTGGCGATCATGCCCTGCAACCAGTCCAACGCCTCATCTTCCATAAAAAAGGCTTGGGCGACGATGCGATCTTCGATGTCGTCGTCAGCGCTGTGGTTGTGCATCCGCCGCCCGCGCCCCATCACGATCTTGCCCGACATGGTGCTAGAGATCATCACAGCAAGGGCAATGGTGAGATCAGCTCGTTTGAGCAGAAAATTGGCGAGTTGTAACTTCAGATGCGGCACGATCAGCACTTCGTCGATTTTATAATTGGCATAAATCAAATACGGCATACTGACCCCGCCATGCGCCAAGTCATACAATAACCCCACCACTTTTTGTTCCGGCGGCGTCCGCAAAATCATTGCCATCACATCGCGATTCCACGCATCCAAAGTAGCGATCGATAAGCGCTCCACATGATAAGCGCAGATCGTCCCATTACCCAACCAATTACGCTTAATGCCCCCGATAAATTCATCCATTGCCCGTCTCATTCCTACTCAAACTTGCCTTACCGAGCTTAGAAAGCGGGTGCCTAAGGCGCGCCCCTGTTTACGAAGGTAGCGCCGCCAATGCCGCCAAGATCACATCTGGAACATCCGTGATGATGCCTTGCACGCCCAATGCCCGTAACTCCAACGCGCGCGCTGGATCATTGACCGTCCATGTATTCAAGAGATGTCCGGCAGCCTTCTCTTTCGCGGCAAGGTCGGCGTCAATGAGTTTATGGTTGGGGTGATAGGCTTCATAAGGGGTGTTGTTCAACACTTCGTGGACGCCCGCCGGGGATTCGGGATCATATAAAAAGCCGATGGGGACTTCGGGCATGAGGGCGCGGAAGCGCACCAAGGTGAAGGGGTTGAAGCACGACAAGACGACTCGTTTTTGCATGGCGTGGCGGGCGATACAATCCGCCACCACTTGTTCGACACCATCGGTTTCTAACGACATCGACTTGATCTCGACATTGACGAACAGGTGCTTGCCGACCGCCTCGAACACCTCGTCAAGGGTCGCGATCTGCGTCCCCGCGAATTGGGGTGCAAACCATGCCCCCGCATCCAACGCCTTGAGTTCTGCCAACGTCTTTTCGACCACCAAGCCCTTGCCGTTGCTGGTGGCATCGACCAAGAAATCGTGAACGATCACCGGGTAGCCATCCTTCGACCGATGGACATCCAGTTCAACACCATGTGCCCCCTGCGCGGCTGCCAGTTCAAAAGCGGGCAGGGTGTTCATAGGGGCATACGCTTTCGCCCCTCGATGCCCAAAAACCAGCGTTGCGCCATCATACATCGCGCTGATGACATCGTTCGCAATCATGTTGATCCCTTTTAAGTTGATCCGATTTTGAACTACTGTAGAGGGATTGCGTTAAAATTTTGTTGCAAACTGCTTAAGAATGTGCGATTTGAGGTGACTACTCAGGTATAGAAACAGAATAAAATAAATAGGGAGGCATGAAGACGTGAAGAAAAAAAGGAAAATACCCCTCGAAACGTGGATGTAGGGGTGGATTAGGCGCTTGTCAATCGTTCGTTAACATGAAGGTTCGCGCGCCGA
>JBBRTY010000260.1:0-6179 GCA_038248285.1 Aggregatilineales bacterium
CACTTTAGTGCAAAATATGCTCGTCATGGTACCGGGGGAAATGTGGGGTTTCAAAGGGCGGATGTTCGGCGCGGGGACAATGTGAGTTGATAACATTTGACAAGCGCCTAATCCGCCCCACCAACGATCTCCGTTGCGGGCCCCTAACCACAATAGGGCGGGTTTGTTTTTTGTTGCCAACCCCTAGCGTCTCATCAACGTAAATGTAGGGGCGGATTAGGCGCTCGTGGAAAAATCCCCAACCCCAAGAGTCGCCGCGCCGAATATCCGCCCGTTTACCTGTTATGAAATCATAGCGATGCACCAAAGTGAAATGTACCCTTCAAACACGCCGTCTCTTGACACTCCCCCTCCACCGCTGGCATAATGCCCTATGGCGCAAGCCATACAACAGCGATAGATGAGATAAGTACGCAAGACCGACGCCCAACAGGGAGCCAGCGCCACAGATTGAGAGCGCGGCAGGGGGCACTTGCGGAAATTCCCTCATCGGGATGATCCCACAAGATAGGATCATACGCTGGCGGGTGAAGATTTGGGCAGGTGTGCCTAAATTGGGTAGTCCGCCCGGCACTTTGCCGTCATCAGAGCTAACGAGTGGGCGGTCAGTCGGGCAACCTGTGCCGATGACGGTCAACAAGGGTGGTACCGCGGGCGTGAACAATAAGCGCCCGTCCCTTGCAGCGGGTCATGGTTGACATGACTTGCCATGCAAGCGACGGGCGCTTTTTTTATTGTCTATTGGGCTGGACACACGGACATACGGAGCCGGACACATGCAGGAAGCATTGAATTCGCTGCACCAAGAAGCGACGACCGAACTGGAAACAGTCACCTCGTCGGATGCGCTGCGCGAGTGGGAACTCAAATATTTAGGTAAGCAGGGCGCTGTCACCAAACTGATGCGCGGTGTGGGCGGGTTGCCCTCCGAAGAGCGCGCCGCGTTTGGCAAACGCGCCAATGAGGTCAAAACCGCGCTGGCAGAGTCCTATAGCGTGCGCGAAACCGTCATCAAGGCGCAAGAATTGGCGCGCGACTTATCGCAAGGGCAGATCGATATCACCCTTGCCGGACGTCCGCTGTCGGTGGGCGGGCTGCACCCCTCCACCCAAACCTTGCGCCGCTATCGCGAAATCTGGGCGGAGATGGGCTTTCAGGTGTTCCGCAGTCGTGAGGTCGAGGATGACGACACCAACTTCACCCTGTTGAACATGCCGCCTCATCATCCGGCGCGCGATATGCAAGACACCTTCTACACGACCACGCCCAACGTCATCTTGCGCACGCACACCTCCCCCGGTCAAATTCGGTCGATGCGGGCACTGGGCGCGGACGGCACGCAACCGATCCGCGTGATCTTGCCGGGCATGTGCTATCGCTTTGAGCAGATCACCACCCGAAGCGAGATTCAATTCCATCAGGTGGAAGGCGTCGCCGTCGGGCGGGGCATCCGCATGACCGACTTGAAGGGCACCATCGCCGAATTCGCGCGGCGCATGTATGGCGACAACGCCCAAGTCCGCTTCCGGGCGTCCTACTTCCCCTTTACCGAGCCGAGCATCGAAGTTGATGTCGAGTGCTTCTTGTGTGAGGGCAGCGGCTGCCGCGTGTGTAAGTATGCCGGCTGGTTGGAAATCGCCGGGGCGGGCATGATGCATCCGGTGGTGCTGCGCAATGGCGGCTATGATCCCTCGGTGTGGAGCGGTTTCGCCTTTGGCATGGGTCCCGAGCGGGTGACGATGTTGATGCACGACATTCAAGATATTCGCTACTTCTGGGGCAACGATCTGCGCTTCTTAGAGCAGTTCTAAAGACCAGCGACAGATGGCGACACGAAGTGTACACGACACCCAACGGGATTCTATTGAAAAAGGGTTTGAATCGGCGAGCGACCCCATTGGGTCGCCCCTACAACAGCGGGTCTCGTAGGGACAACCCAATGGGGTTGCCCGTGTTTTTCAACAAAATGCCGTTGCGCGTCCCTACAATGGCGTGGTTTATAGCGACACGAGGTGTACACGACACCCAACGGGGTGTCCGACTTTTTCAACTGAATCCAACAGGGTGTCCCCCTAATCCCTAAACCCTAATTCCTGATCCCTAAAAGGAGCGGTCATGCTCGTACCGTTGTCATGGTTAAAAGCCTACGTACAAATTGATGTGCCCGCCGAATTGTTGGCTGAAAAGCTGACGCTGGCGGGTTTGGAAGTCGCCAAGATTCATTATGTCGGCGTGCCCCAGACGCACGTCGAAGGGCTGCGTGTGCCGCCATCCAATCATTTGGTGTGGGATCGTGAAAAACTGGTGTTGGGCGCAATCCACGAAGTGAAGCCCCACCCCAACGCCGACCGCTTGGTGATCGCGATGGTCGATCACGGCGTGAGTGATTTAGAAGCGACCGTCACCGGTGCCCCCAACTTGCTCGAATTTAAAGGCTTGGGGGTGTTGCCCCAACCGTTATGGACGGCGTTCGCGCGCGAGGGTGCCGAAGTGTGGGATGGGCACAGCGAGACGCGCCAACGCATGATTTTGAAGGAAAAGGCGTTGCGCGGCATCCCCAATCGCTGCATGGTGTGTTCGGATTATGAACTGGGCATCAGCGAGGAACACGACGGCATCATCTTGATGCACGACAGCCTCGGCTTCAACCCCGGCACGCCCCTGCAAGATGTTTTGGGGGACATCATCCTTGAGATCGAATTCACCCCCAACTTGGCGCGCGCCATCAGCATTTATGGCGTCGCCCGCGAAGTGGCGGCGATTTTGAGCAAGGAATTGCGTCCGCCGTCCTTCGAGGTGTTGATGGAAGGCGAGACCATCGAGGGTGCCGCCGCCATCGAAATTCGCAATCCCGCCTTGAACCCCCGTTTCACGCTGGCGCTCTTGCGCGGATGTACCGTTAAGCAATCGCCCGAATGGCTGCAACGGCGCTTGCGGGCAGCCGGTCAGCGCCCGATCAACAATATTGTCGATGTGACCAACTACGTTAATTTCGAGATCGGGCAACCGCTCCACGCCTTCGATTATGACAAATTGGTGGCACGCGCCGGCGTGGGCAACGTGCCTACCATCATCACCCGTACCCCCGAAGCGGGCGAAACGCTCAAGACGCTCGATGAGGTCTTACGGTCGCTCGACTCGCACAATATCCTCGTCACCGACACGGCGGGCGTGCTATCGCTCGGCGGCGTGATCGGCGGGGCGGAGACCGAGATCAGCGCGACGACGACCAACGTGCTGCTCGAAGGGGCGGCATGGAATTACATCAACATCCGCCGCACCATGAGTTCGCAAAAAGTCTTCACCGACGCCAGCTATCGTTACAGCCGGGGTGTGCATCCTTCGCAAGCGCTGCTCGGCGTCAAACGGGGCATCGAACTGATGCGGCAGACGGGCGGCGGGCAGGTGGCGCGCGGCATCATCGACACCTATCCGGCGGTCGCGCCGACAGTAACGGTGGAACTGCACACCAGCGAAATTGAGCGGCTGTTGGGCGTCAAGTTTACGGCACCAGACGCCGCCGCCATGCTCAAGCGCGGCGGGTTCGAGGTCAAGCAGAGTGGCAATACCCTCAATGTGACTGCGCCCGACTACCGCATGGACATCAGCAGCGATCCGGTGATCGGCGCGGCGGATATCATCGAAGAGATCGGGCGCGTCTATGGCTATGACCGCTTGCCAGCGACGATGATCGCCGACGCCATGCCGCCCCAAAACCCGAATCCGGCATTGGAACTAGAAGAAGCAGCACGCGATATTTTGGTCGATTTGGGGCTGCACGAAAATATCAGCTACCGCCTGACGACGCCCGAACGCGAAGCGGCGCTCGTGCCGCCCGGCGCGGAATCGTCGTTGCCAGCGGTGCCCTATGTCACCCTGCTGAACCCGATCACCAACGACAAAACGGTCATGCGCCACACGCTGATCACCAACTTGTTGGAGACAGCCCACGCCAACGCTCGTTATCAGACGCGCCAAGCGGTCTTCGAGATCGGGGCGGTGTATCTGCCGCGCGCGGGCGAAGCCTTGCCCGATGAACCGCGCCGAGTCGCCATTTTGATGACCGGTGTCCGCACACAAGCGGGCTGGAACGACGGCACGACGGCACCACCGACGATGGATTTTTATGACCTCAAGGGCGTGGTCGAAGACCTGCTGCACGGGCTGCATGTCGGCGGGGCGGTTTATGTGCGGGCGACACACTCGACCTTCCACCCCGGTCGTTCCGCCAGCATTTTGGTGAACGACAAACTGGTGGGCACCTTCGGCGAATTGCATCCTTTGGTGGCGGCGAATTTCGAGCTGACGGGGACCCCTATTTTGGTGGGCGAATTTGACCTAGAGGCATTGATCGCCGCCTCGGATCGCTTGTTTCCGGTCAATCCTTTGCCGCAAACCCCGCCCGTCTTGCAGGATATTGCGCTGGTGGTGGACGCCACTTTGACGGCGGCGGAAGTCGAAACGGTGATCCGCGCGGCAGGTGGCGACTTGCTTAAAGAGGCGCGCTTGTTTGACGTGTACACGGGCGCACCCATCCCCGACGGGCAAAAATCGCTGGCGTTCGCGCTGACGTATCAAAGCGAGGGCAGCACGTTGTCGGACAAAGAAGTGGCACCCATCCATGCGCGCATCGTGAAGCAGTGCGAGAAACTGTTGGGTGCGAAGCTGCGGGCGTGAGGGTTGCGGCGCACTTGGGGGCATGGATGGTCATGCCCCCTCATCGGATTTAAGATATGCCCTATGAAGTTTTTGCGTGACGGCTCAGGTATAGAACCAGAATAACTACTCAGGTACCCCTCACCCCGTCCGAGCGCGCTCGGCACCCCCTCTCCCATCCGCTTCGCTTTTACAGGAGAGGGGGAGAAAAGCGGTAGAAAGTCCCTCTCCCCGCCGCTTCGCTTATGGAGAGAGTTTGCCGCTTCGCTTTGGGTGAGGGCTGAGCAGTTACGTTTTTGCATAATCAAATTATTGCGGTCATTATCCGATGGATAAACAATCTGATGTGGGGGGACCACCATGCAGACTCGTCTATTCATTTCATATCGCCGTGCTGACAGCCGGACGTTTACGAATCGTATCTATGATCGCCTTGTTGCTGCGTTCGGGAAAGACACGATCTTCAAAGACGTAGATAGTATTCCCTATGGGGAGGATTTCCGCGAGGTTGTCCTACAGGCGACCTCAAGTTGCCGTGTGATGCTGGTCATCATCGGTCCAAAATGGTTGACCACAACCGATGATGATGGGACACGCCGTCTCGATCATCCTGATGATTTTGTCCACGTTGAAATTGAAACGGGCTTACAGCGCCCCGCTATCAAAATGATCCCGATCCTCATCGACGGCGCATCCATGCCTTCAGCCTCCGAACTTCCTCACAGTTTACAGCCGCTGGTCTATAAAAATGCGCATTTCATGCGTGATGATCCAGACTTTCATAAAGATGTCGATCGCCTCATTCGCGGGTTGCGCCCGGTCATAAATGGTGGACGGAATCGTACACTGCGCTATAGCGCGGGCTTGTTGATTCTGCTGGCGCTGGTGGTGGTGATTGGTGTCGCTGCGTCCTCTCTCTTGAGTCGCTTCCAGACTCCGAGTCCAGAATTGCTGACGCTTGTCCCAACGCTCACCGATACCGAAACGCCCACCAATGGCGCAATGCCGAGCGATATGCCCCCGGTGATGCCCCCCTGATCGTCCTTCCAACCGAAAATCCCCCAGTGACGATTCCGCTCTCTCCCACCCATAGCCCAATGCCCACCCTCCTTGACCCGCAAGGGACGCTTGCCTCTGGATTGACGGCAACGCAAGTAGCCGCTCATTGATTTGACGGGCACCGTGCGCGCACAGATCCGCAGCGATCAAAATGCCACGTCGGTGGCATTTGTGGAGACGAGCATCGCGAGTCGCAGCCTCACATCAACGCAGGTGCTTACAGAAGTAGGGCTTTAGCCCGCGAAAGCTACGCCGCTTCAGCGGCTGTAGATGAAGCGCCTTACGGCTTTAGCCGCCGTCTCAGCGTCTCAGCGGGGTGCATTTCAAGTGAGTGTAAATTCTCCGGGAATTTCCGTGTTGAATTCAAAAGATGAACATCGACAAAAAACTTAAAAGACTGTAGACTCGAAAGTATGAGCTACCGAACTGTTGAATTCCGTAGCCTATACGTCCCAAACCTGCCC
>JBBRTY010000261.1:0-6172 GCA_038248285.1 Aggregatilineales bacterium
AGGGGGAGAAAAGCGGTAGAAAGTCCCTCTCCCCGCCGCTTCGCTTATGGAGAGGGATTGCCGCTTCGCTTTGGGTGAGGGCTGAGCAGTTACAAAACAGCATACTATTTATAGCGATTAATGGCAAGAAGGCAAGATACACGGATACACGGGCTGAAAAAAATGAGGCAATAACCATACAAATAGTTGTAGAAATTAAAGGGGGGATCGGCGCGCGCCGATCCCCCCTTTAATTTTCCTTAACCTTGCTGCCTATGGGAAAGCGCCGTTATGCCTTCAATCCCACGCGCCGCATGACCTCGCCAAAGAGCAGCACGGGCGAAGTGATCGCCAGTAGGATGCCCCATTCGACGATGCTGAGCGGTACCGTGCGGAAGACCTCGCCGCCAAATTGGACGATCAAGAAGGTGACCACCAAGATCAGCCCGGCGATGCTCAAGAAGGCTTGATTCTCGTTGATGCCGTCGAAGATCGACACATCGCGGAACAGCACGCGGGCGTTAAACAGGTTCCAGAATTGCAGCAAGACGAACCCCGCATAGAACATGGATAATTCCGTCGCGGTCACGTCCCCATCGCTGTTCATGACCAGCAACGCGCCGACGAGCAGCACGATGAAAGAACCGCCCAACAACCCGATCCGCTGGACAATGGCGGGGGTGATGATGAAATCGGTCGAACGGCGCGGCTTGTCTTGCAACACATCGGCGCGGGCGGGTTCGGTCGCCAGTGCCAACGACGCGAAGGTGTCCATGATCAAATTGACCCACAACATTTGAATCACCGTGAGCGGGAACTCGATGCCGATGAACGGACCGAGCAAAGCGATGCCCAATGCCGCTACGTTGATCGTCAGTTGGAACAAGATGAAGCGTTGGATATTACGATAGAGCGAGCGCCCCCACATCACCGCGTTGACGATGCTGCCGAATGAATCATCCAGCAGCACGATGTCGCTCGCTTCTTTAGCGATATCCGTGCCCGACCCCATCGCCAAGCCGACATTAGCGAAATTGAGCGCTGGGGCGTCGTTGGTGCCGTCCCCCGTCACCGCCACGACTTCGCCGCTTTCGCGCAAGGTCATCACCAGCAACAGTTTATCTTTGGGGCGGGCGCGGTAGACCACCTGCACCTTTTGGGCGGCAGTCACCAGTTGCGCGCCTGTGAGCGCCGCAAACTCGGTACCGCTCATCATGGCATAGGGGTTGTTTTGATCGCCGCCATCGTCCCACAGCCCAACTTGCCGGGCGATCTCGTAAGCCGTCGCCGAGGTATCCCCCGTGACGATTTTGACATCAATGCCCGCACTTCGGCACGCGCGGATCGCGTCTGGCACTTCGGCGCGGATGGGGTCAGCAATTGCCGTGAAGCCCATCCAGACGAGATCGTGGGCGCTGTCTTCGATCACGGTTTCGCTGGTGATGGGCGTCATCTTGTAGGCAAAGGCGAGCGTGCGCATCCCACGTTGTTGATAGCCGAGCAATTGCGAATTGAGGACAACGCGATCATTTTCCGTCAAGGGCACACTCGTTTCGGTGCCGTCGGCAATCATGGTACAGCGCGCCAGGAGGATCTCCGGCGCGCCCTTGAAATAGAGGATCGACTGGGCATTCAACACGCGCGATATGCCCAGCGTGCCCATATACTTGCGTTCGGACGAAAACGTGAGCTGGGTATCGATGTCAAAACAACCGCGCGCGGACAGATAATCGCTGCCCTGTTCTTCCAACCACAACAAGAGCGCGCCTTCGGTGCTATCGCCGATGGCTTCGACGGGTTTGCCGGGCGACCGGCTGAGGTTGGCGGTGGTGTTGGCGGCGATGGCTTCGCTCAAAAATGCCATAGCTGGGGCGGGCGGGTCGGTGGCGAGAAGCGGGAAGCGCGCCTCGAACACGCGCATCCGGTTGAGCGTGAGCGTGCCGGTTTTGTCGGAGCAGATCACGGTTGCCGCGCCGACCGTCTCGGTGGCGTGCATTTGGCGCACGAGGTTGTTGGCGGCGGTCATGCGGCGCATACTGTAGGCGAGGCTGAGCGTGACGCTCATCGGCAAGCCTTCGGGCACTGCCACCACAATGATCGTGACCGCCACCATAAAGTAGCGCAGCAAGGCGGTGCCGATGCCGTTGGGCAACCATTGATCAATCGCCGTCGGCAGCAGTCCCAGCGAGATCAACAGCACCACGCCGACCATGAAGAACAAGCTGCCCACGATGAAGGACAAGAGCCATGCGCGGGCGCTGGAATCACTCAACAGGGGCGGCATTTTCAGTTCCCGCCCTGTCAACTCAAAGGCATCGCTGACGATGGGCAACCATACACGGCTGACGGCGATCAAGACGGCAATGGTGGTGAACAGAACAAAAATCCAATTCCCCGCCGACAATACGATATCGCCGACGACCGCGCCGCGCAAAATGAGCGCGCCATAGGTGAGCATCGCCACACTAAAGCCGACCACGCCGATCAACTTGCTGAGCCGATCCAGTTGGGCATTGAGCGGGGTAATCGCGCCGGTATCACTGGTGGCGGCGCGGGCGATCTCACCGATTTTGGTGCGATCCCCAACCGCGCTAATTTCGATGGTGGCGTGTCCATCAACCACGAGCGTGCTGCGATAGACGCGCTCGTCGCTAAAGGCATCTTCTTCGCCTTCGGCGCTCAAGTCGCCCACATGGATCGCTTTGCGCACGGGCAGGGATTCGCCCGTCAAGACCGACTCGTTGATCTCGAAGGCGACGGCTTCGCGCACGACACCATCGGCGGGCACCTCATCGCCCGCTTCTAAAAGCAACACATCGCCGACGACCAAATCACGACGAGGCACGGTGATGTAGGTACCGCCCCGGATGACTTTGGTGGCGTTGTCGTCGCTGACTTGGTTGAGGACATCAAATTCGCGACTGGCGCGCAGTTCGTTGACAAAGCCGAGCGAAGTCGCCAGCAAAATGGCAAGGACGATCCCGATCCCCTCGGTATAGTGACCATCGACCGCGCCCACAAGGATGGTAATGGCGGCGGCGATCATCAAGATGCGGATCACGGGGTCTTCAAATTTGGCGATGAACAGCACCCACCATGGGTCACGTTTGGGTGGGGTAAGCAGGTTGGCACCGTGCGTGGCACGGCTGGCTTCGACTTGTTCGGGGCTTAAACCACGCAAGAGCGCAGTCTCGTTAGCGGTTGAGTTGAGCGCCGTCGGCGCGGGAGGTGGTACAAAAACAGTGGTCAAGTGGTACTCCTTGGTTCGGTTGTACTTTGGATCAACGCGCTGTCATCATCCGATGTCTGTCAACGACACCGGTGCTACTGTGGATTGAAAGGCGTTGACTACACCGTCACCGGACAAATAAAAAGACCTGATTCGGGCGAATCAACTTGATTATAGAGGCATTAGGGAACGGCGATGCCCCTAATATTTAGGGGGATGTGACGGCATTGATCACGGGGCTATTCGGCTCACAATGAAACAATTGGCGTACTACTACGCCAATGTCAGATTAGAGACCCACTCGATGATTCTCCCCGTAGGGACAACCAACGGGGCGTCCGTTTGTAGGCATAAATGCGCGGACGCGCCGTTGCGCGTCCCACCATTTGCCCGTTGTTTACGGGAATTTTCGACATTTTTAGAATGCCCATCTAATATGACATTGGCGTACTACTCAGGTATAGAAACAGAATAAAATGAACAGAGAGGCATGAAGACGTGAAGAAAAAAAGGAAAATACCCCTCGAAACGTGGATGTAGGGGCGGATTAGGCGCTTGTCAATCGCTCGTTAACATGAAAGTCCGCGCGCTGGATATCCGCCCATTTGCCGCCAACGGTCATTTCTCCCTTTATTACCGACCGTTTTTCAGCCTGAGCAGTTACTGATTTTGTTGATAAATAAATTCGCCACTCGGCACATCACACTAAGAAATTTCTGGTAGTCCATTTTTGCCTATCCCTACACCCGAACGGGGATCGAAATCATGTATTGCTCGACCCCAATTCGCTCGCTCTATGGGGCTAAACACTTCAATACGCTGAGCGAAAATTTCATTCGGATCGCACAGAGTCAGGCGATAGTGCCACCAATACAACAGCGGAGGCAGCAATTCCATCAGCAATCGATTGTCGCCATTCGTGCCCGCCGCGAATCCCTTCAAAATCGATCCAAACGACATGCCCGCGCGCGCGCAGATCATTTGCGAGACATTCGACGAATGCGCGGTCGGCATGTGCATACGACACGAAGACATGGTCTTGCGAACGGGGGTTGTTACTTGGCGGGGGCAACTTCATGAAGGGACTCCGGTTAGGCGCTTGGCTGAATGATGCTCTGGATACTGTAGCGTTAATAATCAACAGGCGTCAAGGGGTACGCCAAAATTCACCGCCCTAATGCCGTTCCACCTTTGCCCTTCTGGATGCTTTGCGCTATGCTTTGTCGTCTCATGCAAATCGAACATTTGTCACTCACCAATTTTCGTAACTATGCCCGGCTGGAATTGTCCCTGCCCGCTGGCAAACCAATTGTGCTCCATGGTGCCAACGCCCAAGGCAAGACCAGCCTCCTTGAATCGATCTACTATCTGGCGACCGCCAAGTCCCCCTACACCGCCAGCGACCGCCAGTTGATCCACTGGCGCGCCCAAGATGACGTGACGCCCGTCGCCCGCGTCACAGGCGAGGTGTTGGCGCGCCGCAAGACCCGCACCCGCCTCGATATCACGCTGGCATTGGAACGCGCCCCCGGCACCCTTGATGGGGTGCGCTTTCGCAAGATCGTGCGCATCAACGGCGTCGAAAAACGAGTCATGGACTTGGTGGGCTTGCTCAATGTGGTCTTGTTCCTGCCGCGCGATCTCACGCTCATCGAAGGCAGCCCGGGCGACCGCCGCCGCTTCATCGACGACACCCTCAGCCAAGTCGATACCGCCTATGTCGAGGCGCTCGATCTGTACGAAAAAATCGTGCCACAACGCAACGCCTTGCTCAAACGCATCATGGAGCGCGCCGCCAGCGCCCGCGAACTCCCGTTTTGGGACGAAAAGCTGATCAGCGCTGGCAGTGTGATCATCGCCGGACGCCAGCAATTTTTACGCGAACTGGAATATGAGGCACAGCGGGCACATCACGACCTAACCGGAATGCGCGAAACCCTGACGTTGCGCTATCAGCCTAGTTTCATGCCCACGCTCGGCGGCACTGGTCAGCTCTCGCTAGAGGCGCTCGGCTTTGACCTGCATCGCGAAATGACGCCAGAGCAGATCGCGCCGCAATTTGCCGATCAATTGCAGACCAGCCAAGCCGCCGAGATCGCGCGCGGCATGACGCTGACTGGACCGCACCGTGACGAATTACGGCTCCTCATCAACGACCGCGATCTCGGCTTGTACGGCAGCCGGGGGCAAGCGCGGACGGCGGTTATGGCGTTTAAGCTGGCGGAACTGGTGTGGATGCGCGAACGGATCGGGGAATGGCCTATTTTGCTCTTAGATGAAGTCGCCGCCGAACTCGACGCCCAACGCCGCACCTATCTGTTGGATCGCATTGATGGTGCCACCCAAACCTTGATGACCACGACTGAACTCGACATCTTCACGCCGTCGTTTTTGAAACGAGCGGCAGTGTGGCAGGTGCAAGATGGGCAGATCGCGGCGGAGTGAGGCGATACGAGTGCCCCTACCGCCTGATCCTGCTTAGGTCTGCGTGAGCGCGATGATCTTGAAGACGGCATCCACCCATGCTTGATTGTCGTGGCTAGTATCCCCCAAGATGTCGAAAAGCTCACCTAATTCGGTGAGCTTCTTAGCGTTCACCGTCGGGAAGAATTGGGCGAGGTCGGCGGTCACCTCTCCCCAAATTTCGCGCGCCATATCGCCAGTCGCGCCGATGGGGATCGGCAATTTGCCGAGTTCAGCGCTAATCGCAAATTCTTCGCGCACGCCATCGGCGGGGATTTGCACCCCAGTAGCATCCACTTTATTGCCGCTCACGAATACGGTATAGCCAACGGTCGTGATCATATCGCGACGATATTGGGTATTCACCTCTTTGCGTTTGGGATCGTTCCGCTCAATTTGGGGGAAGGGGCGCATGGTGATACGATCCGTCAGCCGACCATTATCCTGATCTGGTTGATAGAATTGCGTGAGTGCCCCAATTAAAACACTGCCGCCGATCCC
>JBBRTY010000262.1:0-6168 GCA_038248285.1 Aggregatilineales bacterium
ATGCGTAGTTCCGGCGGTCACCCGGGAAATAGCTCGGTCTGAAGACGATCTTCAGGCGGGTTCGAGAATCGCAACCGTCAGCACCTTGAGCGGAGGTGGCTTCCAAGAAGCCGCACCGCTTTAGCGGTCGCGGAGTGTCACGAGGCTATTTCTTACCGTTTGAGCGCTGCCGAACCTGCCTTACGATCCGATCCCGAGTTTTATATTGGGAACGACCGCGTATGGGTGTTTTACCTCAGCCGCCCCCTCGCGAATGAGCCGCGCGCCTACGAACTGCATCGCGTTGCGACCGGGTTGTCGTCCGCACCTTAAGCTTTAGGGCGGTTCCTCTTGCCCTGGACTTGTGGTCACCATCATTCATCAGAATATCATGCGCAAAGTTGCAAAATGTATTATTATAAGGTCAAAATCACTGTGTAGCCATTCATCCATTGAAGGGGAACAAATCATTTTGACCAATGATTCAATGCGGGTGAACGTTTCTGAAGCCAATACCCACCTTGATGATCTCGCCTATCCTATTCAGCAGCGCCGTTTAGCCCACACCGACACCCCCCGCCCGCTGCTCTGGCGCGACATCCCCGACGAACAATGGGACGATTGGCGCTGGCAACTTTCGCACCGCCTCAACAGTGCCGATCAGCTTGCGCAAGTGATCCGGCTCACCGACGAAGAAATTGCGGGCTTAAACGCCGAAGATAAGTTCCGTGTCGATATCACGCCCTACTTTGCCAGCCTGATCGATCCCGATGACCCACACTGTCCTATCAGACGGCAGGTCATTCCCCTTGGGCGCGAACTCCAAGCCTTTGACGGGATGATGGCGGATAGTCTCGCCGAAGATGCGCACAGCCCAGTACCCGGTTTGGTGCATCGCTATCCCGACCGAGTGTTGATGCTGCTCACGACCCAGTGCGCCAGTTATTGCCGTTATTGCACGCGCAGTCGCATCGTGGGCGATCCCCATGTCACTTTTAATCGTACCGAGTTTGAGGCACAGTTCGCGTATTTACGGCGTACCCCCCAAGTCCGTGATGTGCTGCTCAGCGGCGGCGATCCGCTGATTTTGGCACCCCGCGTCTTGGAATACATCTTGTCTAATTTGCGCGCCATCGAGCATATCGAGATCATCCGCATCGGGACGCGCGTACCCGTCTTTCTGCCCCAACGCATTACTGATGAACTGTGCGCCATGCTTCGGCAATACCATCCGTTGTGGATCAACATCCACACCAATCACCCGACCGAGATCACGCCGGAACTGAGCCAAGCGCTTGGCAAATTGGCAGATGCCGGTATTCCCCTAGGCAATCAAAGCGTACTGCTCGCGGGGATCAATGATAGCATCGACATCCAGCGGCAACTGGTTCATAAACTAGTGCGCAATCGGGTGCGCCCCTACTATCTTTATCAGTGCGATCTGGTTGCCGGGGCGGGGCATTTCCGCACGACCGTAGCGCGCGGTATCGAGATCATGGAGGGCTTGCGCGGGCACACCAGCGGCTATGCCGTGCCAACCTATGTCGTTGATGCACCGGGGGGGGGCGGCAAAATTCCGGTGATGCCCCAATACCTGATCAGCCAAGCGCCGGGCAAAGTGGTACTGCGCAATTATGAGGGCTATATCAGCGCCTACACCGAACCGCTCGATTACGATCCGCGTGCCAACATCCAAGCCACCCCCCACGATGCTGAACCGGGGCAAGCCGGAGTCTTAGGGTTATTACGAGGCGACGATCTGGCGATCAAGCCCCAAGGCTTTGATGCGCTCCATCAGCGGGGCAAAGACGACGCTGCATCATCGGTGGGCGCAGGGGCAATAGGATCAGCGTCTTGAGGGCGCACAATCCGCCGTAAAAAGGTGATGCCATCGGCTGCCAGTTCCCACAAGAAGCCGATCAGTGCGAAGAGGTAGCGGGAACTCAAGACCAGCGCGACCACTGTCAGCGACAGGCTCGGCTCGATATTGAGCAGCCCCGCCAGCACCACCAACGAACCATCACTGACCTCGATCCCTAAAAACGAGAGCGGTAGCGTGCGCGTGAGGAGCGCCAACAAAATGATGGCGAGCAGCGGCAGGGGTGCCAACGGCGCTAACCCGACAAACAGAACGACATAACCCGCGGCATATAAACTATGTCCCGCGACCGAAAACGCGAACGCGATCCCCATCTTGCGCCTGTCGAAATGGAGGTCACGTAGCAGCGCCGGCAGTTGCAATCGGAACATCCGCCACAAGACGAGTCCGACCGCGATCATCACGACGAGGGCGAGGACGACGATCAATGCCACCCACCGCACATCCACGCTCAGATCAAGTGTCAGATAAGGCAGCAGCAGCGGTAAGCAGACCAAAGCTGCCAGCCCCAGCGTGATCACGCCGATCACGCGGTCGATCAAAACCGACAAGGCGGCGTCGCGGCTACGTTCGGTGTGGGGGCGCAGTTTCAGCAAACGTAAGCCATCGCCCCCCAGATATGAGGGCAGCACGATACTCACAAACTCGCTGAGCAAGTTCACCCGCAGCCAAAACCATAAGGTAAGCAAAGGGGTACCACTGCTGATCGAGATCAAGCGCCAACGGAGGGTGTAGAGCAAACGCGCCCCCCCCGCGAAGGCGATAAAAATCAGCAGTGTCGAGGGCTGAAACCCGTTCATATGACTAATTATCGCCCTAAAATCAATCGTCGTCAGGGCGATCCCGCCGATCACGATCAGGGCAATCCACTTGAGGATTTGCAACGCGCGTTCTGTGTTTTTGCTGGGTTGGAAGAGATGGGATAAGCTCACTTTTATACCCCCAACAACTGCCGAATTGCCGACACCGCCTCGGCACGCGGGACGGTCACTTCTGCGCTATCGCGCAGCCGCTTCAGCTTGACCGTCCCCGCCGCGATCTCATCCGCGCCGAACAGCACGACCACCGGAATCCCTTTTTTATCGGCATAGTTCAATTGCTTACCGACATTCTTGTCCTGCATATACAGTTCAGTCCGCACCCCCGCCGCGCGCAGTTCCGCTGTCAGTGTGGTGGCGGCAATGCGGGTATCCTCGCCAAACACCGTCACCATCGCTTCAACCACCGTGCCGCCGATGCCCGCCGGATACAGATTGAGCAAATCCATCACATCGATGATCCGCTCAATGCCCAGTGAGGTGCCGGTTGTGGGTAAGCTTTCGCCGCGAAACAGCCCGATCAATTCGTCGTAACGTCCGCCGCCGGTGACACTGCCCAAGTTCGGTTCCGTGATGATCGTCTCGAAGATCGGACCAGTGTAATAGCTCAAGCCGCGCACCATGGTGAAATCAAACTCATAGCCCGCTGGCGAAACATTTGCCGCCGTTAAGTGATCTGATAAATCACGCAGTTCGCGCAGGGCGAGGGCAGCTTCGGGGACAGACCCCAAGACTTCATCCAGATAATCGAGCCGTTCCAGTCCGGGCAGTTGCACCGTGACCAAGCGGATGATCCGTTCCGTCACTTCATCGGGCAAGCCGCGTTTGATGAGTTCCTCACGCACGCCTTCTGCCCCTACTTTGTCAAACTTGTCGATGCTGCGGTACAATTCCGCCAGCATTTCCCCCTCGACACCCGCATAAATCCCGATTGCCGTCAACAGTTTACGGTTGTTAATTTTGACAACAAATTGCGGAAACCCTAAGCGCGTCAAGACCGTGGTGATCAGGGACAGAATTTCGGCATCGGCGCTCATACCCGCCACGCCCACGATGTCGGCATCACACTGATAAAACTCGCGATAGCGTCCGCGCTGCTGACGTTCCGCGCGCCATACTGGGGACAGTTGATAACGCCGAAACGGGATGGTGATGTCATTAGGATACTGCGCCACCACCCGCGCCAACGGCACGGTCAGGTCATAACGCAGGGACAGTTCTTCTTTGCCACCCGGGTGTTGGGCATTGAAGATTAATTTTTGAGCGTCTTCGCCATATTTGCCCATCAGCGTCTCGTGAAGTTCCAAGACCGGGGTTTGCAGCGGTTCAAAGCCGAACAGATGGAAAACTTCGCGCACGATAGTAAAGACATATTCGCGCTTGATCATCTCAGCGGGCAAGAAATCGCGCATCCCTTTCGGGAGCCGGGGTTGAATCTTCGGTGGGGGCATGGATGGACACCTTTAAGACAAGAAAGAAACGAGAATCGAAATTTTATCACAGCGGACAAAGATTAGGGGTGCGGGAATGGAGATGGATCATCATCCCCACCCCCACGACCGATACCCTCGACATTACGACGCCCGCAATGACCGCAGCGCATCATAGAGCGTCAAAAAGGGCGGTGGCGTCGCGCCATCTTCGGTGGTGAACGTGCGCGAGTTGCCGTTGCGCATGGTCACTGTGATGTTATAGCGAAACAATTCGACAGAAATTCCGGTGACTTGGAATTCTCCCAAAATCTCCAGATAGCGCATATCCGTCAACAACTGGTTGATTTGGGTGATGGCATCGGCGCTCACGCGCGCTTCCACGCCATCCCGCACAAACCTGCCATCATTGTAGAGGGTGATCGACAACGTAGAATTGCTGATGCCCCCTTGTTGATCGTAATAAATGACGTCAAAGTCGGCAGGCGCGGGCGTGGGGGCACCGTCGGTCTCGGCGACGCTGACAAAGCTGGCGGTGCCCGGCAGATCGAGGCTTTGGGTCAAATCAATCCCAGTCGGCAACGCGAATGGACGGGCGCTGCCGATGTTGGGTGCTGCGGTATCCAGCGCGACGACGGTCGGCAGCGGCGGGGGTTGTGTGGCAGTCGGCGTCGGGGTGCCGGTGCAAGCGCTGACCAGCAAAAGAACAATCCATAACAAGGCAAGCTTACGCATATGCTGTTTCCAATCCCTTAAAACAAACTTCACCTACTAGTCTAATCGGGATCGCGCTTCGATCCTAGTCTACAGGGGTACTAGATTGGCAACAGCGGCGGACTCGTGGGTGAAGAGGCATGAACGGGTCATGCCTCTTCACCCAGTAATTTTGCATTTGGGGATTGGGAGGAGAAATATCTTTAGCGTTGGCGTAATGCGAAAGCACCCATAATCGCACCAGCGGCGACGATGTGCATGACTGCCAATACGACTTTGACCGAATCCGTCATCAGCGGCATACCAACCAGCGGAAAGAAAGAGAAGACGAGGACAACCACGGCAATACCTAAGAAAATACGCCCTGCTTGTGCTGTAAAGCGTTGCAGCAGCAGATACAATAAGGCAGCGAAGATGTCCGGCACAAAACTAGCGAGGATCACCGCCGGCAGCGGCAATAGTCCCAAAGTGGTCATTTCCGGCGGTTGCGTAATTTGGAGGTTGATGCTGAACAGGGCGGTGGCGATAAAGAAGACAATAGCGTTGGCAACTGCCCCCACTAGCCCTCCTAGCGCGCCGGATATAAAAGTTTGGTTATTCGGGGATGATTGAGAGATAGTCATGACGATCTCCTGTTTACTTAGCACGCTAAGTGATACTTGAAAAAAATTAACCGTTGTCGGCAGATAAGTTGTCTCGCATTTGCATTAGCAAGCGCCGCAATAACAATTTCTCGGCTTCGCTGATGCCCTGCATCATTTCTTGTTCTATCGCTGACCAGATAGCGACCACTTCGGTTTGGAGTGTTCTTCCACGTTCAGTCAAATAAATGCGCGAAACACGCCCATCTTCCTCGTCAGCGCGCCTCTCAATAATGCCCTCAGCTTCCATACTCGTCAGCATTTTAGTGACCGTCGGGGCGCTTACACAAAGGTCTTTTGCGATTTCCGATTGGCTTAGCCCCTCTTCTCGCCATAAAGAAAATAAGACGAGTTCTTGACCCACATGCAGACCAATTTGATTGAGCGCACTATCGATTTGATAACGGTGCGGCCGCATAACGGAAATAAGGACACTGCCGATGAAATCATTGAAATTAGGCGTTGTCATATGCTTAGACTGCTAATCTTTCGACATCATATCATGAGGTTTTGAAAAGTCAAACACTAAATCAAGAGTAGCCATATTTTACACCAAATTTTTGTAACTGCTCAGGCTGAAAAACGGTTGGTAATAAAAGGAGAAATGACCGTTGGCGTCAAATGGGCGGATATTCGGCGCGCGGACTTTCATGTTAACGAACGATTGACAAGCGCCTAATCCGCCCCTACATCCACGTTTCGAGGGG
>JBBRTY010000263.1:0-6165 GCA_038248285.1 Aggregatilineales bacterium
AAGTTATGCGGTAGTTTCATGCGAACGACACTGTTTGCTCCCAAGCATTCTCTTTAATCGTTCACCGCAGAGTTCGGAACTGGTGAGGTATTCCGAAGTGCCTATGTATTTACCGCTAACGTAGCCCTTGCGGGCTGAGTCTGGTAAGCATTGGGGCTAAAAGCCCCCGCCTTTAGGGGTGGGGATGCTTACGTTTAGCCTGTATGAGGAAGCTTAACGGATCAGCGTCGCCACATGCGGCGCATCTGGATTGGCGAGATTCACTTCAGCGGCGCTGACACCGCGCGCCCCAAGATCAGCGCTGATGGCGTCATAGATGCGCAGTCGTTCGGGCATACCAGTGCCTATGCCCAACCAAACGACCCAACCGTTTATTCTATCATTGGTACCTAGCCCTTTGTCAGGGTGATACCGGAGCGTGCTGACTTCGGGGAGTAGGGTTTGTAGTTGCAGCGCTCCAGCGACGATAGCGCGGTCGATGCTTTCTCCCAAAGCGGCATTGGGTGATAATTCGGCTTGCACCCGCAAAAGTTCTGGGCGGTCTTCGCGCTGGCGCATCACCCGCCCGTTGACATCAATCCAAACGGCTTGACCATTTTGCTCCCACACGAGTGCGGGTTCACGTTCGGAGATCAGGATCGTCAGTAAATTGGGGGACCACCCGATGATCACTTGGGCATCAGCGATGGTCGGGTTGCGCAAAATGTCAGCACGGATTTGGGTCGGATCGATCCAAAAAGCGTGCAACCCGACCACATTGGTCAAGCCATAAATTTCATCAGCGGTCATATAGCGCAGCCCACCGACGGCGATGCTGTGGACATAAAAACTGTCGGCAGTGAACATCAGCAATAACACAAGGATCAGACTCACCGTGACAAAGCCGCTGATCCAACGGGGGCGCAGATGAAAACCGCTGCGCACCGCTTGTTGGACTGGGGCACGCTCTGGGTTTTCTGCCCCCGGTTGCCACAAGGCAGGGGTGCGTTCTGGACGGCGGGTGCGGCGATTTTCGCGTGAATTTATGGTCATTAGGTGGATTGTTGTACCGACTCAAGGGATGCGAACCATACCTTGCATTTTAGCACAGCTTGATCTTGTGTGCTGAGGTTAGAGATCGCCGCGTTGAGTTCGACAATGTTGCGCTCACGCGCTATATTTTGATATATCTATCCCAGTGACCGTCTTTTTACTAGAAGGTGCCCCATGAAAAAATTGTGGCTTGTTCTATGGTTGATGATGCTTGTCGTCCCCACTACGACCGCCCAAGAAAATGACTTCGATACCGACGCTTTGACAATGGTGATCGAAGACTTTGCGGCGACGCTGACGCTTGATGCTGCTGTCGCAGTAGCCATTGTCACTCCAGATGGACAGATTGGTCTCGCCGCCGGTCGTGCCGATGATACCCGCGTTGCCACCCCTAATGACCATTTCCGTATCGGCAGCATGTCCAAAACTTTTGTTGCCGTCACCGCACTGCGATTGGTCAAGGAGGGGGTAATTGCGCTGGACGACCTCGCTGCTGATTGGCTACCTGACGAGATTGTCGCCCGGATCGCCAATGCCGACAGCGTGACCTTACGTCAATTGTTAGCGATGCAAAGTGGTATTGACGATTATTTGGGCTATGGCGCTTTCTGGGAAGCCATTGTGGCTGATCCAACGCGCTCATGGACGGTAGAAGAGGCGCTCGCCTATGCCTATGATCTGCCTCCGTTGTTCGCCCCTGGCGATCAGTTTTCGTACTCCAATACCAATTATCTGTTGCTACAGGTGATCTTGGAGACGGCGACTGGGCAACCTTTGGATGCCCTTGTGCGCTACTTTGTTCTTGATCCGCTCTCATTAGAAAACACTTATACGCAAAACTTTGAGGACCCACCATCGGCAGGGCAAGCGACGTTGGTGAAGGCTTTCGAGGATTGGGATGGCGACGGTACGGTTGATGAGGTGAGTTGGATCAATGATGGCGCGGGTTTGGGGGATGGTGCGTTGATCTCCAATGTGTTTGATGTGGCAACTTTTTATCGCGCCCTCTTTGAAGAGCAAACGCTCCTATCGGCAGACTCCCTTGAAGCAATGCTGACGATTGCCGAAGATGGCGAAGCGGGGTATGGGTTAGCCATTGGACAGTGGGAGACGGATTATGGCACTGCTATTGGGCATTCGGGGGGTGTCACTGGTTTTATCACCACAGGCATGATTTTACCGGAGGAAGGCATCACGATTATTGTATTGTGCGCTGATGCAGACTGTGATCCCGATCTGCTGGCGGAGTCGTTGTTGGACGAAATTATGAGCTAAAATACAGGGATAATCCTTGTGTCCTTTGGTAATCCATCAAAAGGAGTTTTTCTCGTGATTCTAATCCCACCCCCCAATGTTGGCGAATATGCACCCTATATGCGTGCCTATATCGATTTGGTGCCGTTGGATAATCCCGTATTGGAGCAATTTGCAGTCGCAGCCCAAGTGTTGGATACCCTCGTTCGGTCATTTACGGCAGAACAACGAATCACCCCCCATGCGGCAGGGGAGTGGACGATCCATGATATTTTGGGGCACATTACCGATGCCGAGCGTGTGTTTGGGTATCGGGCGTTGCGGTTTGCCCGTGCGGATACGACGGATCTCGCGGGTTTTGATGAAAACACCTATGTCCAACAGGCGGGTGCCAATGCCCGCCCGACGGAAGATTTATTGGTGGAATTTCACGCGGTGCGCATGGCGTCTTTCCATTTATTGAGTTCATTCACGCCCGAAGCGATCACCCGCGCTGGCACCGCCAATGGCTATCCTTTAAGCGTGCGCGCCATCCCTTATCAAATCATCGGGCACCAGCTTCACCATGTGTATAGCATTGGCGAGAATTACGGCGGGTGGCTCATCGACTAGGATATATCAAACGGGGGGCTGGCATTGGCGACGAGCGCGCGAATGTCGGTGACAGCTTCCCACACCGCCGCCTGTTCTTCGGGATCGAGCGTGAGTGCCGCATAGTCGGCTTCATCTAACAGGAGGATCGCGCGTGTGGGCGAAACAAAGACATCGAGTTCCAGATCATCCGAAGCGATGATCTGATCGTCAATCTCGGTAGGGCGGGTGATATTGCAATACCAGCCTTTGAGCGCCCCATCACGAAAACTATCGATGCGAAACACATTGTACCAACGGTCACTATAAAACCATTCGGTGAAGCGGTCACCTTGCTCATAGTGCATATAGCCCGCGTTGGAACTGGGGCGCGTGTAGATGGCAAATATGCAGATCCATGTCGCCCCGCGCCCGATGACTTCCCCCTGATAACGCAAAATCTCCGCGCCTTGATGATCCCGTTTGATCACCGTGATGGTCTTGTTTTCACTCATAAAATCCCCTTTTTAAGTCCGACTCTGTAACTACACAGCTACCCCTCATCCCCCGACCCCTTCTCCCACAAGAGGAGAAGGGGAGAAACGCAGTAGAAAGTCCCTCAGCCCCTTGTGGGAGAGGGATTTAGGGTGAGGGGTGTGTAGTTACTCGACTCTATGCCCTGCCGATGGTATGAACAATCAACAAAATCCCGTCTTCGCTGTAAATTGCCGCGTGCGTGCCGTCCAAGACATTGCTGACACCACGCGCTGGTCCAAAGCTGAGGGTTTCATGCTTCAACGGATAATGTAACCCCTCGGTACGGATACCCTGTACGGCACCACTCAGCGGGATGAGCGAAACCGTATCGCCCGCCGCGCCTTCAATCGTGGTCATGCCCGCCATCATCAGCCATGCCTCTTGCTTCCCCGCGACCAAACGGACATCACAACCGCTTAGAGCGGGCAACCCCAAGAGATAGACATTGCTCAAGGTTTGATCGAGCCGGTCGCCCGCCGCGCCGATCACGCGAATCCAGCCCGCCCCTTGTTCCACCGCGTACAACAGCGCCAGTTCGAGATCGGTTTCATTTTTGGCGGGCGGATAGCGCAAGATCGAGGCACCCTGCATCTGCCCACGTTCTAACGCTTCAGCGGTGATCGAGTCCATATCCCCGATGATGGCATTGGGTGTCAAGCCAAAATAGGACACCAAGCGCGCCCCGCCATCCGCCGCGATCACGAACGGATTAGGGGCAGCCAGCGCCAACGCCCGACGCACCATAGCGCCGTCGTTCATCTCGCCATTGGCGAAGATCAACACTTTGCGAGGGGATTGTTGAGAAAGTGGCGGATTGACCATCGCTTAGCGGGTGCGCCGACGCCAACGTTCCTTCGGCGCGATCTTCCCAATATCGGGGGCGTCCAAGAAATCATTGACCATCGGTGCGAAACGGTCATCTTCCAACATGGGGAAGTGGCGCACGCCGGGCAGGAGTAAAGGCACGAGGGTTTGTTCTTTATCGACCGTGATGTAATGCAGCACATCTTCATTGGGTTGCGAGATTAAAGGATCGTCGGCACCATGCACCAACAGGATCGGCACCGTCAGTAAGCGTAAGGTGTCGAGCAAGCGTCCGGCGTCGAAGGTATCTACCATGCGCGCGATCACGCGCGTGTCGATACGCGGCACATCGACCGTCAAGTCTTTTAGGCGTTCGTCAATGCGGCGGAAGCACTGCGCCAGCAAGGTTTCCCCAGTCTGTCCATAAAAAATACCGCGTAGGGGATTGAACACGGGCGGTGGTGCCATGCTGACGGCGGCGGCGTTTGCTGCCATTTGTTCGAGTTCCGGCGCAAGACCGCCGCGCGCTTTGGCGGCTGCCATTAACGCTGCGCGCATGGCAGAACTGGCGCTGGGCAAAGTGGCGGCGTTGGGCACATTCTCAAATTGTTCTGCGGGCGCTGGACGATTGCTGAGCAACGACCGTCCCACAGGCACGCGCGTCGTGAGGTCGCCCGGGTCGAACAAGGGCGCGCTGACCAACATCATACGCGGGACGATTTCAGGGTGGCGGCGGGCATATTCGGTCACAACCATCGCGCCTAAGCCGTGTCCGATCATCGCCGCTTTGGTGATGCCGAGCGTCGTCATGAAGTCTTCGAGTAAGGCAATTTGGTGTTCAAAAGTGTAATGACGCTCATTTTTGGCGCTGTCACCAAACCCGTACAGATCGATGGCATAACAAGTGTATTTGGCGCTCAGGATGTTGACCACCTGAATCCAATAACGCCATGACCCCAGCCACGTATGAACCAATACGACCGGACGTCCGCGTCCAAACTTTTCGTAATGGATGATATCACCCTGATTCGTGGTGATGGCGCTCATTGTCAAATCCCCTCGTCTGTCAGCGCAAATACCCATCAGCGGGGTGCGCCAATGTCCTTCAAGATATCATTAATGCGCCGTGTCAGGTCATCTGGCGAAAACGGCTTCAAGATATAGGCAAATGCCCCCACATCGATCCCCGTCTGCACTTCTTCATCCTGCCCTTTGGCGGATAAAAAGACGACCGGTGTATTCTTAAACATATCGATGGATTTCAACACCCGACAGGCTTCGTACCCTGTCATTTTAGGCATACGGACATCCATCATGATCAGATCCGGGTTGATGCGCTGGGCATGGGCAACCGCTTCTTCGCCATTGCTGGCGGTCGTCACCTGATGCCCTGCAAAAGTGAGGGTAAAGTTAATCAATTCGCGAATGTCACGTTCATCATCAGCAACTAAAATATTCGCCATCACTAATCCCTGTACCCTTCCAAAGGTGTGGTTTGTCAACATACGCCTAAGTGGCGTTAGATTGGATACTTTCATCTTGTATCAATGTAGGACCATCCACCGGCAGCGAGAAGTAGAACGTCGTCCCTTGATTGACGGCGGTCTCAAACCACACATCCCCCTCGTGCATTTCCACCAATGCCTTAACGATGGACAAGCCTAAACCCGTGCCGGCAACATCCATGCCCAACGCATTTTCTTCATAACGTTCAAACCGGTTATAGACCCGCCCGCGAAATTCTTCGGGGATGCCGATACCGTTGTCCTTCACACTGATCACCACTTGGGAACGCGCATCCCACATCCGCGAGTAGGCGCTGACCTCGATTTTGCCACCGGGATAGGTGTAATTATAGGCGTTTTCAAGGATGTTCGACAGGATCTGCGCGACCTTGCGTTGGTCAGCACGGATGAGCGGCAAGCCGGGAGTAATTTGGGTGATCAAGTCGATATGTTTTTCGACATG
>JBBRTY010000264.1:0-6105 GCA_038248285.1 Aggregatilineales bacterium
CCTATCGTCTCATCAACGTAAATGTAGGGGCGGATTAGGCGCTCGTGGAAAAATCCCCAACCCCAAGAGTCGCCGCGCCGAATATCCGCCCGTTTACCTGTTATGAAATCATAGCGATGCACCCAAGTGAAATGCACCCCCCATCCTCCTATAATTTGCTCCCGATCTAAAATTTATCTTATAATATAGACGATGCCCTATCATCCTATCGGTCTTAGTCGAAGCTATAGAGGAAAAAAACTCATGCTTCACACGAGTCGCCCTACCCACCCTACCGCTTTTGCAATCCTAATCGCGTGTCTGTGGGTGGTGTTTTCCGTGCTGCCCGCCCTTGCGCAAGATCGCGCGCTTATCTCCACACCCGAAACCACCACACTCTTTTACTATGCCAGCGGCGAACGGGTTCCGCTCACGGTGTCGCCAGATTTTCTTGCCGTCCAATTTGCGCCGCCGCTCGCAAGCGCCATCGGCACAGCACCCACCGCCGCGACCTTAGAAGCTGTCGCTGTCCGAGAAGCGACCGCGCTCACCACGCTGGCGACGGCGTTCCCCGCTGCCGACCTCAGCACCGCCAGCCAACCCGGTTTGACCGCTGGCTATCGTTTTTATCTTATGCCGCTGGCTGGCGTCAGCGACGGCGCGGCGGCATTGGTGCTGATCGATTCCATGCGCACGGCGGAAGCGCTCAGCGCCTATTGGGTCAACCCCGTGTTCCTCTATGATGAAGTCAAGATGATCTTGACCGATGAGCTATTGGTAGGCTTTCCCGAAGGCACCCCGCGCGCGGTCGTGGACGCCTACAACGACGCCAATGGCGTCGAATTCGTCCGCGAACTGTCGCCCGATGTGTATGTGTTGCGGGTGCTGCCGCGCGCTGGCGTCGATACCCTGATGATGGCGAATTTTTATGAAACGGATGGCGTCGCGCTGTATGGGTCGCCCAATTTTGTGCAGTTGCTGCCGCCGTTGCGGGGATTCAGCGAACGCGCTCCGTTGTCACCCCGTCAAGAGGGCGGTGGCGTTGCCCCCAACGATGCAGCACCCACCCCTCATACGCAAGCGGTGCCCCCCAATTTCGTCCCCAACGACACGTACGCCAGTTGGAACTGGCACATCAACAACACAGCGCAAGCGCAATACCCGGGTGCCACCACCGACGCCGACATTGACGGCTACGAGGCATGGGATACCGCGCAAGGCGTCAACACGGTGATCATCGCCGTCATCGACGACGGCGTGCAGACCAATCATCCCGACCTTGACGCCAAAATTGTGTTTCCCTATGATGCCGTGACGGGGGATTTAGACCCCTCACCCTATGATGATGCCCTGACGCGCTCCGAAGATGCGCACGGTACCCATGTCGCCGGGGTAGCCGCCGCCGAGACCAACAATGGCGCGGGGACGATGGGCGTTTGCCCCAGTTGCCGCATCATGCCCATTCGCATTTTTAAGACGACCAGCGAGGGGTTATTTACGAGCGATGCCATCATTGCCGATGCCATTAACTGGGCATTCAACAATGGGGCGTCGATCTTGAACATTAGTTGGGAGCGCGAATTGCCCAATACCGCCATCACCAACGCGTTCAAAAATGTCATTTTCAATGGACGCGGGGGTTTAGGTGGGGTGGTGGTGTTTTCGGCAGGCAATAACTATGGGTCACCGATCCGCTATCCTGCCAACCTTGCGGCGATTTTCCCCGGCATCTTGACGGTGGGTGCCAGCACTTGGTGCGACACCATCAAACGCGACACTTATTTTGAACCGCCCGCCAATTACGATTGTTCCGGCGAATATTGGTGGGGCAACAATTGGGGGACAGAAGTCAATATCACCGCCCCCGGTCATTCGCTGACCTCGCCCGATTTGACCGGCACCGATGGCTATTCCGCGTGGCATCCGGGGGGCAGTGTGCCCAGCCACGACTACACTCAATTTAATGGTACCAGCGGGGCGGCACCGGTGGTGGCAGGCGTTGCCGGTCTGGTCATGTCCCAAAATCCGACGTGGACGAATGACCAAATCCGCGACCGCATCGTGACCACCACCGATGCGATCCACACTGCGGGTTTTGATATCGCTTCGGGGTGGGGGCGTGTGAATGCGCAAAAGGCGCTGAACGCTACCGTCACCAACACCGGCACCCCCAATGATCACCTCAGCAACGCCCTATCAATTACCACGCTGCCTCATAGCAGCACGCACACCGTCGCCGGGGCATTCGTGGATCGCACCGATCCGGCAATGGCTTGTTTGACCAATGCCGAAACCATTGCCAGTTCTCTATGGTTCAAATTCACCCCACGCTACACGATGAGCGCCACCATCAGCACGGTGGGCAGCAACTACGACACGGTGTTGGGGGTCTACAATGGGGCGCTGGCTTCCTTGGGCTGCAGCGATCAATTTTCAGAGGATACATCGCAGGTCACACTCAATTTGACGGGCGGTGTTACGTATAACATCTTGGTGGGTGCCTATAGTGCCCTCTTCAACCCCGGAGGGTTAAATGCTGCCGCCAGCCTAACATTGGCGATCACCACCACCACGCCCGTGCCACCTTTGACCATGACTGGGCAAGTCACGCTGCAAGGACGCGCACCCGCGCCCAACGCCGCGTGGGCGGTGCCGCTCCAAGTACGCATCAAGTCGGTGGCGTCGGGCACCATTGTCTATAACGGCACTGCCACGACCAACACCAGCGGGGCATATACGATCAATTTGTCGCCGGGCAATTATCAAGTGTGGGTCAAGCACAACCACAGTCTTGCCAATTTGGTCAACGTGAATTTAAGCAGTAATCAGGTCGCGATCATCGGTGCGTTAAGAGAAGGCGACACCGACAATAACAATATCGTCAATATCCTCGATTTCTCGCTATTGGCAGCCTCATTCGGCAAGACTTCGGCGCAAGGAGGCTATAACGGGGCGGCTGATTTCAACGGCGATAACATCGTCAATATCAATGACTTCTCGCTACTGGCGACCAATTTCGGTCAAACCGGTGCGGCGATTCCGTAGGAACAGCGCTCCATGGGGCGGCAAAAATGCCGCCCCATGCTCCCAGCGCCTATTTACCCTGTTTATTCGCTCTTTTGGGTCATGGGCGGGGTAGCCCGCGCTATGCGTCGCCGTAACCCAGTGAACCCTATATAATCAAACGATCCTTCCCCCCACTTAAAGGGCGCATCTTCGCCGGGGAAGGGGTCTTCCAAACTGATCTTGTGCCAAATGTAAGAGACCAACACCCGCAACGTCGCCATCAGCGGGGCGACCAAGAAAGCGCCCAAAACGCCCCCCGCCGCGGCACCAATAAACACTCCCACGATGATCACCGGCAACGGCAGTTGCAGCGCATCGCCCAAAATCTTGGGCGCAACCACATTCCAGATGATCTGGTTGATGATGGTGTTCACCAAAATCACGAACAACGCCAAAATCACGTTGGGAACATTAGGAAACACCGACGAGCCTTGAATCAGTGGCACCAAACTGAGCGGCAGCAAGGCAAAGATGCCGCCAATGGTCGGGATCAACGAGATCACTCCCGTGATCACCGCCAAGATGACGGCGCTCCCGATGCCCATCAGCGACAATTGGAACCATGTCAGCAGCCCAATCATAAAGCCGATCAACACCTGTCCCCGAAAAAAGCCATTCCACACGCGCACCATGCGATAGAGCAGCATCGCAAATTCGCGGTGGTACGCCAGCGGCAACCGACTCGCCAAGGCGCGTTGGGTATTGGGGATATCGAGCAGGATCAAGAACGAGATGAACACCGCCAACAACAAATTGGCGAAGAAGCCGGTGACGCTACCAATAGCAGACGTGAGGGTTTGCGTCAGCGAACCGAAGACCGACAAGAGTTGATTGATCAAATTGCCGATCTCGCCCTGCGCGATGGAGACGGGGGTCGTCGATGTCGTCGTCTCGTCCCCGATGCCGGGCGCGCCCTCGGTGCCGGGCGTAGGCGTGGTGATAATGCCCATTTCGGGGGTGGTCGGCGGCGGTATGGTAAGGGTGGAGGGGTCAACGGTGGGCGCGATCTCCGGTTCTGCCGTCATCGGCGGGATCGTCGCTGCTGGATCCGGGGTGGGCGTGGTGATCAGCATCCCCTTGACGATATCGACCAAATCGGACAGATCGACGCGCGTCCCCAAGACATCAAAAATCGCCTCGTCCGAATTAAACTCCGACAATCCGAGCGTAAAGCCGCGATAGCCCTCTTCAATGGTATTGACAAAGCTATTGGTCGCGTTTGCCAGCGTCGGGATAATGACCACCAGCCCGATCACCAACCCCGTGATCACCACCAAATACAAGATGACCACGACGACCGCATAAGGCAACGGGGTATACCGCGCCAAACTACGACTTGGGATAAACATCGCAAAAGATAACAAAAAGGCGACGGTCAACATCGGAAGGACCGGCGCAATTAAGGTCAACACCCAAATACCACCCAAAATCAACAGCACTGCCAACAATTGGCGGATCCATAAGCTGAGTTGGGGTCGGTATTCGGGTGGACTGGGTTGGTGAAGCCCAAATAACGGTTCGTTAGATGCCATATTCGTGAGTTCATTCCCCATTGCTGTAGCTTGTGTAATAAGGATAACACCATTGAGGCGTTACGGTGACGAGTTGCGCTTATAAGGCTTTTTGGGGGGCTGAGAAATCACCCTGTGGGATGAATTCAAAATCCTCCTGTGGGAGAGTCAACGCGGCGAGCGCTTGGTTTATAGTGAGATGAGTATGGTCTGAATGATCATGCTCATCCCTTATAGAACCATATCAGTAAAAGTGAGAACTAATCGTATGAATAATCTCTCGCGTCGTGGATTTTTGAAGAGCAGTGCTATTGTTGCGGGTGGCTCCGCCGTCGGTTTTTCCAGTCTGTTCGGTGCCAGTAACGTCTTTGGTCAGTCCGCTGGTGATGATCCTCAACTAATGTTGAACCTCGCTTGCACTGCCGAAACTTTCGCCTCGACCCATTATTATAATGCCATCAACTCCGCCGAAGCGCTTGGTCTGAGCGCCGAAGAAGTTAGTGAATTGAAAGCCTTCCTTGACTCCGAGTTGAAGCACAAGCAATTCCTCGAAGCCAATGGCGCTGTGACGCTGGCAACTGAATTTTATGTACCCGAAAATCTGTTTACTGATCGTGCCCTGTTCATCAGCACCTCCAACACCGCCGAAACTTGGTTTATCGCTGCTTATTTGGCAGCCACCCGCCGTTTCGCCGAATTGGGTGAACCCCTGTTGGCGGCGACCGTCGCCCAAGTGCTGGGCGTCGAAGCAGAACATCAGGCATTAATTCGCAAGATGGGCGGTTTGCAGCCCTCGTTCCAAACCTTGAAGCGCGCCCTCTTCTACAATACCTCCGAAGTCGGTGCATTCTTCCAACCCTTCTTGGAAGGCGCTGAAGGCTTTGTCGGTCCGGCACCGTTCCCCGGTGTTGCTGAAATCTTGGCGCTGGTCGGTGACGAAGGCGTGATCAACGAAACTCCGTTTATCGCTTTGACGAACGGCATGGGCGTGAATGCCATGAGCATGATGACTGCCGAAGCCACCCCCGACATGTCCAGCGGAGAATGTATGGTCAGTTCGCAAAATACCAATATTCGCAGCGAACCCAACACCACCAGCGAAGTCGTCGGTTCGTTGACCGGAAACACCGAAACGGCTGTGATTGGTCAAACCCAAGACGCCAGTGGCGTCACTTGGTATCAGATTCAATCCGGTTGGGTGCGGTCTGATGTGGTCAGCGCGACCGGCAATTGTGCCGCAGTCGCAATGGTCAGCTTCTAATTCAATCGGCAAAACCGCATAGGGCGGAAGGCGGAAGCATCCCCACGCCTAAAGGCGGGGGCTTTTAGCCCCAGGGGTGCATTTCACTTTAGTGCAAAATATGCTCGTCATGGTACCGGGGGAAATGTGGGGTTTCAAAGGGCGGATATACGGCGCGGGGACAATGTGAGTTGATAACATTTGACAAGCGCCTAATCCGCCCCACCAACGATCTCCGTTGCGGGCACCTAACCACAATAGGGCGGGTTTGTTTTTTGTTGCCAACCCCTATCGTCTCATCAACGTAAA
>JBBRTY010000265.1:0-6070 GCA_038248285.1 Aggregatilineales bacterium
GAAGACATCAACGATAATGTGGATGCGGGTAGTCCGCTCACGAGTGACCCCACTGCTAATTACGCGACCGGGGATTACAACGATGTGAACTCGCCTTGTGCGATGCTGCCGGTTGTTGATTTTCCGCCGTTGGTTTGTCCAGAAGGCGCGCCCACCAATGGAGTCAGGATCGATAACGTGCCCCCCGATTGTCAAATTGATATTGATACGCCCACTCCTACGCCTAGCGCGACCGCAACGGATACAGCTTATAAAATCCGCTTTAGCAATGAACTTTCCTTGACTGCTTCATCTTGGACAGTCTCTGAGATTGCTCAGATTGAAGCCGCCGTACAAAATGTTGGGGAAGCTTTACAGATTCAATTGAGCGCATCCTCCCCACAAGACGCCTTCAATCGTGTGATGGTCAACAATGATCTCCCTGAATATGTGTATTTTTATCGGGCAGATGGATCATCGGCGACTGTAAACATTCAATACCTACCTGACGGGCCATCTGTTCAAACTGTCCAAGTAACTATTGGTGGTTGCCAAACCTTTAACAGTCTCCCGCGCGTTGTTGTGTGTAATTGGGGAGATCAAGCAGGGCAATACGCTAGTTTTCCTGAACATGCGATTGTTCACGAGCTTGGGCACGTGTTTACAAATCGAAGTCGCTATACTCCCACCCCTCCCCCACCTCCTGATCCCACGCCAACTCCCAACGTCAATGAACGTGATAGAGGCTTGCTCTTCGCTGCCATCCAAAACACCCAAACGGGCGGCTGTTCTATCTCTTTTAATGTTCCGTCCCTATTTCAAAGCACTCAATTTCCGTCAGAATGCAACCGAATTCTTGACTTGAGAGGAACAAGTGGATTAATAATGGGACTAGATAGTGATAATGAATGGCAGCGTGGCAAACGGGGGTGGGGTTCCGGTCCCGACAGTATTTTTACGGAATTTCAGCAACACCCACAAGGGGTTTTCCCCAATGATTTTATCCCAGCCAATGTAGACATCGGAATTGATGAAACCGCTGCCGATATGTTTTTGAATTGGGTGTATCGACGTAGAAGCAACAATCCCCCAAGCTATCAGGAGAACATTCCCGGGGCATGGCAAGGATTTCGCAACACCAGTTGGTCAGTCAACCCTGCCATTGATGATGATAATTATCCCGGGGATGCTCGGTTTGAGTGGATGAACATTGTCATGGGTCGTATTATGTTTTTGAAAGGATGGTAATCGCAATGAAGTCGCTAAAATCACTACGGATTTTCACTATATTCCTGCTACCCTTTGCTTTGCTTGTAGGACTGCAAACGGCTGCAGCCCAAGATGTGCGTTCGCGCGCGCTTAAAACCATTCTCGATGTCGAGTGGAGTCCCGATGGACGTTTTGTAGCGCAGATTCTGGCGGATGGTCAGGTTCAAATCTTCGATACGGCAACGCAACAAATTGCCACAGAATTTGTGCTTGAAGAAGAACGGATCATGTATTATGGGCAAGTGGATTGGTCAGCGGATAGCCAACTGCTGGCAATCGGCATTGGACAGACTATCACCATTTGGGACAGGACAAGCGATCAAGTGGTTCAAAGTTTTCAGGGTGGGAATGGCAGTGATCTTGTTTCCTTTGAAGCCGGATACTTTATCCCTGAAAGTTTTGTGAGTTTGGAATGGAACCGCGATACCAGTTTGCTTCTGGCGGGAAGTGTCAGTTCGCGCATCACAGTCTGGTCATATCCGAGTGCTAATCTCCAAGTCGATCAAATTGCCGGGAATATACCCGGTTTTTGGGTCTGGCTACCAGATGAAACCGGAGTTACAACAGGTGAACGTGTCTTAGGGTTACAGACAAGTGAATTCCGCTTTCTGAACGGGACACAACTTCCAGAAACATTTAACTTTGCAACTCCGACCGCAATCGCCATTAGTAATGATCGGACACGACTGACACGAGGCACGGTTCTTGGACAAATTGAAATCATGGACGCGATCACTGGCGATACGATCACTGGTGAAAAAATCATGGATGCCCCCATCAATCAACTTGTTTGGAGTCCCGATGGCACGCAAATTTTGACGACCAGCCGAGATAACGTGATCACTTTAGTGAATGCTCAATCTGGTGAACCTATCGAAATTTTCCGAAGCACTGAGCCGATTTTATCCGCCGATTGGAGTCCGTATGGGGGGCAAATTGCGATTGGAACCTCGGCGCTTGCCAACGGTGTATTGGGTGCCAATGCGGTTGCAAGGCAGGGCAGCGCGAACGCTGAATTGCAAATCATTGTCCCCGATCCCTCCTTAGATCGTTTGCAAGCCATCTATGCCCAATGTGCCACGCCCTTGACCACCGAGCGCGGACTGGAAACGGCGCTAGCACAAGCGGATATTTCGGCATTCGTCGCGCAACTGAACGCACTCCCCACTGGCACCCTCCCGCCCGCCTGTGTCGCCGATCTGATCGCGGTGGCGGAGGCGCTGAAAGCGCCATCAGAATAATTATGGATGAGCCTGTGCCGCCGATCTCGGCGGTACTGCAAACCGCGCAGCTTTATTCCTTAATGAGGGGCGTGGAGCATCATCACCGATGCACACCCCACCCGCCTCATCTCTCATCTCTGATACAATAGCGCGCGGTGGGCGTCACCGCGCGCGCGCTGTTCTCCAGTCCCCTGTTCACGGGAGGTTATCTTCATTATGAGTCTGCTGGCACGTTTTCGGCAAGGCATTATTCGCACGCTCAATTTACGCCAGGCGGTGCGCTTGGTTTATCATGCCTCGCCTCGGTTATTCGCGGGCGGGATGGCATTGGTGGTCATTCAAAGTATTTTGCCGGTCGCCATCTTGTACGCCACCAAGTTGATGATCGACAACATCACCGAACAAATTACCCGCCCTGCTGCCGACCGCGAATTTAGCAGTGTGCTGACGCTGATCGCCATCGTCGGCGCGGTCACGTTGCTCGACGCCTTCTTCGGCACCATCGCTGCGCTGGTCTCGGATATTCAAGCGGAGGTGGTGTCGGATCGGGTGATGAGCCACATTCACACCAAGTCGGTCGCCGTCGATTTGGCATATTACGAGAATGCCCAAGTGTATGACGCTATGCACCGCGCCCAACAAGACGCCCCCTATCGCCCGCCGCGTATCGTCAACGGCTTGTTGCGCATCGGGCAAAGCGCGCTCTCTCTCGTCGGCATGTTGGCGTTGCTGGCATCGCTCAATCTCGTCATCGCGTTGATCGTGTTCGTGGCGGCGCTACCCCGTTTGTTCGTGCGCTTGTGGTCGTCGCGCGTCCTGCATCGCTGGCTCACACGGCGCGCCGCCACCGAGCGGATGCTGCAATACCTCAATTGGATTCTGATGCTGAGCGACTACGCCAAAGAAGTGCGCTTGTTCAATCTGGGCGGGTTGTTTTCGGCGCGCTATGATGCCACCCGTGCGGGCTTGCGTCGCGAGAAGATTGCCATTTCCACCCGGCGGGCAGGCATGGATTTTGCCGCGCAATCGGTCTCGGTGATCGCGTTGTTCGCGGCTTACGCCCTGATCGCCAATGATGCGCTGATCGGTGGGATCACCATCGGCAGCTTAGTGATTAGTTTTCAGGCGTTTCAGCGGGCGCAAGGCTATTTTAGCGATATCTTGTCGGCGCTGGCGATGTTGTATGAAGACAATTTGTTCTTGACCAATTACACCCAATTTATGGAACTTGAATCGGGGATCGCGGTGCCGGCACAGCCCCAAGCCATGCCCGCCGTGATGCGCGACGGCTTGCGCTTTGAGAATGTCAGCTTCCAATACTCGTCTGGCGACCGCCCGATCTTGGATGGCATCAGTTTTCACCTGAAGCCGGGCGAGACCATCGCGCTGGTGGGCAACAATGGCGCGGGCAAAACCACGCTCGTGAAATTATTGTGCCGCTTGTATGACCCGACTGGTGGGCGCATCACCCTAGACGGGGTGGATATTCGCGAATTTGACCCCACTGAGTACCGTCGTTTGTTGGGCGTCATCTTTCAAGATTATGTCACCTATCAGGCACCCGCGTGGGAAAATATTTGGGTGGGGGATGTCGATGCCGATGTGGATCGCGCTAAGATCGAAGTCGCCGCCCGCAAGTCAGAAGCCCACGCCGTGATCGAAACGCTGTCGAAGGGCTATGACACCATTCTTGGCGATTGGTTTGAGGGCGCGCGCCAACTCAGCGTTGGGCAGTGGCAGAAGGTGGGGCTAGGACGGGCATTTTTCCGCGATGCCCAAGTGATGATTCTTGATGAGCCGACCGCCGCGCTAGATGTGTTGACCGAAGCCGCTGTGTTTGACCATTTCCGACAGATAGCACAGGGCAAGACTGCGGTTTTGATCAGCCACCGCCTCAGTACCGTGCGCATGGCGGATCGCATTCTGGTGTTGCAGGAAGGTAAAATCATTGAGCAGGGATCACATGATGTGTTGATGCACCAAAACGGGGTGTATGCGGGCTTGTTCCGCACCCAAGCGCAAAACTATGTGATGACGGATGCCCTAGATACGGCGGATACGACCTCATGACGCCGCCGATCTCCGCGCGAACCGCTACCCCGCCCGCCAGTCAATTGCTGGCACCGTTTCTGCGTCCCTTTCAGAATCCGGCGACCTTTCGGCTGATCAGCGTGATGTGGCTGATTGCGCTTGCCTCAATGATTTTCGGGGGGATGGCGATCACCCCGTTTCACCCCGACGAAGCCACCCAGATCGCTATGAGTCGCGATTATGCCGATTTGTTCTTGACGGGTAATCTGGATGCCGTGCGTTATCAACCGACTCCGGTGGACGCGGCGGCGCAAGAATTGCGCTTGATCAATGGCGTCGTCAACAAGTTGCTGATCGGGCTGGCATGGCATTTGGGCGGCTTCACCGTCGCCGATCTCAACGCGCAATGGGATTGGGGCGCGTCTTACGAGTATAACGTCACCAATGGGCATATGCCCTCGCCCGAACTGCTCCAAACGGCGCGCTTGCCTTCGACCTTATTGTTCGTGGCGGGCTTGCTGCCCATGTTCGCGCTGGGAGGGTTAGTAGGGGGGCGTACCGGGGCATTGACGGCGACCTTGCTTTATGCCTTGCATCCGGCGTTGCTGGTCAATGGGCGGCGGGCGATGATGGAGGGCAGTCTGATCTTCTTCATGCTGTTGACGGTGTGCGCGGCGGTGTGGCTGGCGCGACGGCGCTCGTGGCTATCGGTATTGGCATTAGGGGGCGCGGCGGGGCTGGTGCTTGCCAGCAAACATACGGCTGTTTTTGGCGTGGGTGCCGTCTTTATCGGGGCATTGCTGGCGCTCTTGTGGGGGATGCGCGGCAAACCGGCGGCGGCTGTGATCGGCATCGTCGGGCGGATCACCATCGCCGGGGTGCTGGCGGTCACGATTTTTTATGCCCTCAATCCGGCGTGGTGGGGCGATCCCTTGGGGCGGGCGTCGGAAGTAATGATGGTGCGCAGTCGGTTGCTGACCGAGCAAACTGAGACGTTCGGTGGTTACGCGAATTTTGGTGAGCAATGGGCGGGTTTTGCGCGTCAAAGCCTGATCCCCGAAGCGCAGTATTACGAAGTTGAAGGGTGGGACGCCGCCATCGGGCGCGCGATCGTGACGTATGAGGCGACCGTCTTTGATGGCGTGCGCGACTTGCCCGCCGGGGGGTTGGAAGGCGTGTTTTTCGACTTGTTACTGCCGATTGTGGTGCTGGCAGGCGCGGGTTGGCTGTTGGTCGGCAAATCGGATGCGACGGTCAAAGGGGTGATTGGGGGGTGGATGGCGATCACCGCGCTGACGACACTGCTCCTGACGCCGCTGGAATGGCAGCGGTATTATCTGCTGATGCAACTTGTGACGATCTTGCTGGCGGCGGCGGGGGTGGCATGGTCGATGCAATCCCAACGGGGCAATCCAGAGACAAATATATCGTGACACTCCGCAACCGCTAAAGCGGCGCGGCTTCTTGTGGAGTCGTGTCTCTGGCGAGTCTTTCGGCTCCAAATAGCCACGTCACTGACAGCAAGCGATCACGATTCTCGCTTTCACGAGCTACTTGCCGGGTGTCCC
>JBBRTY010000266.1:0-6062 GCA_038248285.1 Aggregatilineales bacterium
ACAGCTACCCCTCATCCCCCGACCCCTTCTCCCAGCCGCTTCGCTTTTGGAGAAGGGGAGAAACGCGGTAGAAAGTCCCTCGCCCCGCCGCTTCGCTTATGGAGAGGGATTGCCGCTTCGCTTTGGGTGAGGGGTGTGTAGTTACTCCGAAACATGATACATTTGGAAGAGCGAATTTATGTTCTACGGAGTACAGTTGAGTCATGTTGGGTGAGAGACAAAACCTTCAAGAACAGCAGAAATGCTTGCAAGCCGTCCACGTCTATATCCGGCAGCACTTGGACGAACCGCTCAATCGCGCGCTGTTGTCCACCGTCGCTGGTTTTTCTGTGCCCCATTTGCATCGTCTGTTCGCAACGGCAACGGGCGAAAGCATGGGCACCGCGATTCGGCGGATGCGCATGGAGCGGGCGGGGCGAAAGCTTCGGATGGGGGCGGTCGATATCACGGAGGTGGCGTTGGCGGCGGGCTATGCGTCCCATGCTGCTTTTGGAAAGGCTTTTAAGAAGCGCTTTGGTCTCACCCCAAGTGCATTTCGTGAACTTAGCTGCATGGCAGCGACTCAATTGCTCAGGAAAAGGTGAATTCTCATGCGAATCAAACTGGCAAGCATCCCGATAGCCGATTACGATAAGGCGTTGGCGTTTTATACCGACATTTTGGGATTCGTGAAAAAGCAAGATATTTTGCTTGCGCCGGGCGTGCGCTGGCTGACAGTGGTTTCGCCCGCCGAGCCGAACGGCACGGAATTGCTCCTCGAACCTAATGCCGAGTATCCGGCGATGAAGGCACTCAAAGAATCGTTGATGCAGGATGGCATTCCCTACACAGCGTTTCAAGTGGATGATGTTCAGGGTGAATACGCGCGCATGAAGGCGTTGGGTGCCGAGTTCATGATGGAACCGACGAATATGGGGACAACAACCGTCGCCATCTTGAATCATACCTGTGGTAATTTGATCCAAATTTTTTAGATGAACGGATGACGCCAGCGCGCTTCTGTTGAAAAATCGTCAGTAGCACAAGGGCGGACATGCGGCGCGCCATCGTATCGGGTTGATGATGTTTAACCACCAGCGCCTAGTCCGCCCTTACGACGATCCGCGTGGCGGCAACCCATCAAGAGTGGGGATCAGGGTTGTTTTTGTGCATCCCCTGCTTTTCCCTAATCCCTGCCCTTCCTACCCTTTGATGCGGCGCGCCAAATCTGCTTCCATCTCTTGACGACGCGCGGCGGCGGCGGCGCGGGCATCGGCGAGCGTGTCGCGATAGCCGTCTTGTAGGTAACGGCGCAGCTTTTCCCCCGTCGCCGGGGCGAAGACGAGGACCAGCACGACACCCAGTGTCGCGCCGATCATGAACCCGATTCCCAAACTGGTCACTTTGCGCATAGGCGTTCCACCTCTATGCCATTAAAATTAACGCATAACTGCCCTTCCGTACAGACGCAAACTGGGAGAATTGGCTCGGCGCGGGCATGAACGGCGTGCGCTGGTCCCCCTTTCGTGTTCTTTAGTGTGTTCGCTCATCAGGAGAGAAACCCTCATGACTCGTACTATCATTCAAACCGACGACGCCCCAGCTGCCGTAGGACCGTATTCGCAAGGTGTGACCACCGGCAATCTCGTCTATACCGCCGGGCAGATTGGCTTGATCCCCGGCACCAAGACGTTGCGACAAGGTGTTAGCGAACAAACGCGCCAAGCGATTGAGAATTTGCGCGCCATTTTGGAAGCGGCGGGCACCTCGTTGGGGCAGGTTGTCAAGACGACAGTGTTCTTGGCGGACATGAACGATTTCGCCGCGATGAACGCCGTGTATGGCGAATTTTTTGTGGATGCCCCGCCCGCCCGATCCACTATTCAAGTGGCGGCATTGCCGATGGGCGGCTTGGTCGAGATCGAATGTGTTGCCGAAAAAGCATAAGTTAGAACCACCCGAAGTTAAAACCGCGCGCTGGTCGCGCGGTTAGAAAGTCTCAGGATTAAATGGCACGTAAACCATTAGTCGCCCTTGTTGGGCGACCGAACGTCGGCAAAAGCATGATGTTCAATCGTCTCGTCGGGGAACGCCTCGCCGTGACGAATCCGATCCCCGGCACCACGCGGGATCGGTTGGTAGGGATATTCGATTGGCGCGGCATCGTTTTTGATGTCGTCGATACCGGCGGTATTGAAATTTACCAGCCCAAAGGCACCCGCGACGAAAATCCATTGAAAGAGGGCAGTATCGAATTTGTCCCCCAGATCAAAGCACAGGCGATGATCGCGATTCAAGACGCTGACATCATCATTTTGATGGTCGATGGTATTCAAGGGGTGACGGCAGCCGATCAAGAAATTGCCGAGATTTTGCGGCGCACCAAGAAACCGATCTTTGTCGCCGCCAACAAAGCCGATCACCAGACTCATAACGCCTCCGCCGTAGAGTTTTACGGCTTGGGCGTGGGCGAAGTGTATCCCGTCAGCGCTATTCACGGGTTGGGGGTCGGTGACTTGTTAGAATCGGTGGCGGATGCTGCCGAAGCGATGTTCCCCGAACTTACCCACATCAAGTACAACGAATTTGGGGAAGAGGAACGGGAATCGTGGTTGCGGATTTCGATTGTGGGGCGTCCCAACGTCGGCAAGAGCAGCTTGACCAATCGCTTGCTCGGCGAAGAACGGGTGATCGTCAGCCCAGTGGCGGGCACCACCCGCGACGCCATCGATAGCGATATTATGTATCACGGCGAAAAGGTCACGCTGATCGACACGGCGGGTATTCGTAAGCGCGGCAAGATCGTGCCCGGTGTCGAAAAATTTAGCGTGTTGCGGGCGATGAAGGCGATTGACCGCTCCGATGTCGCGCTCTTGCTGATCGACGCCATTGAAGGCATCACCGATCAAGACCAGCATATCGCGGGGTATATCCTTGAAGCGGGCAAGAGCATTGTGCTGGTGATCAACAAGTGGGATGCTGTCGAAAAAGACAACCAGACGTTTCTCGATTTTCAAGCCGAAATCCGCAAGCGCTTCGACTTCTTGCCCGATGCGCCCATCATCTATATCAGCGCCTTAACGGGGCAGCGCATCCACGAGGTGTTGGAGACCGCCAAAGAAGTCTACGAAGGGCGTTATCGGCGCGTGCAAACATCGGAAGTCAACCGGCTACTGCGCGATGCCATGCACAAGCATCCGGCACCGACGATGGGCGGGCAACGTCTCAAAATCTTCTACGGGTCACAGGTGCGCGTCGCGCCGCCCGTGTTCCTGTTTCATGTCAATGATCCGGGCTTGGTGCATTTCACCTATCGCCGCTTCTTGGAGAATCAATTCCGCGAAGTGTATCCGTTTGCGGGTACCCCGATCCGCATGAGCTTTCGCTCGCGCGATCAGGACGACGACAAATAACGGAGTTATCGTGAACGCGCAAGATCAACAGCTAAATGAAGAAGGGCGCGCCTTGTGGGATCAAAAGGCGGCATTTTGGGATGAGATGCACGGCGACGACGGCAACCGCTTTCATCGTCGTTTGATCAGCCCGTCGGTAGAGCGTTTGTTGGCGTTGCAAGAGGGCGAACATGTCCTTGATGTGGCGTGCGGCAATGGCGTTATGGCACGGCGTATGGCGGCTTTGGGCGGTCAGGTGACGGCAGTAGACTTTAGCGCCGCCTTGCTTGACCGCGCCCGCCAGCGTGGACAGGTGGCAGGGGCACCGTCGGCAAGCCCGCCGATTGATTATCGCCTCGTGGATTGCACCGATGAGGCGGCGCTCGTGGGCATCGGCGCAGGCACTTTTGACGCCGTTGTTTGCACGATGGCGCTCATGGACATGCCTGTGATCGCGCCGTTGTTTCGGGCGGCGACACGCTTGCTCAAGCCCGCCGGACGCTTGGTGTTTGCGACAGCGCATCCAACGTTTAACTCTAACAATCCGACCTTTTACGCCGAGATGAGCGACCATGATGGCAAGATCGTGGTGGAGCGGGGTGTGAAGTTGAAAGGCTATTTGCAGGTGCCGCCAGTCAAGGGTGCCGGATCGCCCAACGAACCCAACCCGCATTATTATTTTCACCGCCCGTTGCACGAGTTGTTGGGGGCGGCATTTGCGGCAGGGTTGATGTTGGATGCGCTGGAAGAACCCGCCTTTGGCGTGGAGGATGCCGACCCCACCCGTCCGCTGACATGGCTCAATATCCCTCAGATCTCACCGATTATGGTGGGGCGCTTGCGGGTGTCGTCGTTGGCATAAGGTCGCGATTTCACCAAAAAACAGGGAGTCATCACAAAAACGAACGGGCATCTGCCAACCTGTTCGTTTTTGATTCCACTGCATTATTTATGAGAGAATCTGATGAAGATGTGCAACATGGCTAGTGCTTACGAGAAGCTAAACTGTGTAACATGTACGAACTTAGAAATAATTTACCTTTTCCGCTGGAAACCTCGTCTATACTATACATAGAACCTTATGGGCATTTTGGTTATTCTGACGAAAAACTACCGGGCTTCGCCCCGGTCAAGGAGTAGTTTGCATCATGGTAGTGGCGTACAAGTCGATGGCGCATGTGAAAAGCAGTGTCTATGCGGATGCTATGGAACAATACAACCGCGCCGTTCATTATTTGAATTTAGATGATTCTGTGGCTGATTTTATGCGCTATCCGCGCCGCGAATTCACGGTCAATTTTCCGGTACGGCGGGATACGGGCGAAATTGAAATGTTTACGGGCTATCGTGTCCATCACAGCACCGTCCTCGGTCCCTCCAAGGGGGGTATCCGCTATAGCATGGCGGTCGATATCGACGAAATCCGCGCGCTGGCAATGTGGATGACATGGAAGTGCGCGCTCGTCGGGCTGCCCTATGGTGGTGCCAAGGGTGGCGTCGTGGTCGATCCCAAAGCCATGAGCCAGATCGAGCTAGAACGCCTTACTCGGCGCTATGCGGCTGAACTCATCCCCCTGATCTCTCCCCACTCGGATATCCCCGCCCCCGACATGGGCACCAACGCGCAAACAATGGCATGGTTCATGGATACCTACAGCATGACAGTAGGCTATTCGGTGCCCGCGATTGTCACAGGCAAACCGGTGATCATCGGCGGCAGCTTGGGGCGCACCGAGGCGACCGGACGCGGTGCCATTCTCGTCATGATCGAGGCGTTGAAGGGTCAAAATTGGAACCTCGTGCCCCACGAGACCAAGATCGTCATTCAAGGCTTCGGCAATGTCGGCTCGAACGCGGCGGATACCGCCCATGCGATGGGCTTTAAGGTGGTGGGCGTCAGCGATATCAAGGGCGGTGTCTACAATGTTGCGGGCTTGGATGTTCCGGCGGTGCGGGCGTATATGGCGAAGAACGGCACGCTGGAAGGCTATGACGAAGGCGACTTCGTGACCAACGAAGAATTGCTCGTGTTGCCCTGCGACGTGCTGATCCCGGCGGCGATGGAAGGGCAAATCACCCGCGCCAATGCTCACATGATCCAAGCGCGCATGATCATCGAAGGCGCGAATGGACCGACTACCCCCGAAGCCGACGATATCCTCAGTGATCGCGGCGTGGTGCTGTTGCCGGATATTTTGGCGAATGCCGGTGGTGTGGTGGTGTCCTACTTTGAATGGGTGCAAGACCTGCAATCGTTCTCGTGGGATCAAGAGGAAGTGTTCCGGCAGTTGCAGCGCATGATGTCGAAGGCGTATTACGCCACCGAAGAGACCGCCGAGCAATATGGCGTGACCATGCGCACCGCCGCGCAAATCTTGGCGATCAAGCGCGTGTCCGAGGCGCTCATCATCCGCGGGTTCTACCCCTGATTTTAGGGTCGTGTTCTACTAAATTCAGTGAATCACGAAAGTACACAGCTACCTCTCATCCCCCGACCCCCTCTCCCACAAACAGGAGATGGGGAGGGGGAGGGGGCAGGGTCAACGCACGAGAGGATACTCGATATTCACAAAGGGTCACAAAAACACACAATGGGTTTATCCTCGGTAGGGGCATGATATATCATGCCCTTACACGCCCATCCTGACCTGTTATCATCCGTCTGACAGGTTTCATGCGTAAGCCCTAGGG
>JBBRTY010000267.1:0-5989 GCA_038248285.1 Aggregatilineales bacterium
CGGAAATTCCCGGAGAATTTACACTCACTTGAAATGCACCCCGCTGAGACGCTGAGACGGCGGCTAAAGCCGTAAGGCGCTTCATCTACAGCCGCTGAAGCGGCGTAGCTTTCGCGGGCTAAAGCCCTACTTCTGTAATACAGTGTTAGATAAGACACTGCGAATGCGGACGGAACCATCCCGCATCAATTCAGCAATATACTGATTATTAGGACTCCATTGGACTTCAATGACGGCAGCAGGTTGCGGCGTCGCAGTTTGAGAGGCGACCGGCTGTATGAAAAAATACAACATGAACAAGAGTGTGGCGCTTATTGCGATTCTAGGAGGAAATATGGCAGTTACCATCCTTTCGTATTGGCGGAAATTTCGTCGATCTCGCGAAGCCCGCTCCATTCCGAGTCAGGACGACGTTAAAGTTTTGCCCCGACGCGGTGGTGCGCCGTATGCCCGCCCATCTTACGCGATAATAGCCCGCTGAAAACCACCGTTCGCCCCGCGCCTTGCCGTTCTTTAGCTTTGCATCTTTGCGTCGAGTCCCTATCTGGAGATGCTCTTGGATTCTTCTGGAACTGGTGCCTCGTCGGGAACATCAGTAGAATGTGGGCATTGTTTAGTGAAGGTCAACCCAGCCATGCCTTGCCTTATCAAAATATTGACACCCACCGGCTTACACGATGTGGCGTATACCGCCGACTCGTTGAAAGACGCTGTGCAGTTTGAACCGCGTGACGGCATTTATACGATTGCCAACACCTTCGACACCTTCAAGACGCTCAAGCTAGGCGCACATTTGGATCGTCTGGAGCAGTCCGCGCAGATCGTCGGAATTCCTCTCACACTGGATCGCGCGGCGTTGCGGGCGGCGTTGCGCGCGATGATTCAAGAGGCGGGATATGGGGATGTTCGTTTTCGGGTGACGGTGCCGCGTGAGACTCCGACTGATCTGATTTTGTCGATTGAGCCGTTCCATGCGTTGACGGCGCATTTTTTCACCGACGGTATCCGTGTTGTCACGACCGCCCAAGCCGAGCGCCACGATCCAGCGGCGAAAACGACCGATTGGATGCACGCCCGCGCTTCATTAGAAGACTCGCTGCCGACGGGTATTTACACCGCTTTGTTGGTCAGCCCTACGGGGGCGATTTTGGAAGGCGTGGGCAGTAATTTTTATGCGGTGTTTAATGATGAATTGCGCACAGCGGGCGAAGGCGTTCTCGCCGGAATTTCGCAACAAATTGTCTTTGAGGTCGCGCCATCGGTGATCCCCGTGCGGCGGGAGGCGATCCAATTGGCGGATATCCCCCTAATTGAGGAAGCTTTCATCACCAGCAGTAGCCGAGGGATCGTGCCTGTGGTCGAAATTGACGGATACACCATCGGGACGGGCAAGCCGGGGGCGCGCACGCTATCCTTGCGGGCGCACTATAGCGCGTGGATGAATAGTCATTTAGAGGAATTATAAAACCCACGTCAGGTTGGGAAACACGACGTGGGTTTTATGGATGGTGCAAAAATTGTGGAGGTGCAGGGAGTTGCACCCTGGTCCGCTGAACTCGAATAAATGCCTCTACAGGTTTAGCCGTCTGTTAAGTTTCGCAAGGCGTAGCCCCAGTCAGCTCGGTACGCGCCCCACTAACCGATAGTTCTTTGACGACCGCTTATCGGTGTAACAGTCGCCGCACTCCATCATTAGTGACGCCCACCAATCCACGCGGATGGAGCCGCTTGGGGCAGACGGCTGGGTTACTATGACCCAGCACCCGAACCTATACCGCTTTAGGCGGCGTAAGCTAGAGCAGTGTTGTTGTTGTTGGCATTTAATGCCTTGCCCATTTTAACGCGGTTAGGCGCCTCGACCTGCCACACGTACTCAGCCTCCAACGTCGAAGCTGGTTCACCCCCAAAGGGTTGTGTAACATGTTAAATCATATCACAGAATGAAAGACTTGGGAAGGGGTGGGCAAAGCAATTGCAATGGATTTTGCAATGTTCTAACAAAAATCTAGTGTGGACAAGATGCGATTTTGGTCTGCTTGTGCTATGATCAGAATGATACGTGAGTTGCTTTTTAATAGATTCCGGATGCCTATGACGCAAATCTTGCTGGTTCGACACGCCGTCAACGATTATGTGAAAACGCACAGACTCGCAGGATGGACGCCCGGCGTACATTTGAATGAAGAGGGCTTGGCACAAGCGGAGGCATTGGGCAAACGGTTGATCCCAGCACCCCTGCGGTATATTTACGCCAGCCCGCTGGAACGCACCATGGAGACCGCCCAAGCCATCCAACAACATCACCCGCAAATTTCGATTGTGCAAAATAGCGAAATTGGCGAAGTGCGTTATGGGGATTGGGAAGGGCAATCGATTGCTGCGTTGCAAACGCGCAAGATGTGGCATGTGGTGCAAGAATATCCATCCCGCGCGTATTTCCCGAATGGCGAAACTATGCGTCAAGTGCAGCAACGGGCGGTGAATGAGGTAGAACGGTTAGCAGCCTTGCACCCGCGTGAGATGATCGTTTTGGTGTCTCACGCTGATTTGATTAAGATGGTGATGGCACATTTCTTGGGAATGCACCTCGATAATTTCCAACGAATTGTGATCTCACCAGCTTCAATAAGTACCCTCATGTTGGGGTATGGACGCCCGTATGTTGGTTCCATGAATGATATGGCACATATCACCCAGCTTGAACAAGAACGGAAAGCAGCCGCAGCGCATAATGGTTAAAAGTTGAGTGAGTGAATGCCGAATACTGAAATTGATCTGAACCCGATAGACTTTATAACCGTCGGAACTGTGGGCCCGAAAGGACAGCGCATCTTTCATTTGCAAGCGGGCAAAGGTGCGGAAATCATCACACTCACGGTTGAAAAAGAACAGACATGGGCGTTGGGTGAAGCAATTCGCGAGATGATTCGCGATCTTGATAAACGTCTCCCCGCCATTGATATGACGCCCGCGATCTTTAATATGGAATTGCGCGACCCCGTGGAACCCATGTTTAGGGTGGCACAGATGGGTTTGGGGTATGATGATGATCAAGATAAAATTGTCCTCATCGCTCAGGAATTCTTGGTCGCCAACGAAGACCCTGATGCCGAAGAAGCGCAACCCGGTGTCGTTCGTTTGTGGTGCAGCCGTGCCCAGATGCGCGCGCTGAGTGAACACTCCGTCGCAACCGTACAAGCGGGGCGACCCGATCCAAAACAAAACGGACGCTTGATATATTACTGGACGTGACGACGTTATGAGTGATCAAGATTATGACCTCCCGAAGCAAGGGGGAAGTTCGTTAACGTGTGATCAAATCCTCAATATTCTCGAAACTGGCGAGATCAACTCCGAATACGGCATTTTGCGCTGGAGTTCAAACTACGCTTTTTTGGTGAATATTTGTCTTGATAGCGTGGACATCACTGCCGTCTACAAACCCCAACGCGGTGAACGCCCCCTGTGGGATTTTCCCGATGGGACATTGTGCTATCGGGAACGGGCATCGTTTTTGGCGTCACAACAGTTGAACTGGGAGATCGTGCCGCCGACGGTTTTGCGCGAGGGACCACGCGGTTTGGGGTCGCTTCAGTATTATATCGAGCATGATCCCCAAGTGAACTATTTTACCTTTGACGGTAGCTTTGCCCCGCAACTGATGCGCATCTCGGCATTTGATTATCTGATCAACAACGCGGATCGCAAAGGTGGGCACTGTTTGTTGGATAGCAAAGGGCATATCTGGGGTATCGATCACGGCATTTCTTTTAACGCCATGCACAAATTGCGCACCGTGATTTGGGATTATGCCGGACAAACGTTGGATGATGCCTTGTTGGTAGATATTGAGCGTGTCGCCGGACTTGTGGATAACCCCGAAAGTGATTTTAGTCGAGGGATCGTTGATTTGCTGTCTGGACAGGAGATCACCGCCTTTCGCCGCCGCTTGAGCAAAATGGTGCGGACGAAGCGTTATCCCTCGCCCGGCCCTGGTCCAAACTACCCATGGCCCCCTGTGTAAACGGGACGAGTACATTCCATTGTTAAACGGCGCTTTACATTGCGCTATTCTTTTCATAACAAACCGAGACCAGAATAGCAACGGTAGGCGTAGTTTGTGAAACATTTTCCCGTAATGCATTTCTAGGAGGCTTTTATGCTGAAGAAACTTGCTGTAGTGGTTGTATTGGGTTTGTTGGCGGCAGTGCCCGTAGTCGCGCAAGAGGATACTTTTGTGGTGACGATTTTGCACACCAACGATGTTCATGGACATCACGAACCCCAGGCGAATGGCAATGGTGGCGCGGCGCGTCAAGCGGCAGTCGTCAATCAAATTCGTGAAGAAGGTGGCAATGTTTTGTTGCTCGATGGTGGCGACCGTTTTACCGGCACCTTGTTCCATCAACAATATCGTGGACAAGACAGTGCCCAAATCATGAACGCCATTGCTTATGACGCCATGACGCTTGGCAACCACGAATTTGATGATGGCGATGATATCTTGTCGGCGTTTGTCGATGCTTTGAACTTCCCAGTCGTGACTGCCAATGTCGATTTTAGCGCCTCCGAATTGTTGGCGGGCAAAATTACCCCGTACACGATTTTGGAAGTTAATGGGCAACAGATCGGCGTGATCGGTTTGGTGACGCCCGAAACCCCCACTATTTCTTCCCCCGGCGCGGACTTGGTCTTCAATGCTGATCTCGTTGGTGTCACCCAAGCCGCGGTCGATGAACTGACCACGCAAGGGGTCAACAAGATCATCCTCGTCACCCACGTCGGCTTGGCTGTCGATCAAGAAATTGCCGCTGCGGTGACGGGTCTCGATGTCATCGTGGGTGGACACAGCCATAGCTTGCTCGGCAATGCCTATGTCGCATCGGTGGGTGAATATCCTGTTGTTGTCGAAAACCCGAATGCCGAACCAGTCTATATCGTTCAGGCTGGTCAATATGATGAATACCTCGGTCGCTTGAACGTGACCTTCGATGCCGAAGGCGTTGTGACGGCAGCCACAGGCGATGCCATCCTGTTGTCTCGTTATATCACCCCCGATCCCGAAGTTGCCGGAATTGTTGAAGCACTGTCGGGTCCTATCGAACAACTGCGCGCTACCACTATCGGCGCGAGTGCTGAAGTCTTCCTCGTTGGCAACCGTGCGGTCTGCCGCGTTGAAGAATGCCTCTTGGGGAATTTGATCACTGACGCCATGCGCGCTGAAACCGGTGCTCAAATCGCGATTACCAATGGTGGTGGTATCCGTGCGGATATTGAAACTGGCGAAATTACGTTGGGTGAAGTGTTGACGGTGCTACCCTTCGGCAACCTTGCCAGCACGTTTGAACTGAGCGGCGCAGATGTCATCGCCGCGCTGGAAAATGGTGTTTCGCGCATCGTGGTCGAAAACGGCATGGTCAAGCGTGATGGTGCCGGTGGGCGCTTCCCGCAGGTCTCTGGTATTCGCTTCTCCTTTGACCCGACTCTGGATGCGGGCAGTCGTATCGTGAGTGTCGAAGTGCAAGCCGAAGACGGCTCATTCGCCCCCATTGACCCGGCTGCGATTTATACCCTCGCCAGCAATGACTTTATGCGTCGTGGTGGGGATAGCTACACTGTGTTTGCGGAAAACGCGATCAATGCCTACGACTTTGGTAAAACTTTGGATCAAGTGTTGGCAGAATACCTCGCCAGCTTGATCATCGTCGAACCGGCAACTGAAGGTCGTATCACCATCGTGAATGCGGAACTGCCCCCTCTGGAATAGTGGGTTGTGCTTTCCGGCGCTACCGGATCGGTAGTGCCGGAAGTTGATATTATGCCCAAGAGCCGCCTTTTATCACAAAAGGCGGTGGGTGCATTTCACTTTGGTGCATCGCTATGATTTCATAACAGTAAACGGGCGGATATTCGGCGCGGCGACTCTTGGGGTTGGGGATTTTTCCACGAGCGCCTAATCCGCCCCTACATTTACGTTGATGAGACGATA
>JBBRTY010000268.1:0-5979 GCA_038248285.1 Aggregatilineales bacterium
GGATGGGGTGCCCACAACGGGGTGTGTCGTAGGGTGCGGACTAGGCGCTGGTCGAGACCTTGCCAACCCCCTACGTTCCCGCGCCGTATGTCCGCCCTTTTGAACCGCACATCTTCCCCTCACCCCCCGACCCCCTCTCCCACAAACAGGAGAGGGGGAGAAAAGCGGTAGAAAGTCCCTCTCCCCTGGTGGGAGAGGGACTTAGGGTGAGGGCTGAGCAGTTACCTTAAAAGACTGTAGACTCGAAAATATGAGCTACCGAATTGTTGAATTCCGTAGCTTATACGTCCCAAACCTGCCCGGTTTGTGGAGCGCGGCACAAGTGCCGACGACGATCAAGGTTCAGCGACCCGTGAAGGTTTTTCCAAAACGGACCGCCGTTAGTTCCGGGGGACACCCTCGCGCCCTAGCGTGACGCTAAACGGGTTCCAGCATCGTCATCGCTTGCCCCCACGCCGTAGCGCGGTCAAGCTCCCCGTCTTTGAGGGGTCCTTCGGTGCCGTTCACGAAGAAGCCTTCGGCGTCGGAGGCGCGTTCCCCGCCCTTTTTCACGAGGCTGTCTAAAATCGGTTGAGCAGCATAGCCAAACAGGTGAATCATCGGTGGCAGGATGACGGACTCGACATCATCGACCGAGATGCGCGTATCAAAGGCAGCCACTTTCATCCCCGCTAACCCTTGTTTAGGAATCGTCGCGATCCACTTTTTCATCGCTGGCGTGGGTCGGAATGCGCGCGTGGGCGAACCGACGACCAGTAGATTTATGTTTCTCAGGTGTGCCGGCGTCACCGCGCCCACCTGAAGCACCGTGACCTCCGCTTGAGAACCGAAACCGTGACCCACCGCTTGGGCAATTTTCTCGGTATTGCCGAAGACGGAATCATAAATAACCAGTACCTTCATGGTGACACTCCAATGGAACCGATGCAGGGATCCCCCGAAGTGAGGGATCGTCTAGCACTCGTTCCAATACTCACTATACGACTGGCGGCACGCCGTCAACAGTTGCAAACGGCACATTTTTCAGCGCTGATCGTCACGCAGACAGGACATGACCGCGTGGTCATGCCCTGTCTGCGCTATCCCGCGCTTACGGCAATCCCGCCATCGGGTAATTCGTGATCGCCTTGATGTACTGCGCCCGCTCAAACGACGCCGGCGACTCGCTGTGTACTTGGCTCATCGCGCCGCGCATCTGCATCACCGACTCGTACTCGTGTTTTTCCATCCATGCGCGCAATTGCCCTTCCACGGTCGCCATGTGCCCGATCCCGTTTTTGAGCAGTGCCGACGCCATCATGGTCACGTTCGCGCCCACCAGCAACAGCTTGGCGGCATCGTCGCCACTGTGGACGCCGCTGGTGGCGGCAAAATCAATGGCGACGCGCTTGTACAAAATGGCGATCCACCGCAACGGCAAGCGCAACGATTGGGGACTGCTGAGCAAGACATTGGGGCGCACTTCCAACGTCTCCAAATCAATATCGGGCTGATAGAAGCGATTGAACAGCACCAACCCCGTCGCCCCTGCCTCGTGAAAACGCTTCGCCATATTCGCCATATTGCTGAAAAACGGACTCAGCTTGACGGCGACCGGGATACGTACCGCTTGGCATACCCCGCGCACCACGCTGAGATCGTTGTCCTCAATTTGCCAACCGGGGATATCGAGATCGGTCGGGATGCTATACAAGTTCAATTCGATGGCATCGGCACCCGCCGCTTGCATCTGTTTCGCAAAAACAACCCACTGCCCCAAACTGGTGCCGTTCAAACTGGCGATGATCGGGATATCGACGCTTTCCTTTGCCTTGCGGATCAAGTCCAGATAGCGACCGGAGTCCGTGTGAAAGGTGGCGGGTTCTGGGAAATAACTGACCGCTTCGCCATAACTTTCGGTGCCAAAGGTGGTGTGATGATGCAGCGCCAGTTGTTCCAGTCGCAATTGTTCCTCAAATAAAGAGTACAGCACCACTGCGCCCGCGCCCGCATCTTCGAGGCGTTTGATGTTGTCGATTTTTTCCGACAACGGCGATGCCGACGCCACGAGCGGCGACTTGAGTTGCAGTCCCAAATAATCAGTCGTCAGGTTCATGAGGGTTTACCTCCAGTAACGGGCGAAAACGGACGGGCGGCGAGATATTCATGATATGCCCAGCGCGCATGGACATCTTGCTGCGCTTCGGCAAACAAGAGGGCGGCGGTGTCGGGGTCGCTCAGTTCCAACATCTTGAAGCGATTTTCCATGTGCAGGTAGTCTTTCAACGGCAGCTTGGGCGCGCGCGAGTCCAGCATGAGCGGGTTTTCGCCGCGTGCTGCCCGTTCGGGGTGATGGCGATAGAGCAGCCATTGTCCGCTATCGACCGCCGCCTTGTGGTCTTTGAGCGCGGTCGTCATGTTGATGCCGTGCGCGATGCAATGCGAATAGGCGATGATCAACGAGGGACCGTCATAGGCTTCGGCTTCGATAAACGCCCGCAGCGTTTGCTCGTCTTTTGCCCCCAACGCCACCCGCGCCACATAAACATTGCCATAGGTCATGGCGATCAAACCCAAATCTTTCTTGGCGGAGTGCTTGCCCCCAGCGGCGAACTTGGCGACGGCGGCGCGGGGTGTCGATTTCGACATCTGCCCACCGGTATTGGAGTAGACTTCGGTATCCAAGACCAGCACGTTGACATTTTTGCCACTCGCCAAGACATGATCCAGCCCACCAAAGCCAATGTCATATGCCCACCCGTCCCCGCCCACAATCCACACGTCGCGCTTGACGAGAGCGTCCGCCAAGGTCAACATGCCACGCGCTGCCGGGCTATCGATGAAGGCGAGGCGTTGCTTCAACGCCGCCACCCGTTGGCGCTGTTCATAGATGCCCGCCTCATCGTGTTGATCCGCGCTCAGCAACGCATTTACCAACTCACTGCCGATGTCCTCCGCCAACAATTGCACCCCTTCACGAGCCTGCTCAGCCTGTTTGTCCAGCGCCACGCGGATGCCAAAGCCGAACTCGGCATTGTCCTCAAACAGCGAATTCGCCCAGGCCGGTCCGCGTCCCTCTTTATTGAAGGTATAGGGCGTGGTGGGCAGGTTGCCGCCATAGATCGAGGAACAGCCCGTCGCGTTGGCGATGACGGTATGGTCGCCGAAGAGTTGGGTGATCAATTTGATGTAGGGCGTTTCGCCGCAACCAGAACACGCGCCGGAGAACTCAAACAGCGGTTGCTGCGCTTGTTGCTGGCGGATGCTGGTCGGCTTGATCAGATTGCGATCCAGTTCCGGCAAATTCAGGAAATACTCCCAGTTAGTGCTTTCGGCGGCGCGCAGCGGCGGCTGGGGTGCCATATTCAGCGCTTTGAGATTGAGCATCGACTTATTTTTGGCGGGGCACACATCCACGCAGATGCCACAGCCGGTGCAATCTTCGGGCGCGACTTGGATCGTGTAGTTCAGCCCTAGCCAATCGGTCTCGCGGGCGGTGGTCGTCTTAAAGGTGTCGGGGGCATCCACCAAGACGGCGGGGTCATAGGCTTTGATGCGGATCACCGCGTGCGGGCACACCATCGCGCACTTGCCGCACTGGATACACAGGTCGGAGTCCCAAACGGGGATTTCATCAGCGAGATTGCGCTTCTCGTACTGTGTCGTCCCGCTCGGATAGGTGCCGTCGATAGGGAGCGCGCTGACGGGCAAGCTATCCCCACGCCGTGCGATCATCGCGCCGAGGACATTGGTGACAAACGCCGGGGCGGTGTTCGGCACAGGGGCGATCATTGGGATGGCGCTGCTGACAGTGGCGGGCACAGCGACTTCAAACAAATTTTCAAGCGTGTTGTCCACCGCTTTCAAGTTCATGGCGATGACGGCTTCGCCTTTTTTGGCATAGGTTTTTTCAATGGTCTTTTTGATCGCTGTGACCGCTTCGGCAGGTGGCAACACGCCCGAAATAGCGAAGAAGCACACCTGCATCACGGTGTTGATGCGCCCGCCCATGCCGCTGGCTTTCGCCACCTTTTGGGCGTCGATCACGAAGAAGCGCAGGTGCTTACTGATGATCGCGGTTTGCACGGAACGCGGCAGATGTCCCCAAATCGTGTCGCTGTCATAATGGGTGTTTAGCAAGAACACGCCGCCGGGGGTGGATTCGTCGAGCATGTCGAAGCGTTCCAAAAACGTCTCTTGGTGACAGGCGACAAAGTTGGCTCGCGTGATCAGATAAGGGGCGCGGATCGGTTGCGGACCGAAGCGGAGGTGCGAGATCGTCATTGATCCGGATTTCTTCGAGTCATACACGAAATAGCCCTGCGCGAAGTTGTCGGTATTTTCGCCGATGATCTTGATCGAATTCTTGTTCGCGCCGACCGTGCCATCGGCACCCAAGCCATAAAAGACCGCCCGCACCACGTCGTCCGCTTCAATCGAGAAGTCGGTGTCGGTGTCGAGACTGGTATGGGTGACATCATCGTTGATACCGACCGTGAAATGATTCTTGGGGGGGGTGCTGCTCAAATTGTCATAGACGGCTTTGACGTGTGCTGGGGTGAATTCTTTGGACGACAAGCCATAGCGCCCGCCGACGACCGTCGGGAATGCCCCTGCCCATGCCTCGTGCAATGCCGTGATAACATCAAGGTACATCGGTTCGCCGATGCTGCCCGGCTCTTTGGTGCGATCCAACACCGCCAGGGCGCGCACGGTGGGGGGCAATGCCGCTGCGAAGCGCGCGGCATCAAAGGGGCGATACAGCCGCACTTTGAGGACGCCGACTTTTTCGCCCTGCGCGTTGAGCGCGTTCGCGGTCTCATGGGCGGTTTCGGCACCCGACCCCATGATCACAATCACACGCTCGGCATCAGGCACGCCGACGTATTCGTAAATCTGGTAGGCGCGTCCGACGACGCCCGCAAACTGATCCATCGTCTGCTGCACGATCTCTGGGAAAACATCGTAAAACGAATTGACGGTCTCGCGCGCTTGGAAGTACACGTCCGGGTTTTGGGCGGTGCCTCGTATGAACGGGTGATCTGGCGACAATGCCCGCGCCCGGTGGGCATAAATCAACGTGTCGTCGATGAGGGCGCGCAAGTCGTCGTCGGTGAGCAGCGCGATCTTATTGACCTCGTGCGAGGTGCGGAAACCATCGAAGAAGTGGATCATCGGCAAACGGGCGCGCAAACTCGCGGCTTGGGCGATGAGGGCGAAGTCGTGCGCCTCTTGCACCGTCGCCGAACTGAGCAGCCCCCAGCCGGTCATGCGCGTCGCCATAACATCGCTGTGATCGCCAAAGATGGACAAGCCCTGCGCCGCCAGCGACCGCGCCGCGACATGAAACACGACGGGTGTGAGTTCACCGGCGATCTTGTACATGTTGGGGATCATCAACAGCAAGCCCTGCGATGCCGTGAAGGTCGTGGTGAGCGATCCGGCTTGTAAGGCCCCATGCACGGTGCCCGCCGCGCCCGCTTCGCTTTGCAGTTCCACGACGGTGGGCACGGTGCCCCACAAGTTGGGCTGATCGGCAGCCGCCCACTCATCCGACCATTCGCCCATCGCCGAGGACGGGGTGATCGGGTAGATAGCGATCACTTCGTTAAGTTTGTAGGCGACTCGCGCGACCGCTTCGTTGCCATCTAAGGTCATCCATTGGGGTGCCATACACCTGCTCCTTGATCGTCGCGTCCAGTCTGGACGCACCCTTGCTCTCTTCTAATGATGCGGGCAAGCGCGCGATCCCGTCAGTAGCGGATGTCATAGGCTTGGGGGGACATTCATCAGTGGCGGATCGCATTTTTATGTTATCAACCTCACCCCGTACAAAAGTCGCATCCTTTACAGAAGTAGGGCTTTAGCCCGCGAAAGCTACGCCGCTTCAGCGGCTGTAGATGAAGCGCCTTACGGCTTTAGCCGCCGTCTCAGCGTCTCAGTGGGGTGCATTTGAAGTGAGTGTAAATTCTCTCGGAATTTCCGAGTTGAGTTCAAAAC
>JBBRTY010000269.1:0-5947 GCA_038248285.1 Aggregatilineales bacterium
ATATCCGCCCATTTGCCGCCAACGGTCATTTCTCCCTTTATTACCGACCGTTTTTCAGTCTGAGCAGTTACCAGAATAAAATAAACAGAGAGGCATGAAGACGTGAAGAATAAAAGGAAAATACCCCTCGAAACGTGGATGTAGGGGCGGATTAGGCGCTTGTCAATCGTTCGTTAACATGAAAGTCCGCGCGCCGAATATCCGCCCATTTGCCGCCAACGGTCATTTCTACCTTTATTACCGACCGTTTTTCAGCCTGAGCAGTTACACCCATTGTGTGTTTTTGTGACCCTTTGTGAATATCGAGTGACATTTCGTGCGTTGACTCTGGTTTACCCCACTACTATCCCTACACAGGCATTCTTGCCGTCCGTGGCGCTGACACTGGGCGAGGGTTTAGGAAGTGTATTTCCGTTATAATGACTCACAGGTCACAACAACCGAAGGGGCAAAGATCATGCACGGGCAGGGATCGAACGACAGCGAATGGGTCAGTTTGCGCCAAGCCGCCAACTTGTTGGGCGTCCACCCGGCGACGGTGCGCAATTGGGCGGATAAAGGCGATGTGCCTTCGCGACGCACACCGGGCGGGCATCGGCGTTTCCGAAAATCGGATTTGCTGCACTACGCCGGCACGCAAGGTGAACTCCAGCCGCATGAGGTGCAGGTGATCATCCAAAATGCGCTCGGTCAGGCACGAATGCAGGTCGGCGGCGGCAGTCTGCGCGACGAACCTTGGTATCATCTGATGAACGAAGCCACGCGCGAACATCTGCGCGATCAAGGGCGGGCGGTGCTGGAATCGATTCGCGGCTATTTGGGGGCGGGCGCGCCCGACGCCAAGCTTGCCGATGCCATCCGACAGGGCAAAGATTATGCCGAACGTCTCCAAGATCAGGGCATGACGCTGCCCCAAGCGACGCGGGCGTTTTTCTATTTCAGCGATTTTGTGATCAACGCCGTCCTCAGTTGGTCGGAGATCACCCCGCCGCGTAGTGTGCCCGAATGGGCGGCGCTCATCCGCCAAGTCAACACCTTCATTCACACGATGTTGTTGTCGATCATCGAATATTATCAGGAAGACTAAGCTCTTGACGGTCGATGCGGCGTGGGTGGGACTCAGCTTGATCGAACAGATGGGGGCGAAACGCTTGCGAGCGTTGACGGCTCATTTTGACGGCGATCTGGCGGCGATCTTGGCGGCGGACGAACACGCTTTGCGGCGGGTGCCCGGCATCGGCGCGGTCATGGCGGCGGCGATCCGTAAGGTGGATGTGGAACGGGTGCGGGCGAATCTGTCGGCATGGGCAGAGGAAGGGATCACGCCGTTGGTCTTGGGGACGGTGGGTTATCCCCCTCGTCTGGCGGCGATCCCGGATGCGCCGCCGACTTTGTTTTTGCGGGGGCGCACCGATTGGATGGAACGCCGCGCCCTAGCGGTGATCGGCACCCGCACACCATCCCATGTGGGGGCGATGGCAGCCCGCGCGTTGGGGGCGGCATTGGCGGCGCGGGATATTTTGGTGGTCAGCGGGATGGCGCTGGGCATCGATACGGGCGGGCATCACGGTGCCTTGTCGCTGCGCAAACACGGGGACACCAGCCCCGAACGCGCCTTGACGGTGGCGGTGTGGGGGGGCGGTTTGCATCAACTCTACCCGCGTGAAAGCGGCATCCTCGCGCAAGTGATCGCCTTGCGGGGGGCGCTCGTCAGCGAAGGGCACCCCGACGCCGAGCCGACGGCACCCCGTTTGGTGGCGCGCAACCGCATCATCGCCGGCTTGTGCGAAGCGGTGATCGTGGTCGAGTCCACGCTGGACGGTGGGGCGATGCACGCGGCACGGCGCGCTTTGGAATACGGGCGGACGGTCTACACGCTCGACCTGCCCGCGACGGGAAATCAGGCGTTGCTCGGCATGGGCGCACAGGTGATCACGCCGGAGTTAGTGGGCTTGGCGGGGCAATAACGGATGGCATGAGCGCCGGACGCCCCGTGAGGCATCCGACGTCACAGATACAAACGTTCCGCAATTATTCTGCGTCGTCGCTCAGGGGGGGCAGGTTGGCGGGGATGCCCTTGTTGCTCAGCCATTCACGAATGGCGATCAAACAAATGGTCGATTCGCTGCGGGCGTTCAAGTCACGATTCAGCTTCTTCAAATCGCCGATGCGCGCCTTGATGTTGTAGGTCTTGGGGCTGTGGACGAATTGCAGCGCTTCTTCACGCGGGGCGCTATCGACATACTTCTTGATCTCGATATTCTTGACGGCTTTGGCTTTGTCTTCTAGCCACTCAGCAAGCGCCAGAGCGCAAATATACGAACGGCTGCGTTGTTGATATTTCGCGTCGCCATTGGCGATCAACCACGCGATCTGCGCCTTGATGTCGCCCAGTTCGGGATTGTAATAGACAGTGATGGAATTATTGGGAATGGACATAGGATTCTTTTCTCGCGCAAACGGCGCGTCCTCCTCAAAAAAGTAATGAGGTGTTCCGTACTGTTCAGTAGTGTGCAGTGTAGTGCATCCCCCGTAGAAGTCAAGAGGCGGTGATTGCGCTATGATTAGGTCTCATCGTTTGAGCAGTGAGAAGAAAAGCCCATGAAAACGATCCGTTTCCACGAATATGGCGACCCCCACGTCTTACAGTTGGACGACCTGCCCACGCCCGATCCTGCCGCCGGACAGGTGCGTGTGCGCTTAACTGCCGCCGGGGTCAACTTCATTGATACCTATCAGCGGCGCGGGCGCTACCCCGTGCCCTTGCCCTATACCCCCGGCTCCGAAGGCGCGGGCGTGGTCGATGCCCTTGGCGCGGATGTCACGCTGTTTAGGGTTGGCGATCCTGTCGCTTTCGCGATGACACCGGGTGCCTATGCCGAAAGCGTGATCGTGCCCGCCGACAAGCTGGTGCCAGTGCCGCCGTCGGTCGGTCTCAAACTGGCGGCGGCGGTGATGTTGCAGGGCATGACCGCCCACTATTTAACCGATGCGACCTTCCCCCTGCACGCCGGACACACCGCCCTCGTCCATGCGGCGGCGGGCGGCACCGGACAATTGATCGTGCAGATGGCGAAACAACGGGGCGCACGGGTGATCGCCACCGTCTCTACCGAAGCAAAAGCCGAGATCGCGCGCGGGGTCGGGGCGGATGCCGTCATCCTATATACCCAACAGGATTTTGAGATCGAGACTCGGCGTCTCACCGACGGCGTGGGGGTTGATGTGGTGTACGACTCGGTCGGGGCGACGACCTTTGAGCAAAGCCTCAAGTCGCTCAAGCCGCGGGGGTTGCTTGCCTTGTTTGGTGCCGCCAGCGGACCCGTCCCACCGTTTGATCTGGCGCGGCTCAACGGCTTAGGATCGTTGTTCGTCACCCGTCCGTCATTGGGGCATTATTTACTGACGCGCGAGGAACTGCTGCGACGGGCGGGCGCGGTGTTCGCGGGGATCGCGGACGGGTGGCTGCATCCGGCAATTGACCGCGAGTTCGCGCTGGCAGACGCAGCGGCGGCGCACACTGCCCTTGAGGGGCGCGAATCGCTAGGCAAATTTGTGCTGCTGCTGTAAATCACGCCGGCGTCGTCTGTGACTCATCGGCACGGCGCATCTGCTCGTGCCACGACGCCGCATAGACCCCGTCTTTGAGCAGCAGATCGGCATGAGTGCCCTGCTCGATGATGTGGCTGTTCTGCATCACGTAGATGCGATCCGCCAGCATCGCCGTCGTGAAGCGATGCGTGATCATGACCAGCGTCCGCCCCGTTGCGTGGTCGCGCATCTTCGACAGCCAATCGTTTTCCGCCCACGAGTCCATCGCGCTGGTCGGCTCGTCAAGGATGATCATCGGCGAATCGCGCAGGAAGGCACGGGCGAGCGCGATGCGCTGCCACTGCCCCACGCTCAATTCTTCGCCCCCAAACCATTTGCCGAGCGTCGTGTCATAGCGATCCGGCAAGCTGCCGACCACCGCATCGGCGGACGAGGCGCGGGCGGCGGCATAAATCGCGTCGTCGCTCGGTGCGGCATTGATATCCCCGACGGCGATGTTGTGGCGCACCGTCTCCATATAGCGGATCGGCGTCTGGAACAGCATGGCAATCGAACGGCGCAGTTGCCCCAACGGCAGCTCGCGAATATCGACGCCATCCCACAAAATCCGTCCGTCGTCGGGGTCATAAAAACGGCACAGCAGCTTCATGAGCGTGGTTTTGCCCTGTCCGTTTTCGCCGACGATGGCGAGGATAGTGCCCGCTGGAATAGTCAGCGAGAAGTTTTGCAACGCCGCGCGGTTGCTGCCCGGATAAGTGAACGAGATATTTTGCACCTCAATGGCGTGTTCCAGACGCAACGCCGGATGTACTCCTTGCGCCGACACTTCATCAAGGTGGGGCGTCAAGTCAAGGAAGGTGAACAGGTCATCCAAGAACAAGACATTTTGGAAGATATCGCCCGCGCTCCCCATCAATGCCCCAAATAGCCCCTGCCCTTGCCGAAAAATCTGATAAAAGGCCCCCAAGTCACCGAGGGTTGCCGATCCAGCGGCGGCTTGCGCGCCCATCCACACCAGCGCCCCGGCGACCACCACCAAGCCGACTCCCGTCGCGAACAGGTCGGTCAAGATTTTTCCGCGCGCCAGCACCATCTTTTCCGCCCGAATTTTGTCCCGCAACGCGGTGAACTTGTCGGTATAATGCGCCGCCAGCGAAAATAAGCGCACTTCTTGGGCGGTACCCTGCTCGTTGAGGATCATGCCATAGTAGGTACTCAACCGCTCGCGTTGGGTGGCTTCGACCCGCCACGCATTGAGATGACGGCTATAGCGTATGCCCGACCACAACGCCGGCAACCCGCCGATCACCAAGACCAACGGCAACAAGGGCGAATAACTGACCAGCAAGCCGATCATGCCCGTCAACGAAAGGACGGAGCGAATCAGCAAGCCGACATTTTCTAACAAGCTCAATGGACGCATCAGGGCGTCAATGCGGACGCGATGGAGCAGGTCATAATATGCCTGTGTCTCGAAAAACCGAAGATCGAGCGAGAGCGCTTTATTTTGAATGCGCAGCACCAACGCATCGCGCACCCGTTCACTTTGCGCGTTGCGGACAAACGCCATTGCACTGCCCGACAGTTCGCCGCTGATCTGCACCACCGCCAACAGCACAAAGGTATTGATCGTGATGCTCAGCGCGGCGGGTGCCCAATCGGCTTCGATCAAAGCGACGAGGCTGTTGATGGCGTCGCGCGTCAACAACACCAGCAGCACGGGCAGGATGCTTTGCACGATCAGCAGCCCGCCCCACAGGATCATATACCCTTGGGAGGCATCGGCGACCAGTCGTAAAGCGCGCGGGAGGTAGGGGAGTTGTTTGCGGAATCCTCGCCAGCCCCCTAAACGTTTGCTGTTGGTGAGGTCATTTGGATTCATAGCGGAATCTCGTTTGCCTAGTTGCCAGTATGCAGCACTCTAGCACAGCGCGCGCCGCCCGCGCAATAGGTGACGTGAAATGTGCGCTCATGAACTTCACTTTAATTTAGAGGTTTAGTAAGCTATAATAATCTGAGTCCGGCACGAAGTTTTTAGAGGCTAAAAAATGATCGAAAATCTGCAAACTGGTTATGATGATACGGCGGAAGATGCTGCGGAAAGCGAAACTCTACCGCCACTTACACGCTATCGAGTTTCTAGCTTTGGAACTGATTTTGATGTTGAAGGGTTAATGAAAAGATTAGAACGTAACGATATCTTCATCCCTGATTTTCAACGTGCTTACGTCTGGAAACCAATACAAGCATCTCAATTTATCGAATCAATCCTTTTGGGATTGCCCGTCCCCGGAATTATGCTTGCGCTTGATGATGACGATAACGAAGACACAAAAGCACGACGCTATGTCGTAGATGGGCTTCAAAGGCTAACAACTCTACAATCATTTATTAA
>JBBRTY010000270.1:0-5930 GCA_038248285.1 Aggregatilineales bacterium
GTCGATACCATCTTCTGCTCCTGCCTACCTTGGGGGAAAACTTCGGCCATATCATTCTTGAATCACTGTGTGCGGGTTGCCCTGTTCTGATCAGCGATCAAACACCCTGGAACAGCGTGCAAGATAGTGGTGCAGGTTGGGCGCTACCCCTTGATCATCCTGAATCATTCATTGATGCGATTCAAAAGCTGATTGACGCCGACGAAGAAAGCATCACGATAATGGGTAAAGCCGCGCGAGACTACAGCGCAAACTACATCCGCGACACGTCCTCGATTGAAGATACGAGGCGTTTTTTCACCGAACTAACCAACAAATCACCCCACGAGCCGAAACCTACATAACCGGCGCGCTTCTGAACACGCTGTCTTCCATGCCATAACAGGGTAATCGCTCCAAAACTGAGTGATAAGGTGGAGAAGAAAATCATTATCCATGGCGGCACGAAAACGCTTCTGGCGCAGACTGCTTTTGGAAGGGTCGCGTTTGAGTAGATTGAGAGCAATCGAACGCAGACCGCTATGTTTTCAGCGCTGTCCTCGTTGCGGATACGAGAATGGTCTTCGCCAAAGGTCACATCCTGCTTGAGATTGCTCTAGTTGTTCTTTACCTGTAGGATGTAATCGGCTTTCTCATGGCGGATGGTCTGGGCAATCTGCTTCTGACATACCATCGCGCCAATCCTCACAATGCACCCTGAGACATTAAGCAGGCGCAGCAATTCTGGAATAGCCGTGATTTCGTTGCTCTTGCCGTCCACTTTCCATTGCCCAAGGACGACACCATTGCTGATCACCCAAGCGTTTACTAAGTGGATTGCTTCCTTGCCCGCCCCACGCTTGTGGCTACCGCGTAGGGTTTTGCCGTCCAGCGCGATGACCTATCCCTTGTCACCCGAAACACCGCCTCCACCTAGTGCATGAAACGTGTCTGAAACGCCTCACTCTCAATTTTGGCAAACACATCCCCAAACGTGTCATGAGACGGTATCCCATTCTCCAGATTCAGAAACTGACGAAACCACGCTTCTTTTGCTCGTGCCACCGTTTCCACCCCGACCTATCTATCCGCCCCGTACAAGGCGGCACACACCGCAATGATAAGAATATCCGTCAGTTTATGGTCACACCGTCCCTGTACACGCGGGTCGGCTAGGTCGCTGAAGCATTCTCCCAGACTGGTTATGAAGTTATTGCTCATGGCGGGACTCCCTGTTTTTTACCAAATTATCCCCCCCCACCTACCTTTTGAAGCGATTACCCTGGCGTACTGCCTAATCACAGTTTCCTCTTTCCCAGAAATATGGTACATTCTCTTTCGCGTAGCTTGCTATTCTCATACCAGTTGAGGGGTTTATAGACATGGCTGTCATCCTGGGTATCAATACACATCATGCAGGTTCATCGGCAGCGCTCGTGATCGATGGCATCCCCGTTGCAGCCATTGGCGAAGAACGCCTTAACCGCATCAAATATTATGCCGGATTTCCGAGCCTCAGTATTTTGAAGGTGTTGGAAATCGGCAATGTCACCTTTAAAGATATTGATTATGTGGCAATCGGACGCGACGCCAGCGCAAATGTCACGAAAAAATTGGAATACGTCCTCAGGAACCCCAGTAAGCTCCTGAACTTGCTCAAAATCCGGGGCGCGCGTGAAGCCCTTGGCGATCTCAAAACCTTGTTTGTGGAAGACTGTGGCGCGAACCCGAATGATTTGCGCTTTGAACAAGTGAATGTCGAGCATCATCTTGCCCATATCGCCAGCGCTTATTTTATCTCGCCTTGGGATTATGCTGCCGGTTTCAGCGTCGATGGTTCCGGGGATTTCGTCACTTGTATGTTGACAGAGTGTGTGGGTCAAGAAATCAAAGTGAAGCAGCGGGTGTATGTCCCGCAATCGCTCGGCTCACTCTATACGATGGTTTGCCAGTTCATTGGCTATGGCAAATATGGCGATGAAGGCAAAGTGATGGGGCTTGCGCCTTACGGAAAGCCCGCTTATACCGCAATTTTTAAGGACATCATCGCCCTAACCGAAGATGCTTTTGAGCTGAATCCCAAGTATTTCCTGCCGTTCGGATCCAACCAAGGGGTGGAGATGAACGATAAGGGCGAAATGACGCTACTTCGACATTATTCCGACCATATGGTGGATGTGTTTGGTAAACCGCGTGATCCATCGACCGAGATCACCCAGCGTGATATGGACTTGGCATATAGCCTTCAAGCGCGCTTTGAAGAAGTCTACATGCACATGCTCAATGTCCTTTATAAGCAGGTGCCTACAGAGCGTATCGTCATGGCGGGCGGGGTCGTCCTCAACAGTGTTGCCAATGGCAAAATGTTCGAGCAAACCCCGTTTCGGGAAACATGTATTCAACCTGCGGCCGGTGATGAGGGCTTGTCCCTCGGCGCGGCGCTTTACGTCAGCCAATCGGTTCTTCACGAAAAACAACGCTATGTCATGAGCAATGCCTTCCTTGGACCCGAATACAGCATAGATGAAATGAGAGCCGCGCTAGAGGCGGCGAAGGTCGAGTACCGCGAACTTTCGCGCGAAGACTTGCTCGTTGCCACCAGCAGCGAAATCGAGCAGGGAAATATCATCGGTTGGTTTCAGGGACGCATGGAATGGGGACCACGCGCGCTCGGCAATCGCTCGATCCTTGCCCATCCCGGACGCGCAGACATGAAAGACATCCTGAATGCGCGCATTAAACGGCGTGAGTGGTTTCGCCCATTTGCGCCTGTCGTCTTGGCAGAACGTCAGGATGAGATTTTTGAGTATCATCACTCATCCCCGTACATGTTGCATGTCTATAAGATTAGAGCGGAATGGCGTGAACGATTGACGACTGTTCGCCATGTCGATGATACAGGGCGTTTGCAATCTGTCTCGCGCGATGAGAACCCGCTGTACTATGATTTGGTCAAGACGTTTGGCGACCGTACAGGCATCCCCGTGCTGATCAACACTAGCTTCAACGAGAACGAACCCATCATCTGCAATCCTGTTGAAGCAGTTGATTGCTATTTGCGTACGAAAATGGATGTTTTGGTCTTGGGGAACTTCTTCTGTAAGAAAAGTCCTGCCCCAGAAGCCCTCAACTTATCCTGATGGCGAAAATCTTAATCCACACGCTGGTTTTTGCGCCAGATGGCGTTTCGACCTCGCAACTGCTCTCGGAACTAGCGCAAGACTTACGAGGATATGGGCATGAAATCGTCATCCTGACGACGCAACCGCACTATAATCGTGATCTTGATGCGGAGGCAAAGCAACCGCTCAAGCGGCATTGCTTTGGCATGTACTATACCAGTAGTCATCATGGAATGCGTGTCATTCATACTGTGATGCCGCGTAAAGGGGAAGGCACGAGTAACCGCCTACGCGATTATCTGATTTTCCACATACTCAGCTTAATCCTGGGATTATTTCTGATCGGTCGTCAAGATGTGGTCATTGCGCCATCGCCACCTCTGACCATTGGTGTGATTGGCTGGATGTTGGCGGTGATGAAAGGCGGGAAATTCATCTATAACGTCCAAGAAATATACCCAGCCTTAATGGTACAGATGGGAATTCTCTCGGAACAGTCCACACTCTATAAAATTCTGAAACGGATGGAGCGATTCGTTTATGACAGCTCATGGCGCATCGTGACGATCTCGGACATGTTCGCCGAACATGTCATCAAACAAGGTATTAGTCCGCAAAAAGTCGTCACCATCCCTAATTTTGTCGATGCCGATTTTATCCAACCCGGTTCCAAAGATAATGCCCTTGCCAATCAATATGGGTTGGTGGACAAGTATGTGATTCTGTATGCGGGCAATATTGGGATGACGCAGAGCTTCGACACCATCACCGAAGTGATGCAACGCCTCGTTGACATGACGCAAATTCATTTCCTGATCGTCGGGGATGGGGCGCGTCGGGCTTACATCGAAGCACAAATTGCCGAAAAACACTTGACCAATGTCACCTTACTTCCTTATCAACCGCGTCATGTCGTGCCCGATATTTACGCTACCGGTGATGTGAGTTTGGTGCCGCTTATTGCTGGCACGGCAAAGACGACGATTCCTTCCAAAATCTATACCATTATGGCGAGTGGACGTCCGGCGCTGGTATCGGTTGACCTTGATTCAGAAATCGTGGCTATTGTTCAAGACGCGCAGTGTGGCTTGGCAGTTCCCCCTGATGACGTCGATGCATTAGAAGCTGGCATTCGTCATATGTTTGCGCAGCGCGATATGTATCGCGACTATGGCATGAATGGACGACGGGTGATTGAGCAACGGTTTTCGCGTCAAGCGGTCAGCATCCAAGGGGATCAATTGCTTCGAGCAATAAAATCATGAAGGGGATGCAGCCATTTGCTTTAGTGACCGGCGCGACCGGCGCGGTTGGTCCGGCGCTGGTTGCCGAACTGCTCCAGCATGGGTATCGGGTGCGCGTACTTAGCCGTCATCAACCCGCCTCGTCCATCTTTTCCGATAGTGTGGAGTTTATCACCGGCGATGTCTGTGATCGGGAAACCGTGCGCGCCGCGATGAGTGATGTGCAGCAAGTCTTTCACCTCGCTGCACTCTTACACATCACCAATCCATCACCCAAACTGCGGGCAGAATACGAGCGCGTCAATGTCGGCGCAACGCAGATAGTTGCGGAAGAAGCCGCTCGTGCCGGCGTGCAACAGCTTATCTATTTCAGTACCGTTAAAGTGTACGGGGTGAACAGCGCACAACCGATTACCGAAGACCACTCGGTCAATCCGCAAACCGAATATGCGATCACCAAATTGGCGGGCGAGCGTGCCGCTCTTGATCATATGGCGACGACGGTGTTACGGTTATCGCCGATTTACGGGGCGCATCTACGAGGATCGTGGCGTTATCTCTTGATGGGCATACAAAGAGGACTATTTTTGCCGGTCGGTGATCTCAAAAATGTGCGCAGTCTCACTTATGTAGAAGATGCCGCCCGGGCGGCTTTACTGGTTGCCCAATACCCTGAAAGCATCCGTCAGGTTTATAACCTTGTCGCTCATGATGCCGTTTCAATGGCGATGATCTTTGATGCCATTTACGATGCCTTTGGCAAGCACCGCCCACGTATTACGCTTCCAAAAGCGATCATTCAACCCGGCGCAACACTGATGGAGATGGGCTTAGGCTTGATTGGAAAACGGTCGCCATTGACGAGCGAAAATCTGGCGCAACTGACGCAAAGCGAGACCTATAGTGGCGCAAAGCTGCGCGGTCTCGGTTTTCAGCCACAGGTATCCCTTGAAGAGGGATGGCAGCGTACTATCAAAGTGATGCTTTCCCAATTATTAACAAATGCTTCAAAATAGACTAAATTATGTGGAGTCGATAGATCTTAAGTCGAGGGCGCGGGAATTTTACCACCGACTACAGATTCACTGATGGTACACCCGCCCGCTTGGTGCTGGTCAACACTCGCGTCTACGACCCCAAAACGAAACGTAATCGACTCAAGTGTCTGGCATTTGTGACGGCATTGCTCGACTGGACACCCAACCAAGTGCTCAGCAAATATTGTCGTCGCTTTGGAGTTGAGGCATCCTACCGCATCCTGCGCCAAGTGAAGGTACTCACCAACTCTCGCAATCGGGCGCTGCGGTTTTCCTCTTAGGTTTAGGACTGCTAATGCAAAATGTCTGGGTATTGGCGATCTGGTTGTTCACCCGCCGTCCTGGCAAAGGACGCCATGAGCTTATTCCTTCACTACTTCGTTTTGTTCTCTTTCGTCAGATCTTGATGCGAGCAATTGAACGTTTTTACCATCCCACTCGCTGTTTATGTTTTTGTTTCACCCAATCCATGATTCACTGATTTTATTTTGGTATTAGAAAGTAATCCCTATATTGGGTTGCTGAAAATTTGATTTGCGGAATCAAAC
>JBBRTY010000271.1:0-5927 GCA_038248285.1 Aggregatilineales bacterium
AAATCAATTTCGGTCTTGCCGCTGCCCGTCACGCCATGCAGCAAAAATGGCCGCGCCCCCTCGGGATCGGTGTCGTTTTGGGCCGCCTGAATCACCTGCCATGCCGTAGCTTGTTCGGGGGTCAGGCGCGGCGGCAGCACGGGCGCAAAGGTCCAGCCCGCTGTCGAGTCACGCCATTCGCCGCGTTCGCCCAAGCGGATCAAGCCCGCCGCTTCTAGTTTTTTGAGGTCGGGGGCGGCGCTGTCGGTTTGGGCATACACCCAACTGACATCAAGAGCTTCTTGCGTCTCGCTACTGCGCGCCAACACATTCAAGATGCGGATGAACTTTATTTTGGTAAGCGGGCGCACCGGCAACGCTTCGACAGCGCTCTCAATCGTAGACGGGTGGATCGCCAGCGCCGCCACTTGCAGCACACGAGGGCGCACCCGGGGCGGGGTCAAAATCGACTCTTTGCTGAGGACGCCATCCTTGACCAGTGTTTCGACCGCTGGACGCCACGCCTCGCCCGCCAAAAGATGCGTCAATTGCTTGCCGCGCAATTCCCCGCGTTCGGTCAACAACGCGACGATCTCGCGTTCGAGGGGGGTCTGCACCGCCGCCCGATTCGCATCCGGCAGCAGCGACACGATGATCTCGTGGTGTCCGGTCAAACCGGGGGGCAACCACAGCCACAAGCAGGTATTGAGCGCCGCCAAGGTATGTGCTGCTAACCAGCGCGATAAAGCGATCTGGGCTTCGGTCACGACGGGTTCGGGATCGAGACGCGCGATCACCGGCTTGGTGCGGGGGATCGCGCTCGTCTCGCTGAGTGACAAGACGATGGCGGGTTCCATCGCCGTGCGAAACTCGACCTGCACCAAGTGACCGGGCGCGATCTTGCCGATCAGTTCCGGCGGCAGGTGATAATCGAAAGTGGCATCGACCGGAGCATTGACGGCGACATTGGCGTACATGTGGCTCCTATCGCCACGTCAAGGGCACCGCATACGTGCTGCCGCCACCCTCGATCCGTTCCCCTTGAAAGATCGTGCGTTTGGCTCCGGTGGTGCTGTTGACGAGTACCAAATCCAAGAATGCCAAGGGCGCAGGATCAGTCACACGGCGGGTATCGAGCAGCGCGATCTGATCGCCGGCGAGGGCGAGAGCATCCCCAAATTGCCCGCGTGCGATCCGCCGTGTGGTGCCCAACATCGTATCCAGCGCATACACGCCATTGTCCGCGCCGCCGCCCACATAATAAACCGTGCCGCCCGTCAGGTCGAAGCTTAGCGCCGAGATAGTATCTTGGCGCGAGCCAGCACTGATGCTGATGGGGGTCGCGGCGGGGGTGTTGAGCGTGACGATGACCAGTTGATTGTCATTGTTGGGCGATGTGACCACCAACGCCAAATGCTCTCCATCCGCCGACAAGCGCGGGGTCGCGTTGACAGTGCCGCTGAAATTGGGGTATACCGCTTGGCGCGGGATCGGCACGCTGATGCTCATGTCCGCCAGCGCAATCGCCGCCAGGGCGACGGTGTTCCCCGCGATGCCATCAGGCACGGTGAAATAAGCGGTGGCGCGGTCGGGCGAAAGCAGAAGGGTGTTGGTGCGCGCAAAAGTGACAAATGCCCCCGGTTGTTGGTCGCTGTCCACCAACGTCACCGTGTTGTCCTGTGAGCGCACACTGTACAGCACCCATCGGGTGACGGCGTTGGCGGTCAAACAGCGCTGCCCCATCAATAGCAAAATCTCATCATCAGGGCGCAGAATCTGCCCTGTCGTAAAGCGGCAGTTCGGCTCGGTGGGGGTGAGTGTGGCGATCTCACGCTCGTTGGTGCCATCCCACACATTGACCGAAGCTTCATCGGCGACGCCCTGGGCATTGGCGAAAAACCGCAAGTAGGCGGCGTCGGTTTCGCCCAAATCATAGGCGACGACCTGCTCAAACGATGCCACCTGTGCCAGCGAGATGCTGTCGAAAACGCGCAAGACGCCATCGGTGAAGTCGTTCCGGGTCGCGCCCCGCTCATAATCGAGATAAGCAAAGCGCCCGCCCGAAGGCGAATAGACGAAGGTGCCCATGCCCAAACACGTCAAATATTCGACCGTGCCCATCACGACCGGGGGCTGCATCCCGCGCATCATGTGGAGCGTGCCGCGATCCCCGCCATTATAAAAGGCGAACAAGCTGCCATCGGGCGAAGTCGCCCGTTCGCCGCAAGCTTCCGCCGGGCGTCCAGCATCCTCCACCTCAAGAAGATTGGAGATCGCCCCATCGGTGCCGATCACAGCGATTTGGGCGGTGCGATTATTGAGCGCCGGCACCTCGCGACTGCCGATCCATGTCAACACGCCGCCCAGCATGATCGTGCTAGGGGCGGTCGTCATGCGCGGCGCGCCGGTCTCGGTCGGGAACAGAACCGACTCGGTGGTGACTTCTGCCGTCGTATCAGGCACACCCTCAATGGCAGGGGCGGTCGCGACTGGCGCGGTCGCCTCGAGCGGGGTGGGGCTAGGCGTGATATCTGCCTGTGTCAGTTGGCACCCCGTGAGGAGCAGCAAGAGGAGCATTAAAGCCGAGAGTCTCATCATGATTTATGATGCCTCAACATTTTCAAAAAAGGTAAATACCCTTCAAGTGTAGCATAGTCATTGAGGGGATGTGTTATAATCTTGAAGCTTTTATCAGGTTAATCTCTTCCATGCCCATCAACGAGGCAGTTTAATGCAGAATGCCATGACGACCAAAAAAACGCGCAATATCCCCCAACAACGCTTAACTGTGAGCGTGATCATCCCCTGTTATAACGAAGTCAACACGATTGAGGATGTGCTGGAGCGCGTCAAGGAGGTGGGCGTCGTTGATGAGATCGTGATTGTTGATGATGGTTCTACCGATGGCACGCGCGAGATCCTCCAGCGGCTTGAAGCACAAGCGGATCCGCTGGTGAAGATCATCTACCGCGAGCGCAATGGCGGCAAAGGTGCGGCTTTGATCACCGGCTTTGAACACGCCACCAGCGAGATTTTCCTGATTCAAGATGCCGATCTCGAATACGACCCGCGCGATTACCCGATTTTGCTGCGCCCGTTGCAAGAAGGCATCAGCCCCGTCGTGTATGGCTCGCGCTTTTTGGGCGGACCGCGCAAAGCGATGAATTTTTGGAATATGGTCGCCAACAAATCGTTGACTCTCTCCACCAATATCTTGTACAACGCCATCCTTAGCGATATGGAAACCTGTTACAAGGTGTTCCGTGCCGAGGTGGTGCGGGGGATGAAAATCCACGCGCGCGGCTTCGAGTTTGAACCAGAATTTACGGCGAAGGTCTTAAAACAAGGCATTCGCATTTACGAAGTGCCGATCTCGTACAACGGACGCGAGTGGAGCGAGGGCAAGAAGATCAAATGGACAGACGCCCCTATTGCCCTATGGACATTGTTAAAATATCGCTTCGTCGATTAAGTATGCCGTCTTGAACTCGTCAATTCTATAGGAAACAGAAACGCCTATGTGCAGCGGCTTGAGCTTTCTGATCGGTTTGTTCTTGCTTTTCAAAGGTGAATTTCGTTTCGCCGAGCGGATCGTCCCACGCGACAAGAGCCGCGCCATTGCCCTTATCCTGATGGCTCCGGTGGTGATCGGTGCCTGTGCCGGAGTGCTGCTGTTGAGCGGTGTCTCGCCCGATAGCATCACCGCCGACCTTGATCCGTTGAGCAATGCGGCATTGTCGGATGTCTTTTTGACCGCCACCCTCATTGAACTGGTCACGTTGTTGATCGCTGTCGGCTTGGCGGTATACAACATTTATACTATCCCCAAGGGGGGAACCCCTACGGGCAACAACAGCACCGTCAGGGGCATGTCCATGCCGATGAATAGCGGCAGGGTGTCGGCGGCGGCGGCAGCGCCCCCGCTGGTGATGACGCTGAGCGAGGCGGCGGCGTATTTGCGCGTGAGCGAAGCCGAGGTCTTGGCGTTGATCGAGAGTAACCGCTTGGGGGCGGCGCGCATGGGCGATAGCTATCGCATCGCCAAACGCGCGTTGGATGACTTTTTGAGCGGGGATAACCTGTAAGGTGTGGGGGTGAAGAGAGGGGACAATGCCTAAACTTAAGCGCTGTCCCCTCTCGCCGTTTGATCTGTGGCTCGATCTTTATGTGACCCTAGATTTATAACTGCTTAAAAAACCACAATGCCCCCAACGTGTAAAAGATGATAGCAGCAATGGTCTCGATATTCGCAAGCAGGCTGCGGAAAGGTCCAATATTGATCAAGACCGCGCCGAGGATAATGACCACGCCAAGGAGGAGCAGTCGGTTTTGGTTGAATTTTGCCATCATTTCTTCCTTTTGTACCCAAGCCTTAAGGGAACCCCCTTGCCGCGTGAAAATTACTAATTCCCATGCCCCGAAAAATGATGAGACGCCGATCCCCACAAGCAAACTAGCCCATGCCCATTGATCCAACGGATCGACATAGCCCGGCACCGTAAAATATGGGATGATCGCCCCGCCAGTCGCAGCCACTTGCGCCATCATATCCGCCGGGATGCGGGTATCCACGCGCGTGTAAATCCATAAAGGGCGTCCGCTATCTGCCGCTAACGTGAGCAATTTCTCGAATTGCCCGCGATACTCACACGGCAAATCAGCGCAGTTTTTCGACTCGCCCATATAACCTTCGGTGATGAAATCGGGGATCACGCCGTCAAAGTTGGCGTTATTCTTCGGCACGCCCAGATCATCCGCTAAAATGATTTCAGCGCTTGCGCCAATGTCATTCGGGCTACCCTGCAAGATCGGCATCTGGCTGGAATACCGTCTGCCCGTGGGGTTGGTGGCAGTGAAATTGAGGAAAAATAAAAGCGCGCCCACTGTCAGGACTACGCTCAGGATCAGCAACACGCGCCGTAAGGGAACCCTGTTCAATTGCGAAATACCTACTTCGGGAGTGATGATCAATTGCTCCAACAGCTATGACCAACGGGCTAAAAGTTTTTCCGAGCAATTTTTTAGGCTTCGACTACTCCCCCGCCTCCCGCACAATGAATTGCTCCAATAGTCGTAACGCCAACCGCTGTTGATCCGGCGGCAAGCCATCAATAATATTGGCTCCCCGTTCCCCTGCTTCGGTATGCGCGATCTCTATACCAAAACCGGCTTTTCTCAAGAGTTCAGGCTCACTCAACCGCAAGACCGCCGCCAGCGCCACCCGAAAAGCAGGGTCTTTGAGCGGCGGTTTATTCCGATCATTCTCCCAAGCTGAAACAGTCGCACGAACGACATTCACCCCCTGTAACTGCAATTTTGCAGCCAACTCCTCTTGACTTAGGATGCCTATTTCTTCGCGCCGTTGCTTAAGCCAATTCATAAGATATCCGTATAACCCGTGTAGATTGAGTCTGTATTTCAGATCAAAGTGTATCAAACAGTTGACAATGATAAGGTATATATAGTATCATCTTTGGTATCAAAAATATCTGATACAAATCGACTGGAAACGCGCTCATGCCTAAGCAAAAACACTATGAACAGATCGTAACCACTGATCACCCCATCCGCTATGCCATCTATGCCCGATCATCCGTTGATTCACGAAGCGAGACCACTTTAGATTCACAAGAATTCATGTGCCGGCGCGAAATAACAGCACGCGGCGGGCAAGTGGTTGCCGTCTACACCGATGCGGATCGTACTGGTTGGAATGTAGACCGTGAAGGTTTCCAAGCCATGCGCGAGGCGGCAGCACAAAAAAAGTTTGATGCCATCATGATGTGGAAATTTGACCGTTTGGCGCGGGGTGCATTTCACTTTAGTGCAAAATATGCTCGTCATGGTACCGGGGGAAATGTGGGGTTTCAACGGGCGGATATTCGGCGCGGGGACAATGTGAGTTGATAACATTTGACAAGCGCCTAATCCGCCCCACCAACGATCTC
>JBBRTY010000272.1:0-5917 GCA_038248285.1 Aggregatilineales bacterium
AACGGTCATTTCTCCCTTTATTACCGACCGTTTTTCAGCCTGAGCAGTTACGATCGAAGCTGACTTGAGCTGCATCAACGGCACGAACACCAATAACTTGACGGGTGATCCCGCGCTCAACGGCAATCTCACGCGCGCGAATGTCAGTAGCGCCATCAACGCCGGCGACAACAGCCTGATCCCCGATGGCATCACGACCGACTTGGCGGGCAACGCCCGTATCCAAAACATGACGGTCGATATGGGTGCTTACGAGTCGGCATTCATGCCTGCTACGCTCACGCTGCAACTGAGCCTCGAAAGCCGCCCGACCCCACCTACCAACCAGCATATCGTTAGCGTCCATGTGCAACTGCGCCCGACAGCGGGCGGCGCGGCGGTGTGGAGCGGCGACGCCATCGCCAACACCAGCGGGCTAAGTGACGCTCAGCGGCTTGCCGACGGGCCACAGCGAGGCGGCTCAACTGGATGAGCCGCCTTTTTTTAGGGTGCATTTCACTTTGGTGCAAAATGCGCTCGTCATGGTACAGGGGAATCTGTGGGTTCAAACGGGCGGACATACGGCGCGGGAACGTAGAGGGTTGGCAATATCTCGACCAGCGCCTAGTCCGCACCCTACGACACACCCCGTTGTGGGCACCCGATCCAGCGCGGGGATCGCGATTGTTTTTAGGGGTCGCCGACCTGAAGGGTTTCCTCATCACGAATCGTAGGGTGCGGACTAGGCGCGCACGCGGATCGTTTCCTGACTTTACCCGTTTGTGCGCCGTATGTCCGCCCGTTTGAACCCCCTGCGTCACAGGCTTAGATTCAGCGTTCTGTTATGAGATCATAGCGATGCGCCACAGTGAAATGCACCCTTTTTTTATAGGTTCCGCCGTAATTGCTCAGATTCGACTTATACTATAGGGGAAGGGCACCCTACATGCTGCCCATGCCTCTATTTTTTTACCAAAGGACTTCAGCGCATGAAAATTACTGGACTGGAATTATTCACCGTGCCGCCGCGTTGGTTGTTCTTGAAGATTTCCACCGACGAGGGCGTCTCCGGCTGGGGCGAACCGATTGTCGAGGGGCAAGCCGCCACCGTCGCGGCGGCGGTGCGCGAGATGGCGGATTATTTGATCGGGCAAGACCCCGATCGCATCGAAGATATCTGGCAGGTCTTATATCGCGCCCGTTTTTATCGCGGCGGACCAGTGACCATGAGCGCCATTGCCGGGGTGGATCAAGCGTTGTGGGATATCAAAGGCAAGCGTTATGGGCTGCCTATTTGGCAGATGCTGGGCGGTGCCGTGCGCGACCGTATCCGCGTCTATTCGTGGATCGGCGGCGACCGTCCGGCGGAAGTGGTGAGGGCGGCGCAAGAGCGGCTAGACGCGGGTTTTAGCGCCGTCAAGATGAACGCTGGGGAAGAAATGCACTACATTGATTCGTTCGCGAAGGTGGACGCGGTGGTGGAACGGGTGGCAGCGTTGCGCGACGCCTTCGGGTCAAAACTCGATATCGGCGTCGATTTTCACGGGCGCATCCACAAACCGATGGCAAAGGTGATGGCGCACGCGCTGGAACCCTATCACCTGATGTTCATCGAGGAGCCGGTGCTGCCCGAAAATAACGAGGTGCTGCGCGAGATCGCCAACCACACTTCGACGCCGATTGCCACTGGCGAGCGCATGTTTTCGCGCTGGGACTTCCGGCGGCTGCTGGAAGACGGCGTGGTCGATATCATTCAGCCCGATGTGTCGCACGCGGGCGGCATCACCGAGACGCGCAAGATTGCGGCGCTGGCGGAGGCGTATGATGTCGCGTTGGCACCCCACTGCCCACTGGGACCGATCGCGCTGGCTGCCTGTTTGCAAATCGATGCGGTGTCGCACAATGCCTTTATCCAAGAGCAAAGCCTCGGCATTCATTACAATCAAGGCAACGACTTGCTCGATTATTTGGTCGATCCGACGGTGTTCCAATATGCCGACGGTTTTGTGCCGATCCCGCAAGGCGTCGGTTTGGGCATCGAAATCAACGAGGAGGCTGTGCGGGCGGCGGCGCAGATCGGGCACACATGGCGTAACCCCGTGTGGCGGCAAGCGGATGGCAGTGTCGCGGAGTGGTGAATAGTACGCCGATGCTGTTGGCGAATTGATTTTATCTAGGGTCGGCGTGTCTTTTTTGTGGAGGCGCAAGGCATTGCGCCCCTACGGATCATCTCCTATTTTGATTCGCCAACAGCATCTACGCCAATGTCACATTAGAAATCCAGTGCCTGATTCGTCTCGCAGGAAAATCCAACGGCGCGTCCGCTGGTTGCATCAACGTGCAATGAATCCTAGCACCAGCGCAAAATTGCGCCGGAATCTCGTTACAATGTGTTTAGAATAGCGAGGAGCGTTTTTATGCTTGACACCACCCAGACACGCACGACCGCCGCAGAATTCCTTGCCTTGCCAGAGACGATGCAGCCGATGCAACTCATCGAAGGAGAGATCATTGTGTCGCCATCCCCAACGTTATTTCATCAAATGTTGGCGTTCATTGTGGCTAAGGCATTGGAACACATGATCCCCGACGGAATGGTTTTTCTCGCTCCGGTGGATCTGCGTTTAGATGATAGCAATGTGACGCAACCGGATGTGGTGTGGGTAGCAGCGGAAGGGCGCTGCCAGCTTCTTTATACGTATATGCAGGGTGCCCCCGAACTGATCATCGAGATTCTTTCCCCCGGTACCGCCAAAATTGACCGCACCCGCAAGTTCCGCCTCTATGAACGGCATGGCGTCAGCGAATATTGGCTGATGGATCCCAGTGCCCGTTTAGTCGAAGTATTTACCCTCACAGAAGGCAAGTACAGCCGCTATCAACAGTTCGCCAGTGACGAAACGCTGGTCTCGCCACGCTTGGGGGCATCGCTCGATCTAACACTGATTTGGAAAGAGGTTCCGGGGGTGACAACCCTGTCTGAATAAAATGGGGACAAAAGGGTACCATTTCCATATAATTGCTGCGCCCAGCGGACGCCAAAAATGTCACCCGCTCGGCAGGGACCTTTTTAACCCCTCACTAGTCGGAGTTGACAAAACAGGGTATCCTAGCCACCGTGCGCGCCAACATCCCGCGCCCCTTTGAAACCTGACCACTCAGGAGTACTCGCTCTTATGGTTAAACCAATCGCAACAGTAAGCGTGGTTCCGAAACTGCCGAAAGAACTCGAACGACTGCGGGAACTGGCGTACAATCTACGCTGGTCATGGCATCATGACACCATTAACTTATTTCGCCGTTTAGACCGCGATTTATGGGAACAAACTGATCACAACCCCGTTTGGCTGTTGGGACAGATCGACCAACGGCGCTTAGAAGCGTTGGTCGAAGACCCCGCCTTCATGACGCATTTCAACCGCGTCTGCCGCGACTTTGACGACTACATGAATTCCGAAACCACATGGTACGCCCGTAAGTATGGCAAAACTGCCGCCCCAAACATCGCTTATTTTTCGATGGAATTCGGCTTGACCGAATGTATGCAGAACTATTCTGGCGGTCTGGGCGTGTTGAGCGGCGACCATCTGAAGAGCGCCAGCGACCTCGGTCTACCGCTCGTCGGCGTCGGCTTGCTCTACCAAGAGGGTTACTTCCGCCAGTACCTCAACGCCGATGGTTATCAGCAAGAATCCTACCCCATCAACGATTACGCCAATCTGCCCGTCACCTTGATGACCGACGCCAACGACAAGCCGATCATCATCACCGTCAACTTGCCGGGGCGTCCCCTCTATGCCTATATCCGCCGCGTGCAGGTCGGGCGCGTGCCGCTCTACCTGCTGGACTCGAATGTGCCCGAGAACGCCCGTGAAGAAGACCGCAACCTGACCGACCGGCTGTATGGGGGCGACAAAATCACCCGCATCCGCCAAGAAATGTTGATCGGCATCGGCGGGATTCGCGTGTTAGAGGCGTTGGGCATCAAGGCGCAATTGTTCCACATCAACGAAGGGCACTCCGCCTTCTTGACGTTGGAGCGCGCCCGCAACTTCATGCTCGAAAACAGCATCGGTTTTTGGGAAACCCGCGATATCTTGGCGTCGTCGAATGTGTTCACCATTCACACCCCCGTCCCCGCTGGCTTGGAACGGTTCGGGTTGGAGTTGATGCAGCAGCACTTTGAAGAATATGTGCGCAACTTGGGCATTACGTGGGATGAGTTCCTCAGCCTCGGTCGCGAGTATGTCAGTGGCAGCAATGTCTTCTCCTTGCCGGTCTTGGCGTTAAACATGTCCGGCACTGCCAACGGCGTCGCCAAACTGCATGGCGTCGTCAGCCGCAACATGTGGCAGTGGATGTACCCCAATGTGCCCGAACACGAAATCCCGATCAGCTCGGTGACCAACGGCGTCCATGTGCAAACGTGGATCAGCGCCGAAATGGCGGAACTGTTCGACCGCTATCTAAACCCCGCGTGGCGCTCGGAAGAATGGCAACAAACAGTCTGGGATGATGCCGTCCACATCCCCGATACCGAATTATGGCGCACCCACGTCCGCCGCCGCGAACGGCTGATCGCCTTCACGCGCGAACGGCTGAAGATGCAATTGCAACGGCAAGGCGCACCCCAATATGAAATCGACGAAGCCGACGAGGTGCTAGACCCCGATGCGCTGACCATCGGCTTTGCCCGTCGTTTCGCCACCTATAAGCGCGCCACCATGATCTTTAGCGATCTGGAGCGCTTCAAGAAGATCGTCAACAGCGCCGACCGCCCCGTTCAATTCATCTTCGCGGGCAAAGCGCACCCTCACGACACCGCTGGCAAAGAATTCATCCGCGCCATCGTCAAGCACGCCCGCCATCCCGAACTACGCCATCGCCTCGTCTTCATCGAAGACTATGACATGAACGTCGCCCGGTATATGGTGCAAGGCGTGGATGTGTGGATGAACAACCCCCGCCGCCCCAAAGAAGCCAGCGGCACCAGCGGCATGAAGGTCATTTATAACGGCGGGTTAAACTTCAGCATCCTTGATGGCTGGTGGGATGAAGGTTATACCCCCAAGAATGGGTGGGCAATCGGCAACGGCGAAGAATACCCCGAAAGCGCCGAAAAACAGCAGGATATCATCGAAAGCGAAGCGATGTACAACATCCTCGAAACCGATATCGTGCCGTTGTATTACGAACGCACCCGCGACAATTTGCCGCGTGGTTGGGTGGAAAAAATCAAAGAGTCCATCGTGACGATGGCACCCGTGTTCAACACCCATCGTATGGTGCAGGAATACACCGATTTGATGTATGTCCCCAATCGGGATCGGTCGCAACAGTTGATCACGCCGACGCTGGAACGCGGGCGGGCGTTGTCATCGTACCAAATCAAGGTGCGCCGCGAATGGCCGCAGGTGTCGATCAAAGATGTCAAAGTGTCGGATACCACCATTGGGGTGGGGGCAAGTCTAGAAATCCGTGCCACCGTCTCGCTGGGCGAACTGACGCCCGATGAGGTGGAAGTCCAGTTCTATTATGGACGGCTCAGCCCGCGTGGAGACATTCAAGAAGGGCAAGCGCAAGCGTTGATGATGGCGGAGCGCAACAGCGACGGCACGTATGCCTTCGTGGGAACGACTTCGTATGTGACCAGCGGTGAGCGCGGTATTTCCGTGCGCGTGGTGCCGCGTCACCCGTATCTGACGACGCAATTCCTGCCGGGCGTCATCCGCTGGGCATAACTACACACCCCTCAGCCTAAATCCCTCTCCCACAAGGGGCGAGGGACTTTCTACTGCAGGGCAATTGCATCTAAATTTCTAATGAGGTCAAGATAGATTAGGACGGTGTTTTAGAGACCGCATTCTTTTTGTTCGCTGCGACGGACGCGCAGAAGTGAGACCCTACGACGCTTCATGAGCCATAATGGACTGTGCGG
>JBBRTY010000273.1:0-5863 GCA_038248285.1 Aggregatilineales bacterium
ATGTTTCTTAGGTTCAAATTCACGCATTTTGAGCTTAATCCCATGAATAGGTGAATAAATACCCCTCAGCCATGCAATGGGGAGGGGGCGCTGACCGAAGGTCAGACGGGGTGGGGACAATCAAATCTGTGATTCACTGATACTGACAATCTGCATATGGTTTTCTCCGAAACGCCATGCCACGCTTGTGAGTTAACATGTTACTTGGTCTAGCAAAAAATTAGCCACATGGTGAGTATACACCCTGTTTATTTTCAGTTACGATCTCAATAAATGTGTTGATGTTAAAGAGTATAAGATGTCGCCCACAGATGCCCGAATTGTAGTTGAAACGATCACAACGGCTGATCCCGATGCCGAAAATATGATTCGGCGGGGTTTATCTCAATATAACCGCGAACAGGTTGGTAGTCGAGAGGTGACTCGGTTAACCCTCGTCGCACGCAATGATGATGGGGAAGTCGTGGGGGGATTGCTGGGCGAAAGCATTTGGAGTTGCCTACTGATTGAAACCCTATGGGTTGCTGATGGCTATCGTCACCAGCATTATGGGGAGACCTTATTGGCACAAGCCGAAGCCTTAAAGCGGGGATGTCAGTATGTGGTGTTGGAAACCTTTAGTTTTCAAGCACTCTCTTTTTATCAAAAACAGGGGTATAGCGTTTACGGTCAAATAGACGATTTTCCGCCCGGTCACACGCGCTATTCGCTGAAGAAAAACCTCGCGCTTGTCCCCGTAACCGACACGTTGTACCAGTATTCTATGGATAATCTGATGGGGGTAACAGCGCTTGCCCCCCCAAATTCTATTGATCTCCTTTACCAGATCATGATCGACTTGCTCAATCGCCATAACGAGATGGATGTGTTGCAGACGATTGTGGAAAAAGCTGCCCTCTTGCTGGACGCGCCGTATGGCGCAATTATGCTCGTTGATGGAGATGAACTGGTCGTCAAAGCCTTTACCGACAATCAACCGGATTTGTTGGGGGATCGGGTGAACCGCGGACAGGCATTCGTCTCATGGCGTGCTTTCGATACCCGTCAACCGATTCTCATTGACAATTATTTTGCTTGGTCGGGCAAACGGATCATTTACGATGGAGTGCAATTGCAAGCTGTCGCCGATTTTCCTATCCTTTTGGGCGATACCTGTTTGGGGGTTTTAGCAATGGGGCGCACGCAAATAGATGCCCCATTCACGAAACAACAGGTCACCCTAGGGCTTCAATTCGCCCAGTTGGTCGCTGTTGTTTTAGATAATATTCATTCCCACAATACAACTCTCCAAGAAATTGCTGAACGCAAACAAGCCGAGCAAGATAATCAGGCATTCTTGCTCGACATGAAAGCGTTGCAAGAACTGCATTTGGAATTGGGCAAGATCGAAGACCTCAATACGCTTTACAAACAGATTGTCGTGTTGGGGCAACAACATTTAGGGGTGGATCGCATTGGTTTGTTCTTGTTATCGCCCGATGAGAAAAAATTACTGGGGAGCTATGGGATCGATGTTGCGGGTGCAATTCGGGATGAGCGCTACTTTTCCGAAGCGATTGACGAGGATCACTGGACATTGGGAATTTTGGCAAATCCCAAGCATGTCCGCTTTTGGGCGGATGCCCCGATTTATGATAATGAACAAATTGTGGGCACAGGCTGGAAAGCCGCCGCCGCTTTGTGGAATGGGCACCATGCAGTCGGTTACTTGATTTGGGATACGTTCTTATCTCGTAAAGCCCCCCGCCCCTATGAAGTTGAATTGATCTCCATCGTTGGCAGCATGTTCGGACATCTGATTGAACGTAAGCAGGACGAAGAACGCATCTTGCGACAAAATCAGGATTTGGTGAAAGCCAATTATGAGATCGCCGTCGCGCGCAAACAGGCGGAAGCTGCCAATAAACTGAAGAGCCAATTCCTCGCCACCATGTCGCATGAATTGCGCACGCCGTTGAACGCCATCATCGGCTATGCGCAGTTGTGTGCGGCGGGCATGGTGGGCGAGATGACCGAACAACAAGTCAATTTCCAAGAACGAATCTTGGCGAACGGTCAACATCTGCTCCAATTGATCAACACAATGCTGGATATCTCAAAAATTGAAGCTGGTCGCTTGGAGATGGTGGAAAAGTTGTTCGATCTGCAGGCTTTCTTCAGCGAAATCAAAATGCAAACGCAAAGGTTGGCGACGAGCAAACAGATCGCCTACAGCATCAGCATTGATCCGCAGTTGCCACAAAAGGTGATGGCAGATAACGCGCGTCTCAAGCAAATCATCATCAATTTGGTTTCGAATGCCATTAAGTTTACGGACACAGGAGCGGTCAACGTCGCTGTGACTCGTGTCAATGCGGCTGCTTGGCGTATTTTGGTCACGGATACCGGCGTTGGCATTCCCTCCCATATGCTCCAAACTATTTTTGATGAATTTCGTCAGGGGGATGCCGGAATTCATCGTGGCGGGACGGGGCTAGGCTTAGCCATTGTGCGCAATCTTACCCTGATGGTGGGGGGGATTATTCAAGTTCAAAGCAAAGTCGGACAAGGGAGTACCTTTATTCTGAATTTGCCGCTGGTGGAAGAAGTTGGACATTCATAAATTGCTGACACTACGAAAGCATAAGATGGTGAGCATTTCGCCAAACCCAACGCAAAAGAAAAAATACGACTGGCGCATTTTGGTGGTGGATGATACGCCCGATAATTTGGGCGTGGCAAAAGCAGCGCTCCAATTTCATGGGATCGATGTCCAAGTAGCGACCAGCGGTGAAGAAGGCTTGCGCATGTTGCAAGACTTTTCCCCCGCGGCACTTCTCCTCGATATTCGAATGCCAACCATGGATGGTTGGGCAGTGTTGAAATCGATTCGGGCGAATCCCGCTACCGCCCACATCGCCATCATTGCGATTACAGCATATGCCATGACGGGGGACGAGGAAGCGATCTTGGCGGGTGGTTTTGACGGCTACATCGCCAAACCGATTGATGTGCTGAAGTTTGCCGATCAGATTAACAATATTCTTGAAGCAACCCACGTAAAGAAGTAATTAGGAATTTGAAATCATGAGCTATACCGAATGGAAGATCATTGTGGTCGAAGATACCTTCGACGATCAGCAAGTCGTTTCGTATATGTTACAACATTATGGGATCGAGGTTTTTATCGCCCACAATGGCGATGAGTGTTTGCAACTTTTGCAGGATGTAGAACCCACCTTAATCGTGACTGATTTGGCGATGCCCCAACGGGATGGTTGGCAAACGTTGGTGTTGCTACGGTCTAATGCTAAGACAGCCCATATCCCAGTGGTCGCGATTACGGCTTATCACAATGCTGAAGTCGCCGAAGATGCAATGCGGATGGGCTTTGATGGCTATTTTCAGAAACCTTTGAATCCGCAGACTTTTGTGAGCCGGCTTGATGAGATATTGGGGTTAAGTTCATGAATCATCTCAATGCGTTACCAGCTATTGCGAGTGGTGTATCACAGACAGAGACAACAAGTTCAACTTTGAAACGGGTCCTCATCGCCGAAGACAATATGGATCTGCGCATCATCTTTGCCCATGCTTTTAATAAGGATCGTTTTGAAGTGGTGACTGTGGAAAATGGTCAAGAAGCATTGGATTATCTGGCGCTAAACACGCCTGATATCGCGGTCTTGGATGTCGATATGCCTAAAGTTTCGGGCTTGCAGGTGTTAGCAAAAATTCGCCAGAAGCCGCATATGAGTACGATGAAAGTGATTATTCTCACGGGGAATATGATGGCGCGTCATGTCCCCGGTGCTGATGAAGCGGATCTCTTCTTGGTGAAGCCGGTCAACATTCACGAATTGGTGACGATGGCGGATCGCCTTATCAAAAGTAGTCAGCGGGCTTAAGTGAAGCGCAACAGGCGCTGCGGCAAGGGCATGTCAAAAGTTAGCAGGGGAACGGCAGACTTGAAAAGCACCCATTGGGGTGTTTTTCGTGTTGGCGTAGCACTCAAAAAATAGGATTAGGGGCTTCATTTCTTCATTTAGGGGTGTTGACAATCCACGAAGAGGCGGTTATCCTGTTGTAATGGTAGTAACCATTCTACTCAAATACCACATAGGTGCTTCATGAATACCCTCATCATCGGCGCAGGAACGGCAGGTCTGGCGGCTGCGCGCGATTTAAGCCAGATGGGCGAATCAGTCATCGTGCTGGAAGCTCGTAATCGCATCGGCGGACGTGTCCACACGGATCATACGTTTGCGGGTGTCCCCACTGAATTCGGCGCAGAACTGATTCACGGTGATTTCGCGCCTACTTGACTGCTTGTCCGAGAATTCGGACTTCGCACCACACACTGGACAAAAACAACTGACTCGCTGGTTCATCTCGCAGACGGCAGTTTGCGCACGATGGCAGAAGCGCGCCGTCTCTACCCCGACTTTGACCTGACGCGCTCGTGGGCATTGCCCACCCCGCCGGATGCCACCGAGGATGTCTCGTTTGAAGCATACCTGCGGCACACCGGCTTCAGCGACGATCAGCTTTATTACACCCGCCGCTCGTGGGGCAATGCCGCCTGTGAAGATATTTCTCGAATCAGCGCTCAAGCCTCGTATGACGATATCACCGACGAGAGCGCGGGCAACGGCGATTTTCGCATCCATGAGGGCTATAACCGCATTCACGAAGGTTTGGCGGCGGGTATCGATATTCGGCTAGAGTCGGTCGTGGCGGCGATTGCGTGGCAGCAACAGCCCATACAAGTCACGCTGATCGATGGCACCGTCTATGAAGCGGATCGGGTGATTGTGACCTTGCCGCTCGGCGTGTTGCAAGCGGAACGGGTGCAATTTACCCCCGCCTTGCCCGCTTGGAAAAGCGAAGCCATCCAACGCCTCATTATGGGACCCGCCATCAAGATGATTTACCGCTTCGATACGCCCGTCCTACCAGAAGGTATGATGGCGCTCTACAGCGCGCAAAACCCGCCGATGTGGTGGTCGCCCAGCGCCGGACGCCAAGATACCCAAGCCCACACCATGACGGCATTTGTCACTGGCGATTGGGCGCGCGAATTATTGGCATTGGGCGAGGCAGAAGCGTTGCAAGTAGGTCTACGGACACTTCAGGCAGAACTCGGTCGGGAAATACCCGCCCCGGTGGATGCCTGTTTAGTCAATTGGGTCACCGACCCGTATGCACTTGGTGGGTACAGCGTCGTCCCTGTGGGCGGACGCGAACTGCGGGCGATATTGGCGCAACCCATCGAAGATCGCCTGTTTTGGGCGGGCGAAGCGACGGCATTTAACCCTTGGGCGGCAACCGTGCATGGGGCATATGCCAGCGGGCGACGGGCGGCGGCGGAAGTTGTGGCTTCTAAAAGTAGTGATGGTCATTCGTAAAAGTTTATTGCAGAGCAACACAATTAAAGGCAAAAGGGAAGAAATTCCATGATCGCGCAGATACACTCAAATCACGAGAGCCGACATACGGACAGTATCCGTGTTCTCCCGGCGACCCATGAGCGGTCGGTCGAATTACAACAACTCGCAATGCTGGCATATGAGGTCTCGCCGCAACTGGCGGCACGCTATTGGAGCACCAAGATGTTCCGAGCGCGTAATGAGACCTTCCCCGAAGGGCAATGGATGGCGGTGGATACCACCACTGGCAAAGTTATCGGCTACACCTCTGGGATGCGTTTCGACTTTGATCGCAATGCGCCGCTCCTAGAGACTTGGGAGCGTACCACCGGGTATGGCTGACTGACCACGCACTCCCCCAAAGGGCAGTGGATGTATGGGGTCGAGTCGTTTGTCCATCCTGACTATCAAGGCGCAGGCGTAGGCAGTGCCCTGTTGAAGGCACGCTTTGAAAC
>JBBRTY010000274.1:0-5850 GCA_038248285.1 Aggregatilineales bacterium
AGGGTGGGCAATTGCCGTAACCCACCGCCCTACCCTTGTTTCAACACCGTCCGCTGCCCCGCGAATGCCTGAATCACCTGCGCCGCATGGGTATACCCACCCGCGCCCCGCAGATTTTCGCCGAGGGCGCGGGCATTCTCTTGATAACGGGCATCCCCCAACACGGTATCGACCGCCGACCGCAATGCTTGCGCCGTCACCTGTCCAAGCGGCGGCACCATCCCCAACGCCACACCGGCACCCTTGGCGACGACGCGCTGCGCCACCATTGCCTGTTCCGGTTGACCGGGGACGACCACCAGCGGGACTCCATAATACAATGCCTCGTGTACGCTGTTCATGCCGCCATGCGTCACGAACACGTCGGAACGTTGCAGTACCTCCAACTGGGGGATTAGCGGACGGACGATCATGTTGTCGGGGAAGGGCATCAGGGAACCGAGATCATTGTCCCGCCCAGTGGCGAGGATCACCGTTCCGGGGTGATCGGCAAAGGCGTCGATACAGGTGCGGTAGAATTGCTTGTTTTGCGTCATGATCGTGCCGCGCGCGATGGTGATCACGGGGGCGCGGCGGATAGCCTCAAAGGGGAAATCAGGAGCATGGGGACGGGCGGCGATGCTGGTTCCTACAAAAGTGTAGCTATCATCGAAGTCCGATCCGCTTGGCTGCAAGTCGCGGGTGGTGAACACGAGGTTGATGATTCCGGTGGAGTTGAAGGCATCGAGAAGCTTTAAGCCCCCCAAGCGATAGCGCTCACTGATGACTCGTTGGAGTGCCCGCAAGCGCCCCAGTTTGGGGATTGCCCCATGTTTCAGTTCAACCAGCATCGAACGCGGATCGATGCTGCCGCCATGTCCCAATGCAAAAATGGCGAATGAACCGATGGTGAGGGCGTCCATCACGCGGGCGGCATAGTTGCCCCACATGCACAACGAATCATGAACGACGGCATCCGGCTTTTCGCGGCGAATCTCCTCGACCGCAAACGGCATCAGCGCCTCGGTCGCCTGTGTCAGCAAATCGAGCGTGACCACCACACTGCCCTGTGCCACCGCCGTGTTCATCGCCGCTTCACTGCCCAAGGTTGTGGTCAGAGCGGGATACGCGCGGAACTCCGCCCCAGTTGCGGTGATGGCATCGCGAAACCAGTCGCTATTGTAATAGATGACGTGTTGCCCCCGCCGTACCAGCTCTGCCACCACCGGCAATGTCGGGTTGACATGCCCATGTGCGGGGATGTTGAAGAACAGGATTTTCACGATGCTGTTTACGCGCCCTTGCCCGGGGGTAAAAATTCCATCGGCGCAATCGACGGCAAGGTGGGCGGCAGCACCGAAATGCGCGTGATGGGCTTGCCCGTCTCATCATACAGATCGACTTGGCGCGTCAAGGTTTGATTGACGGCAGGCGGTACCACCGAGGAGGCAAATTGCAGCGCAGCGGGCAAGCCGAGCGCCAACGGCGTCTGCTGGCTTAAACGGCGGACGGTCTGTTCGCGCAGTTCAAACAAAACATGCCCACTCATATGCACGAGCAAGCAGGGGAACCAGACGAGCAGCATCACCGTGCCATCACGGGCGACAGCGGCATCCCCCCCGACAGCTACCCCGATCACCAAACTGCTGACGAACAGAAACAACAGACTGTGGGAAATCGCTGCCCAGCGCCAGCGGTAGGCACGGTCAATCCGGCTAAGAGGGTCGGTCATGACGGCGGATGGTCTGCTTGATGTGATCATACAAGTCGCCTGAAAAACTAATCTATGCGGTCGAAGGTGACGGGCAGTCAGCGGCGGCGGTTGTTGCGGGCACGCCAGCGCCGAGAACGCCCTTGTAGACTGTCATTATCATCGTCTTGTTCATCATAATTTTCAATCCGATTGGGGACGCTGCGCCCTGCTTCCAGTTCCCCCAACTCTTCGACCATGCTATCAGTGAACTCGCCATCGGCGTTCATGCGCACGCGCGGCAAGACCACCGACGCCGCGCTTTCGGAGCGCTTGGCTTTGGCGGGGATCATCCGCGCTTGCTCTTGCTCGATAGCCCGTTGGATAGCGCGCTCGCTGACGGGTGCGCTCAGCGCTTCCATGGCATTGGCGAACAAGCCGATCCCCCAGCCTAGGGTGACCATTAGGGGCCACGGAAAAGGCACATCCACCATTTCACTCATCAGATCGCCCATAAAGGGAAGAGAAGCACCCTCAATGCTAAAGCCATACATGATCCACAACATGACATTGATCATGATGTAGACCCCCAAATGCTGGTAAAACTCCTCGACCTTCTTGAAGGGTTTTTCCACCCGTTTGCGCACGGCTTTGACCGATTTCGCGTCGGTGACCTCTTGCCAATCATCCCCGTATTGGCGCATCAATTCGCGTTCGATAGTAATTTGCCGTTGGCGCATCCGCCCACCGGTCTGGAAGTAGGTTTCGATGCCGTGCGCGACCAAGCCTGCCCCCCAGCCCAACATCACGATCAAGGGCCACGGAAAACTGCCGACGCTGATAATCTCGCCTTCGATATTAATTTCACCGCCATTGGAGAGTCCAAAGATGATCCACAAAACGCCGTTGACGAGGACATACGAGATCACATGCCCAATAAATTCGTTGCGCTTCTTAAACTGCTGCTCGATCCGCCGCCGGATCGAATCCGGGTCTTTGCTGAGCAGCGGATCCGCCGACTTCGCTTTCGACTTGGTATCCAGCTCATTACCAAACCTTTCGATTCGTTCGCCCCAAGTGCGGACAAAATCGCCCGTGCCGCGCGCGACTTCGTTCCAGTTCACATTGTTGAGGTCAAAATCAATCTTCGCCTCGACCTGTCGTTTGGGTTTGCCGTCTATTTCCATCATCGCCACTTTGCGGGCAGGGGGGCTATTGTCGCCTTTGGGCAGGGGCGTGGTCAGGGCATCGTCCAGCGGTTGGGTGCGCACGGGCGGGGCAACTTCGCGACGGTCGGCGTTCAACGTTTCTAAATGCGCTTGTTCGACGGTTTGCAAGAAGGCGTTGACCAGCTCCGACGCCGATTTGTAGCGGTCTTCGGGGCGCTTCGCCATCGCTTTGTCCAAGACTCGATCGAGGTCAGGCGGCAGTTCGGGGTTGACCGTACTGGGCAACGGCAAGGCAGTATAGATGTGATCGTGGATCGTCGCGAATGGGGTATCACTGGCAAAGGGCACGCGCCCCGTGACCAATTCGTACAAGACCACCCCCAACGAATACAGATCGGTGGCGGGCGTCAAATCACGCTTGCCCATCGCTTGCTCTGGCGAAATATATTGGGGCGTGCCCAAGATTGAGTCTTGGCTAAGGGTGCTTTCGCCCAATTGCACGATGCGCGCCAAGCCAAAATCCATCAAGTAGGGGGTGCCGCTGGCGTCTAGGATGACGTTTGAGGGTTTGATGTCGCGGTGCAGGATGCCCCGTTGATGGGCGTAATCAAGCGCGGCGGCGATGGCGGGCAAAATCCGCTTGATTTCGGCGAGTGTCGGGGGGTTTTTGAACATCTTCTGTTTGAGCGTCGTCCCCTCAATGAATTTCATCACCAAATAGGGACGCGCTTCGACATCGGCGAAATCGTAGATCGGCACGATGTTGGGGTGTTCCAAACGCGCGACGATCTGGGCTTCGCGTTCAAAACGCGCCAGAAAATTCTCGTCTTGTTGAAAAGCATCGTGCATAACCTTGATCGCGACATGGCGATCTAGGCGCGCATGGTACGCCTTATAGACCGTTGCCATGCCGCCCGACCCAATTTGCCCGCCCACGAGATAGGGTCCAAGTTGTGTGCCTTCTAGTGTCGCCATCTGCCCGCCCTTAAGGAAGTGCCCGTTCCGCACATCTGTATAGTATAACTGATTCGCCCGCGTGTGTGTCTAAACGTATGGTGTGTGCTGATCATTCGTCCCGCTGCGCTGGTGGCGTGGGGGAGCGATGGAGGGGGGAGTGTCTTCGATATAAGGCGCATCGGCAGCGGACGACTCGGCATCCCATTCAGCGGCGGGAATCAGTTCGCCATCATCGCCGAGACGATACGCGGCGCGTTTGGGTTTTTCACCGTCCATAAAGGGCATTTCGTCCTGCGCGCGGTCGTCATTTTTGCGTTTTTCGCGCCTATCCCGGTCGGCGCGGTGGTTGCGTCGGTTGCCAAAGAGGGGGAACACAAAAAACATCACCCACCACGGGAAGAATCCGCGCGTGGCGATGGCGATCACCATGAGGATCACGAGGATGACTAATGCTCGCCGAAACCAAGTCGATTGAAAAACATCTTCCCAACCGCGTCCCATACTCATTTGCCTTTGCCCTATGAACAATGTGCTATTTTTACTGTACGCAGAAACGGAGGAAAAGGTCGCAAAGCCCTGTCCCTATTGGTTTATGCGCCTTTGCGTTATGCTTTAGCTCATGCTGTTTGGAACCAAGGAATCATCATGGCGTTGTGGAGCCGTCGTCTCACTATCCTGCCCGGTGTTATCGGCGTGGGGGCGATCACACTCGGATCGCTCATCACTGCTTTTGCTTATGTGGGTGAAGCGGGGGAAGCGTATTCGCCCTTCAATCACTTTGTCTCGGAACTAGGGCATACCCAATTTTCGGGACTGTCAGCAGTGTTCAATGGCGGTCTCGTGATTGGCGGGCTGTGCTTCGCGCTGCACATGATCGGCGTGGGCTTGCGTTTTAAGAGCGCTTTTCGGTATCTCATCGTGGTGATGGGCGTGATCGCCGGGGGCTTCGGGGCGCTCGTGGGCATCTTCCCTATGAATATCGATTCGACCGCCCATACGCTGGTTGCGTTCGGTTTTTTCGCTGGGTCGCTGGTGATGTTGACGACTTTTTCGGTAGGCGTGGTGGTAAACCGGCATACCGCCTATCCGCGCTGGTTGGCGGGGTTGTCGGTGCCGACGATCCTGAGCACGGCGATCTTCCTCAACCTTGCGTTTAGCGCCGGGCAAGGGGCGCTGGCGGCTCCGGCAGGGGAACGCGCCGCCTTTTTGCCGATCACCGCGTCCGAGTGGGGCGTGATCATCTTCTTGCTGATGTGGGTGACAGTGATGGCGATTTATCGGGCGACGCGGACGGATTAACAGGGCGCATTCGCACCATTCCCGCCTAATGAGGTGGGATCGCTGCCGTAACTGTTCGGGAATGCCTCGACGTAACTACTACGCCGATGCTGTTGGCGAATTGATTTTATCTAGGGTCGGCGTGTCTTTTTTGTGCAGGCGCAACGCATTGCGCCCCTATGGATCATCTCCTATTTTGATTCGCTAACAGCATCTTATAAAACGCCTTACAATATTTTCTGGTCGGTGGCATTGATCAATTATACGCTTGATGTGAAATGACGGTGAAGGTGGGTTTTAGGGGGGGGATATTCGGCGCGCCAACTCCGGTATTTATATAGATCGTGCAATGCGCTTAATCTCGCCCCTGCGAATCTGCTCGTGGGAATATTCTGATAGGCCACAAAACAAACACGCCGAAACGTTTTACGCCTTGCGAATATCCCCCCCAAAAAATAATGCGCCTTCATTTCACATTAGACGGTAACTGCTCAGGTTGAAAAACGGTCGGTAATAAAGGGAGAAATGACCATTGGCGGCAAATGGGCGGATATTCGGCGAGTGGATTTTCATGTTAACGAACGATTGACAAGCGCCTAATCCGCCCCTACATCCACGTTTCGAGGGGTATTTTCTCTTTTTTCTTCACGTCTTCATGCCTCTCTGTTTATTTTATTCTGTTTCTATACCTGAGTAGTCACCAATTTTGTTCTTCAGCAGGATCACAAGGTTTGCCATCGCCAGCCAACTGCATATTCCCAAGCAAAATCGGCAAAT
>JBBRTY010000275.1:0-5834 GCA_038248285.1 Aggregatilineales bacterium
GGATTACCCACACGTTTTTGGCAGTTGAAAGCTGATTTTCTCACTTGTGACGACTGTGACACTGTGACAACCTAACCGCAATTGGTGAGCGAAGAATCGCATTGGAGAGACTGTGACAGGTGTGACACTGTGACAGTCTCTTGATTCTAAGGATAAACGCTGTCACAAGCGTCACAGGTGTCACAGTTTCAGAAACATCATTTTAATGGGAAACACAAAAGATCACGGGGGTGTCAGGGCAAGCGCAAAAACCGCTGATTGCGATCTGTGACGGGTGTGACACTGTGACAGTCTCTAGACTGAGTTTGCTCACACAACCAACCGCCGATGCGTCGAATGTTCAATAGCGTTGATTTTGCTTATTGTGTTCTTAATCTTTCGAAGACGGTAGAATGTAATAACATGAAAATAAGGCGGAAATTTTTACGCAACTTTATAATTACACTTTGTGTCGGATTTCAACTGATTATCACTTCAAAGCACTTTTCTAAGGGGAATTGAATGAAGCGTTTGTTCTTAACATTGATGAGTCTTCTTTTTGTCGTGTGCATCACCTCTCTGGCGGCTCAAGATACCACACCCGAGCCAACGCCGACAGAAGCAGCGTTGCCAACGATGACGGAGACGATCCAGCCTACAGAGACCTTGACGCTTCTTCCTCCTACACCCACTGATACCGAATTGCCATCAGCAGAACCAACCGCTACCATTGTACCGACTGAGATCCCGCCGACATTGGCGACTCCCGATGTCGAAACAACGGCAAATATCCCTGCGCCCAGCGGCAGTCCGATCCCAAGTGAAACACCTTTAAACACAGCAACCCTGATCCCGACCCAGACTTTAATACCGCTACCCAGTGTGGCATGGACACCTGTGTTTACTGACTTGTTTAGCAATCCCAATGAAACGATCTGGTCTTTCACAGGTTCCGGATGGGGCTATGCGCCCCAACCCGACGGCAGCAGCGACCTGCGTGTTTTCAACAGCCTGGCACCTGTTTTTTATCAAGGCGCGGTGCTGACGGATGTCGCGGTCGAAATCCTCGTTGATGTGAGCGCAGGTACCGCCCATCTGTTTGCCCGTCGTAGCGAAGTGGCGACCTACGAAGTATCGCTTACACCCTCTGGAGAAATTTTACTACGTCGTGCGGGCGTCATCATAGCTTCGGTGGTGCAACCCAATTTTCTTTCCCTTCAGCCGCACCGGTTGCGATTAAACGTGTATGGTAGCCAGCTTTGGGTCGAGCTTGATGCCCAAATCGTACTGAGTGTGGTCGATGCCGTTCCGCTCCCACCCGGAAATGTCGGCTTTTCGGCATCTTTTACCATGCTTGCCGATGACTTGACCCCTACGCCACCGCAAAATGTCGTTGCTTTTGATGACTTCGTTCTGTATCAGCCTACCAATCAAGTTATTCCAACTGATACTGCTCCGACGCTAACGCCGTTTATGCAAGTAAGCGCCACGCCGTCCTTTCCGCCCATGCAGTTAGCGCCCCTTCCCGAGACAGCCCGCTTTGGCACTTTTGCTATCGATGAACCGATCGAGATTCCGAATATGGATGTCGGCGCGTTACGGGCGGCAATGGAGTCGGGCGGCACCCAGACGATCAACCTTGCTGAAGGGGGTGAGTATGTTCTGCTCGACGGTCCTTATAATTTATTCTCCTTAACCGGGCTGCCGATCATTCGCACTGGCAGCAATATAACAATCCATGGAAACGGGGCAACTATCCGCGCCAACACCGTCGGCTTCCGTATTTTCGGTGTCGATCAGGGGACACTGACCCTGAAGGATCTGACCTTGCGCGACGCCACGCTGTTCAGCAATGGTGGCGCGGCGATCTCTAATAGCGGCGGCATCCTCACACTCGAAAATGTCCGCATGGAAAATAATCGAGTCGAGAGTGATACGGCTTACGGCGCTGGCACGGGGGGTGCGGTTTATACGTTTTTTGGACGCACTACCATTAGAGATAGCGCCTTCATTAACAACTATGCGATCAATTATGGCGGCGGATTGTATGGTTGGGATAGTGCGATCACGATCACTGGCACGCGGTTCGAAGGTAATCAAGCTGGACGGTTTGGTGGTGCCATCGGCACTCGTGATGAACGTTCCGACACCACCATCAGTGGCGAAGAAAACATCTACAGCGGCAACAGTGCGCTGCAAGGGGGTGGTGCTTTCTATGTCGAATCGGGTGGGTTCACCGAGAGCAACTCGCTCATCGCCAATAACAACGGCGGTGTGCAGGGTGGCTTATTGTTTAGCGGAGCCTCGGGTGAATTAACGTTCGTTAATCCTTCTAGTATTCAAGTCACACAAAATGACATCACAGGCAATAGTTCGCCTCTGGTCGTGTCGCAGGGGGTGGGGAGTACCGTCAACCTTGACCAAAATTGGTGGGGAACGCCGTCCGGACCCGCTCCGACCGATCTGATTGGCAGTGGCATCAGTGCCACCAACCCGATTGCGGGTCCAACTGTCCAGTGCTATATCTCGGTCACCGATAGCGATGGCGACTGCTTACCGGATACATTCGAGCAGAGCATCCCCGGATTGTCACCCACAAACCCGGATAGCGATGGCAATGGCACCCGCGATGACGATGAAGACGCCGACAGTGATGGGCTGACCAATGTCGAAGAATTCATTCAACGGACATCCGCCACGATTTTTGACACTGATGAAGATGGCTTGGGCGATGGCGCCGAGATTTACACTTATTTCACCGACCCCACCGACCATGATAGCGATGGCGATGGGCTGGGCGATGGTTTTGAAGTCATTGCTACGGAAACCAATCCAAACCTTGCTGACAGTGATACCAATGGCATCAATGACAGCGATGAAGACTTCTATGGCGATGGACTGACCCACTTGCAAGAACAGCGTATGGGCACAAATCCGGGCGCCTCGGACAGCAATGGCAATGGGGTCCAAGACGGTGACGAAGATTTCGATGGCGATGGACTGACCAACCTTCAGGAGCTGCTACTCGTCGATGAGTTTGGGGTGCCACTGTATGATTTTACCGTCGCGGACAGTGACGGGAATACCGTGTTGGATGGTGATGAAGACCCAGACGATGACGATTTGCTCAATCGCGCTGAATATTCCGCAAATGCCAATCCGTTGGTTTCCGATACAGATAGCGATCGATTGCCAGATGGTTTTGAGGTGAACCGCTCTCAGACCCATCCAGTGCTGCCTGACACCGATGGCAACAGCCTCACCGACGACCAAGAAGACCCGGATGTCGATGCCCTGACCAATTATCAGGAATTCCGTTTGGGGACCGACCCACGAACCTTTACGACGTTGGGCGCGCCCTCGCGGTTGCGTAGCGAAACCGTGCTGATGCCGACGCGCACCACCGCCGATGGGTCCGCTGCCATCACGATGATGACCGTCATCCGCGACGCGCAGGGGCGCTTTCTGCCCGCTCGCGCTGTAACATGGACGAGCAGCAATCCGAACATTGTGTTCTCGTCGCCCAGCAGTGTAACCGACGAAGAAGGTGTTGCGACCGTGCAAGTGACCAGCGGAGCGGTCACATCGGGCGTGGTCGAGATCCGTGCTTTAGGCGTGGTCGTGGGTAGACCCCTCGTACAGTTCATCGGTGGCGATCCGGCGGTGCGTTTCACTTCCACATCTTACACGACCTTACAGCCCGGACAGGTGGTCAACGCCACGTTCGAGGTCTTCAATGGAGGGGTGCTGCCGATCTCCGATATCGAAGTTGTCGCCAACCTGCCCTTCGGTCTGGGCGTGGTCGAAGCCGTGAGCGCTCAAGGGGATGTCGAACTCGTTGGGCAGGGAAGCAACGCCGCTACTTGGAACATCCCGCGACTCATGGTCAACGAAGGGCGCGTTTTCAGCATCCGCTACCGTTCGGCTTCGACGTTGCGGCTGAACAACGTCATCCCCCTCACGGTGCAAACCTCGTCAATTGATGACACCAATGTGGCGAACAATAGTGCGACATTTTCGGCGAGCATTGTTCAGGGTTTCAATTTCCCATCCAGTGACCAACAACCGGATAAACTTTCTGTGGTCGTGTCCGCCGAACCTGCTTTTGGCGCTATCGGCGAGACAATTGAGCTTGTGATCACGGTCGAGAATCTGTCCGCCGAGCCGCTGTATAACCTGAGCGGTTTCGCGCCGCTGCTTGGAATCCAGTACCCGAATGTCGCCTTCCGCTGGAACACGCCCGCACAGCCCGGCACTCTCGCACCGGCTGGGAGCGGCGATACTTCCCGTGCGGTCGCGCGTATTCCGTTCACCATCCCGGAAAATTATCCAACAGGATTAAACCGTGTCGTCGCGGTTCAAGCCATTGATGATGACCCATCCCTTGATAATGACCCATCCAATGGCAATGACAGCCTTGTCGTGGTACGCGACAGCCTGAGCGACGCTGAACTGGGCATTCGCGGTCCCAACTTGCAAACCAGTCTGACCACAGATCGCCCGACCGCCGTCGCTGGGGATATTGTCACCTTTACCTTGACGGTGAGCAACAGCACCACCGCGACGGATACCGCAACCAATCTCCAGATTGCCGGAACCTTCATCACCGATACTCAAACCCTCAGCCCGTTGCCACCGGGAGGAATCATCAGCCTTCAGTTCACTCGCCCAGTGACGCTAGATGATGTGCCACAGATCAGCGCCCAGATTCTGTTGACCGGTCAGGGCGAAACCCAGACTGATGTCCGGATCAATCGAACCTTGCGGGCTGCCGTGTCGGTGATCCGTCCGGTGGTACCCAACAGTGCCAACTTGCTATTGGTTTCTACGCCAACCCTGACTTTCCTGCCTGGACGTATGACCCCTTTACCGCTAACCGTCCTCAACAATGGCGAACAGAATGCGGATGATGTGCGCCTGAGGATAAGTGTGCCCTTTGGGTTGGAACCCGATATGACTTCATTGGGCAGCGGTAGCTACAATATAACGACGCGCGTCATCACTTGGCAACTCGGGACGCTGGCACCCAATCCCAATAGCCAACAGCCCTTCACCCCGACGTTTATCACGCCCTCGGATGCAGAGGTGGGCACGCTTTTCGTCTTGGATGCCGTTCTTACGACCGCTTCCGATGAGATTAGTCTTGATGATAATGTGCTCAGCGCCTCAGGTCTCGTCGCGCTGCCTGCTCCGGCGCGCGTGAACGTCAATCCGTCGCCGCGCAACTGGTTGGTGGGCGATGATAGCGATCAATTGACGCTTACGGTGACCGTTTTCGACCAGCTTGGTGCGCCGCTGGCAGGGGTTACGCCCATCTACTCGTCGAGCCTTCCGGGTGTCTCTTTCATCAATATCCCAAATGTCCCAGAAGAGACTGATAGCAGTGGCGTCGTCACGATCGGTGTCCGCGCCACGCAAGCGGGCGTCGTCAGCGTGATCGCCAGCTTTCCCAACGGCGTTTCTGGGTCAACTGTCATTAACCGCCGTGCCAGCGCTGTCGAGATCAGCCGTAACCCGGTGTCCATTGGGATTGGCGGCACGGATCGCTACAACTTGTTCGTGGTGAACACGGCGACCTTGCCGGACGGCACGACTTCTACAAGCGATCTTGTCGATCTCGATATTGTCGGACTGCCGCCTGAGATTCGGCGGGAATGGTTTACCTTTGTCCAGCCCACACTGCCGTTGGGTTTCGGCGATTTTGCGGAAACAGGGTTTACGGTTTCTATTCCATCAGCATTGGCATTGCCAAATTGTGAGACACTGGTCGGGACTTACCCGTTCACCGTGACGGCGACCGGACGCACGCTCGGCATTGTCGGGCAGGCGCAAGGGCTGCTCACTATTGTCGCACA
>JBBRTY010000276.1:0-5834 GCA_038248285.1 Aggregatilineales bacterium
CGATCAAGGTTCAGCGACCCGTGAAGGTTTTTCCAAAACGGACCGCCGTTAGTTCCGGGGGACACCCGGCAAGTAGCTCGTGAAAGCGAGAATCGTGATCGCTTGCTGTCAGTGTCGCGGCTATTTGGAGCCGAAAGGCTCGTCAGAGACACGGCTCCACAAGAAGCCGCGCCGCTTTAGCGGTTGCGGAGTGTCACGCCCCCTGTCCATTGGCACCGCCAGAAAACACCCTGCCGGTCGCAGTCGAGGCGGGCGAACGCTGGTGAGGCGTAAGAAGGCTACGGGGAGGCAGTGGCATCGTCATCATCAAGGAACCACGCCCCGTTGCCCTCCGCCGCCATGTCGATGATCTGGCGGTCTGCGAAGCGTTGCAGCAGTTGCGTCCGCACCGTGTCATTCGTCCCGCCGCTGTAATCCCACGCCACGACCGTGTCGTTATCCAAATAGGGGTTGGTGAGCGCCATCAATGCCCCAAACGCCCGCCAGCGCACGTCGCTTCCGGTGACGATCACCAGCACGGGCGAGTCGCCGTCGCGTCGGGATTCCACAGCGTCGATCTGCGCCCGCGTGATTTGGTTATAGCCGCGCAAGACGTCGATACGGGGCAGGCTGTAGGCGGTGAGACTGGTGAGCAACACGCCGATGAGCGCGCCGTAGAGGATCGGGCTGGCAAAGCGGCGGCTCCGTTGGCTGAGCCACGCCAGCGGCATCGCGCTGAGAAGGGCAGCGGCTGCCAAACCTTCAAAATAGTAGCGCGTGCTGTAACGCTGGGATCCCACCCAATAGGTGAGTTGAAAGATAAGCAGGAGCGCAATGGTGGTCACGAGCATCCACGTCCAGGCGGCGGTGCGGTCGCGCAAGACGACGAGCGGCAGTAGCGTCCAGCCGATGGCGGCGATCACCCATTGCCAGCCGAATTGCGGATCGGTGAGCAGACTCCCGCCATTGGTCATGTTGGCATACAGTACCGCCGCTGTGATCCCCGCAAGCCACACGACGCCCAACCACCAGCGGCGGCGCAACGCCAACGCGATGCCCAACGGCAGCAGTAGCCAACTGAAGCCGACTTGGGGATAGGTGTCGCTTTCGGTGAGCAAGTGGGCGCGGGCGGCATCGGTTAAGTCGCCGATCTGCCATCCGAACAGGTCGGCAGCCGTCAGCGATAGGTCGAAACGGGTATGGCGGAAGGCTTTTTCGAGGGTGTGCCCGCTGCGCCCACAGGTCTCGAAACCGACGCAATCGTAGCTCCACACAAAGGTATAGAGATTGGCAGTCGGGTCGCCGGTCGCCGCGATGTTGTAGCCCGGCACCAGCAGCGCCAGCCCCCCCGCCAAACCCGCGATGACCAGATGCCCACCGATAAAGCGTCGCAAGTCGGCAAAACTTTGTTGGGCGAACAAGCGATTCGCGGCATGGAACGCCACCGGTAGCACAAACGCCAATGCCGTTAGTGGGCGATTGGCGATCAGCAAGCCCGCCGCCAGCCCACACAAGATCGCCCAAAAAAGGCGCGTGCCCCGTGCGGCACGCGCCGCTTCAAAGCGCAGATATGCCCATAAGGTGAGCGTGCCCGCGCACAAGGCGGCGGTGTGCCCCATCAGCGTGCCGTTGAGCAGCAGTGCCGCTGGCGAAAATGCGACCAGCCCCGCCGCGATCAGCCCGACATCGCGGCTGAACAATGCCCGCCCGATTTGGTACACGACCGCCACCGTCAACGCCGACAGCAAGGCATTGACAATCCATTCGGCACCGCCGCCCCCTGCTGCCACCCCGCCTGCCAACAGCAGCGCCCAACCGAGGGTATATTTGCCGAAGCGCTGTCCGTCACGGTCGATCACGAAAGGTTGCCAAAAGGCACGGCGGGGGATGGGGGTGTCGATCACCAGATCACCGCGCGCCATGGTGCGTGCCTGAAACAAGTAGGCGTATTCGTCTTCGAGATGGGGCAAGCTTTCAAACGTGGTGGTGTGGATCACCGCGCTCATGGCGAAGGTGAACAAGCACAAGACGAGAACGATCAGGGCAGGGGGGGTGAGTTTTTGGGTCGGCATAGCGCCAAATTATAATGGGTATCTGCCCAATCCCTAACCCCCAATCCCCAATTTAGGTGAATCACAGATTTGATTATCCCCACCCCGTCTGACCTTCGGTCAGCGCCCCCCTCCCCATTGGTCGCTTCGCTTATGTAGAGGGGGAGAGAAACAGGAAAATACCCCTCGAAACGTGGATGTAGGGGTGGATTAGACCGTTGTTAATCATTTGTTAATATGGAAGTCGGCGTGCTGAATATCCGATCATTTGCCGCCAACGGTACTTTCCTTCCTTATTACCGACCGTTTTTCAGCCTAAGCAGTTACCAATTTAGGTGAACTATATTACAAAATACAAACTTTACTCACCAAAAAATCATAGAGTACGGCATAATGTTTTTATCACAAGTGCTGTGCCCAACGTTAAGGTTGGATGGAGTCGCCTGTGCTGGCTTTTCATGCCTCACCAAATGCGGGTGAAAGGAAGAAACCCCATGTGTGCCTTATTTGAACCGCCCAAGCCGAAACAAATCACCATCCCGATACAAGTCGCCAATATCACGCCGGAACATTTCGAGGGATTAGAACGGGTACAGCGGTTGGCGTTTCCGACGCTCACCGATGACGAACTGATCTCCGCCGCGAAATTTGCCAAGCATATCGAACTTTTCCCCAAAGGGCAGTTCGTGGCATTGGCACATGTGGACGATCACTGGATGCCCGTCGGTTCGACCAGCACCTACCGCACGCCCTTTGATTTTACCGAGCGCGACTTCACCTTTTTAGAATCGGTGGCGCACGGCTGGCTGACAAACCATGACCCAGAAGGCGAGTGGTTGTATGGGGCGGATATCAGTGTTCATCCCGGTTTTCGGGGGATGCGGATCGGTCGTCGTTTGTATGAGGCGCGCCGCCGCTTGGTACAACGGCTCAACCTGCGCGGCGAAGTTGCGGGCGGGATGCTGCCCGGCTATGCCGCCCACCGCGATCAGCTTACGGTCGCCCAATACATCCTGCATGTGTATCAAGCACGTTTGCAAGACCCCACGCTCACTATGCAAATCTCCAATGGTTTTCAGGTGCGGGGCATCCTCTATAACCACATCACCGATCCCCGATCTAACAATGCTTGCACGCTGATCGTGCGCGACAACCCCCATTTTCAACCCAACGTCACGCACCCCATTAAACAGCCGGAGGGCTGACGGCGTTCACTTCTTTCCACACCCGCACCAACGATTTCGCAATCGGGTCTAACACCGCGCCGTCCGTCCAATAGCGCAGGTGCGACAAGGGATTCCAGAATTCATAAATTCGCCCGACATTGACCTGTCGATCTTCGGTGACCGTATTTTCGTAGGTATCGCTCAGTTTGCGCAACGGAAAGCCGATGACATCATCCGCGTCATAGAAATTGATCCATTCGCTGAATAACCCCGGATACCGTGTGTGCAGTTGGGGCGGGGGCATCTCGATGGGTTTGCCGAATTTATCGTAGCGCAAAGTGAACAGTGCCAGCGGGCTGCCAAGCGTATAGAACAGACTGAGGGTTTCGCCGCGTTCCAGCGGGGTATTGCGCATTTGATCGCGTACAAGGTCGCTGATAATCGGGCGGCGGGCATCGGTTTGTAAGTCATAAATGAAGTTGCTGGCGATGACGCTGCCCAAACTGTGGGAGACGATGCACAGGGGCGCGTCCTCGCCCGCTTCTGCGGCAAGGTTTTTGAGGGTATTGGCGAACACCCCATGAATCGTGTCATAGGTGGCACGGCTGCCGGGGATCGGCTGATAGGCGACGGCATCGCCCAGTAGATCGATCACATATTTGCGCAACTGAATGAGGCGCATCTTGCCGCCTAAGCGGACTTTTGACGCAAATTCGTCCTCGACACTTTGCAACACGGGTGCCCAATGCACGCTATGGGTGATAATGTCTTCCCCACAAAGGGCGCGTGTGCGTTTTTGAATCCCCGCACACACCCGATCCCCGAAGTTTTTTGGCTGGCTGCCAATGCCGTGTATGACTGCAACCGCGATTTTCCGACTCATACTATGCCCCCATTCCTTCTGTATCATCCGATATGGTACCAAAGTCGATAATAACTACACAGCTACCCCTCATCCCCCGACCCCTTCTCCCAGCCGCTTCATTTTTGGAGAAGGGGAGTAACGCGGTAGAAAATCCCTCGCCCCTTGTGGGAGAGAGATTTAGGGTGAGGGGTGTGTAGTTACAGCTGATAATAACACGAATAGGGGGCAGCGTAAAAAAATCATAGACTCAAAAAGCGCGGACTGGAAGGGTCCGCGCTTAGAAAAGGGGATCACGATACTGTCATCAGAGGTGAATTTGAATCACGTTGTTGCTTTCGATGTCTCCATCATCGCAGCACGATATGGAAACTTTATTGAGATCGCCCGCAAGTTGTGGGTACTTCGCGTTAACCCGCGCTCGCTTTGCGACTGTTACGGACATAGGGAGCCGCGTCAATGCCCCAAGCGATGATATGGCTGGCATGAACGCGGATTAAGGTCTCGGCGGCAACCTCTGCCATCAAGCCTTCTGCTGTGCCCCGAATTTCGATACCGCGCGCTTCCCACGGCGGCAAGACATCGTCAATCACGAACGAGACGCGCCCATCTCGTTGGATGTTCTTAAATTTCTTGCTGCTGCTCAGTTGGTGACCGTGAATGTCGATGGTGTCCAAGTCGCTGTTATATTTGAAAACAACAGGTACGACATTGGGGGCACCGTCTTTGTCGATGGTTGCCAAACGTCCTAACTTTTGGCTGTGCATATAAGCGATTTCAAATTCGCTAAAGTGGCTCATGGGGAAACTCCATAATAAAGAATACCGCTCGCAACAAGGTATGGCACAAAGGCGCGTAGCCGTCAAGAAAATCAATCACCGATCATGCTCTTGGATGCGACTAGGCACGTCCTTTAGACGCTGGTCACTAGATTGAACTTACGCGCTGCACTTCCACCAGATGCCCTGAAGCCCACGCCGCGAAAGTGAGTTATTGTGGAAGTTTCTTCACAAAACTCACAGAAAATCCTCATACTATTCAGGGCAAATCCGTTTTATAATAGATCTGTTGATTGGCGTTCAGATTTCAAATTTAATCACAGGGGTGGCTCTCGGGCTGCCCTTTCGCTTGTTAAAAATTTGAATCTGACTGTTGAAAGGGCTAGTTTTAGCCAGAAGGAGATTGTCCAGTTGGATACAGTCCGTTTGGACACATTAAATACGATTGTCACCGATGCCAGCCTGATCACTCCCACGCTCTTCATCGATTTTTCGATGATCCGAGATGCTTACCGTCGTTTTGAAGTCGCCTTCCCCGGCGCAGCCATTGATTATGCCGTCAAAGCCAATGCCAATATTGCGATTATGTCCACCATGGTCAACATGGGGGGCGGTTTAGAGATCGCGTCGCTGGCGGAACTTGAACGCGCACTGGCAGCAGGGGCAACCGGCGACGAGATCATTTGCAGTAACCCCATCAAAAGTCCGGCGTTTATCACCCGGATGCAAACAGAAGGCGTCTACGCCATGACCGTAGACTCGACCGATGAGGTCGAAAAAGTCGCTCGTTATGCCCCCGGAATGCGCGTGTATGTGCGTCTTGCGGTCGATAACACGGGCAGCGTGTTGCCCCTTGCGGGCAAGTTTGGCGTGGATGGCGACACCGCTTTGGCGTTGTTTGACCAAGCGCGCGAACTCGGTTTACAACCGATTGGGATTTCCTTCCATGTCGGTTCGCAATGCTTAAACGTGATGAACTGGGTCAATGCCATCAAAG
>JBBRTY010000277.1:0-5829 GCA_038248285.1 Aggregatilineales bacterium
GCAAGAACAACGGCGCGAAGGCAATAATCTTTACACCTATCGCTTGGAGACCTACGAACGCCATATCCACTTGGTGTATGACGCGGCATTTGGGGCGCAAGGCGTATGGGCTGAAATGGCGGATCTGGCGGGGCGGTTGGAACGTCGCTTTGGCTGGGCACAGGGGGATGTGCGCAAAGCGACAGAACTGGCGGTGCTGCTGCACGATGTCGGCAAGCTCAGCAAAGGGTGGCAGAAGTGGGTGCGCGATTATCAAGCGAAGCTCACCGACAGGGAACCGACCCAACCGGGGGAAGCGTATGCCCATACCGACAGCGAGACGGAGGAACACAAGCGGATCGAAAAATCCATGCCGCGCCGCCCGACGCACGCCGTCGAGAGTGCGTTGGCAAGTAGCCCATTTTACAGCGCCGTTTTTGACGATAGCCCGCTTCCCACTGCCATCTATAGCGCTATTGCGCGGCACCATGCGCCATTTTCGGACTCGAACGACGCCTATGCGCTGATCACGGATGCGGACCGCCATGTCCGAGCGACGCTGGCGCAGCACGGTTTCGCACAGATGAATGCAGACGGTCAACTCATCACGGATGCGTATGCCAATGCCGACGCACAAGCCAACAACATCGCCAAACCGGAACATGGTGCCGACTATTGGGCGTACCTGCTGATAGCGCGCGTGCTGCGCCGTGCCGATCAGGAAGGAACAGGAAGAGGGAAAATTTAGTAATTCACTTTTAATGGGTTAAACTGCAATAAATCAACAAGGAGGAGGCTATGACTGAACTTTCGACATTTTACATTGACAAGGCGAGCGGCACCTTCGCGGATGTGCTGCTGGCATTCGGATGGATGAGGCTTCTCAGCGAGGTGCATTTTCGGCAAAACACGCCGGATCACATCACGCTTAAAGACGAGGGGGCGCATTATCACATCACTTGTGCGCCCATCTTCCGGGAGACGCTAGAGACTCTGCGTCACAATCCAGTGTGGCCCGGCAATACACCGATCATCATCACCACCAAGAATCGCGAGAGTATCCCTGCTGGGAGCGCTTATCCGTCGGTGGAGTATGAAGTCGAAAAGGAGCGGGTCTCCACCTTTTTCGCTGCCAAAAGCAAAGCCCAAAGTGCAGATTCGATCCCAGACACGCCCCATCCGCATTGGGATATCTTCCGTGCTATCAACCCGGCTGCCCTGCCCGGCTACAACGGCATTCTGGCGAACTGGTGGCAGGCGCGCGCGGCACAGCCAGCAATTTTCGCGCTGCTTGCCGACTTATTCGCCACCGAGTCAAACGACATCGCTCATGCCATCACCACATGGAAAGCACTCGACAAAGCCGCCGGATGGGGGATAGATGCGCTCTCCACTGGGCAACAATTTTACAACCCGGATCAGGGGAAAGGACAGAACAAAACCAAAGCCAATGGCATCAGCATCGGCAACCTTGATAACTTCTGGCTCCTCGAACTGCTCAAAATGATTGGGTTCTATGAAGCCGGACAAACCCGCCTTGTTCAAGGGGCGAAAGACCGCAAAAGCTATGTGATCGTGCCGCGAGAACTGACCTACAGCGAACATCGCGACATATTCAATACTTTTTCGGAGTCGATGCGGGTTAGCACCACGTCGATCAAAGGCGATGCGATGGCGTCTCTCCGTTATGCCGAAGCGTTGCTCACCTACTTTGCCGCACCGACCCGCCAAATCACGCTCGGCAAACGCGGCAATCTCAAAAAACGCTTGGTAGCGGGGCTATACGCCGTCTTCTACAAAGACCTCGGCAACGCCGTCGCCACGATGAATCTTGCCTTTATCGGATTACCCGGCTGGATCGACATTCGCACGCCCGACGATATCCCGGTTTATCAGACTATCGTTGGTAAGTTGATGAAGTTGGTGCAGCAATTTGACGAATCGCACAGCGATGCGGTGGATATGTTGCAATCGCTGCGTGATTTTATCTCTGGCGACACGCTTGACTCTCTATTCGGGTTTACCCGCGCTTTTTCCTCATATTACATGGGGCAGCGCGAACGCAACAAATGTGCTTATGCGCTCAATGAGGACACCCTCGAAAGGCTTATCACCATGATTGAACCGCGTTTCGCCGACATTGTAGAAAACGAAGGCTTCAAAAACATCGCCTACGCCATCCGCCGCAGCACTATCAGCGCCCAGTATCAAAAAACGCAAGGGAACCGAAAATATGATGTGCGTTATGGACTTGGGCAAGAATTGGCGCGCAAATCTCGTTATAAGTCGGACTTTATCGCCGCGCTCTCGGAATTTTTGTTTAAGTACAATGCCGAGAATGCGCAAGTGATGGAAACAAAACAAGGTCCCTACCGCCGAAGCGTACAAACGAGCGATATTGAGTCCATCATCACCTTAATTGACGACTTTGGCGCAGAAACCGTCGCTAATTTGTTGATCGCCTATGGCTATGCGCGTGAAACCCGCGAAGCAGACGCCGAAGGCACGTAACCGATCCATTTTATCCTTGTCTATCCCTTACCAATTTATAAAACATCTAGGAGTAACGACCATGACCGACAATCTCTATAGCCTCTCGATCAGCGCCCGCGCCACACTCGATCTTCATAGCCTGAACAATGAAGGCGGTGAAGGCAATCAAATCCAAACCCGTATGGTCAACATTGTGGATCAGACCGGACGGCTGCAAAATGTGAATGCTATCAGTGGGGATATGTATAAACACATTCAATCCGATCACCTGATTCGCCGCGCGCTGGACGCCGGACTCCCGGTGTGCGCGGGTTGTCGTGAATTTAACGCCAACCGCATCAATGCCGACAGAGACTTTCTGGCGCGCACCGCTGCGCTCAATGACGCCGAACTCTTGAGCGAATTGTTACGCACTTGTGCGATCGATGATATGGCGGGGATCCTGATCACCGAGGGAAAGCGCAGCCTACCGCGCAAAAGCGTGATCGAGTTCGGGTGGGTGGTCGGGCTACCCGATGCGGTGTCCACTGACAGCTATTTCCATGTCAAATATGTCAATGATCGTAGCGAAGGCAAGCGCAAGGAAGACCGCAACGCCACCGAAAGCACTGGCTCTAACCTCGGTCAGTCGATTTTCCACCGTCCGGCGTCGTCGGGGGTGTATGCGGCGATTTGTCATATCGACTTCGCCCGCATCGGCTTCAACGACATCACGCAAACCTATGCCATCGACGCCACCCAACGCGCCGCCCGCGCCAAAGTGCTGTTGGAGAGCGTGCTGTTCACCTTCATCGAACCGAACGGTGCCATGCGGACGACGCAAGCCCCGCACTTGGTCAACTTTGAAGGCGTGATCAGCTTTAGCAACACCTCCATCCCTGCCCCCAACGTGAGTCCACTGAAGGATTCGTTCGTCACACAAGTGAACAATTTGGCAAACGTCCTTAACGAGTTGCAACCGGGCGCGGTCGGTACTGCCGCGTTCGGAGACTTGAGCGAGTTTGGCGGCATCCTCACCCAACTGATGACGTGGCACCCTTACGCCCATCACTATAGCAAGTAGGGGGGTGCCATGTGGGTCTCTGCGGACTACGAAGCCACGACGTTGTTCACGCTCAAACCAGCGTTGGCAACCTCATCAGGCGGCAAGACGTTGCTCGTGCCAACGCCCTACAGCATCAAAATGGCGCTGCTGGATGTGGGCTGCCAGTTGGAAGGTGTCGAAACGGCGAAAGCGTTTTGGAAGGTACTGGCAAACGCCACCGTTGCATTGCGCCCAGCGGCGGAGGTCGTGGTCAACAATACCTTCACCAAAGTTAGGCAAGAGTGGGAATTTCATGGCAAAGCAGTTGACAAAGCACTCAGGCAAGAAAAAGCTGAAAGTGAGGGGAAATACCCGTTCCAGCCGACCATCGCTTACCGAGAATACGCCTACCTTGAGGGAAAATTTGGGATCGCGCTGGAAGTCGGCAAGACGGATGATGCTGAGCGGATCGCCCGCTGGCTGATCAACATCAATTATCTAGGCAAGCGGGGCGGGTTCATCCAACTACAGGCTTTGCCGACGGTCAGCGACTCTTTGCCCGACCGCTACATTGCCGTCACCGGCGATCTCACGGGCATGGACATGGAGAGCATCCTCACGCAATTAGATGACACTGCGTCTGACCTGAGTTTTGAACGGGTCAATATCTACAGCAAAGAAATGATGACAATGGGAAAACACCGCTTGTTGAAGCATGTCGCCTTGCCCTATCGGCGGGTGGGCAGCAGCCGCAGTTATACCCATTATAAACGGAGTGAAGAATGAGCATCATCAGCCTGCCATTGACCGTCCATCAATTGATTTTCGTGGGTGAAGCGACTACCGCCCTCGAATTTGGACCCCAAGCGGGCGCACAACTTCGCGGGGCGCTGTGGGAGGCGCTCCGCGAGAGCGTGATTTGTGAGGATGCCCGCGCTCGCACGCCAGAACATGTCCGTTTTTGCCCGTTGTGTCGCTTGATTTTGATGGAGGCACAAGAAAGCCCGCGCGGGGCGAACCCGCCGCGCCCGTTTGCCATCCGACCGCCGTTGAATTTTGACGCGCAAAATCGCATCCGTATCAACGCCGGCGAGACGGTGCGCTTTGGCGTCAATCTCTATGGTGATGCCGAGCAGCTGTTCCCGTATGTGTGCCAAGCGGTGTACAAGATTGGGCAGATCGGCGTGGGATATGGGCGTGGCACTTTTCTTTTGCAGACGGCAGAAGCGGTCAACCCGTTCACGGGCGAGGCGCAGATGGTGTACAGCGAACACAAATTGCGCGGTCTACCCAGCGTCCCGATCCGGCATGACAGTATTGAGCAGGCTATTCGCGGCTGGTCGAACGATCACATCACGCTCGATTGGCAAACACCCTGCGAACTCACCGATCAGGGGCGACCGACCAGCGTGCCCGATCTCGCCGTCATCACAGGGCGGTTGATCGAACGTTGCCAGATGTTGGAACTGCACTATACCCCCGACCCCGCCCCGACCACCGACTGGCGGGAGTTGCATCTGCAGCTGCAAGCACAGGCAAAAAAAGTCACCTTGACCGAAAACGCCACGCGCTGGAACCATGTCCTAAGCGGCTCGAACCGCACGCAGACGATGAAGCCTGTCAGCGGGTTGGTGGGCAAGGCACGCTATGAAGGCGATGTATCGACATTGCGGTATTGGCTGGCGTGGGGGAGTGCGTTGCATATCGGCAAAAATGTGGTCAAGGGCAATGGGTGGTACGAAATTAGCTGAGGAGGATAAAAAAGGGGGCAAAATTGACACGGTTTCGCAACCCCCCGAAATCAAAGAACAAGCGTGCTGTTAAAAAATCTCCGATCAAGGTCGGACGCCCTTGCCCGACCGCGCAAAATAACATCCGCGTCCCGTGAATGGTCATTTTAATGCCGTTTCGCAACTCCCCCGCCTTTTTGCACGGTGGGGGAGTTGCGAAATTAGGGTTGGAGAAATCAGAAAATGATGGTATATTCTTTTCAGAAGCACATCGTAGAAGTGGTACTATGGCATGTTTTTGCATCTGTAGGTCATTTCATCACCGATCTGCGCTGCAAAATGGGGTGGGGCTTCATTCACCTTAAACCCGTCGAGGGTACTGAAACCTAAAAATTAGGGGGCGGTTGCTGTCGGCTGCGTGCTGCTTCATTCACCTTAAACCCGTCGAGGGTACTGAAACGACGAGACGCATGTCTAGGACGCTAACGCCTTCGGGCTTCATTCACCTTAAACCCGTCGAGGGTACTGAAACGTGCGCTCCTTTGCGCTTTCCTAGTGCAAATTCAAGCTTCATTCACCTTAAACCCGTCGAGGGTACTGAAA
>JBBRTY010000278.1:0-5749 GCA_038248285.1 Aggregatilineales bacterium
AGCCAGCGGTGAAGTGTGGCGCGCGGCAGAGGCACGGGGACATCACATGCACTTCTTAGACATCGGTGGCGGTTTCCCAGCAGGCAACTACCTCGATGCCAGCATCCCAACTATTGAAGAAGTCGGCGTCGCGGTGATGGATGCTGTCGAACGTTTCATCCCGAAGGCACCTGATTTTCTCTTGGTGTTGGAACCCGGACGTGGCATGGTGGGCGAAAGCGGTCGGTTGACGGCTTCGGTCATGGGCAAAGCGTTGCGGGGTGGCGATCAATCATGGTTGTATCTCGATGTCGGCGTGTTCAACGGCTTGATGGAAACCTATGAAGGCTTCCCGCCTGTTGTCAGCCTGATCGCCGATGATGCCGCGACTCGTCCGATGCGTGTCTACACGCTGGCGGGACCGAGTTGTGATAGCTGTGACGTGGTGGCACGCAATATCGAACTGCCGGAAATCCACATCGGCGATCGTCTAGCATTTTATAACACCGGCGCGTACACCAACGAATACGCTGCCGCCTTCAATGGCTTCCCCATTCCCGAAGTCATGAAGATGAACCTTGTGGTCAGTGAAGCCGAACAGCGTTTAGACGCGCATCGGTACGCCAATTTAGAAAACATCGCTCAAACCGCGTAAGCAAGACTTTCGCCAATGGAGCGCAGAGGGCATCCCTAGACGGGGGTGCCCTCTTTTTATTTGGGGCACAATGCCATAACCAATTATCCCCATATCAAATTATCGAAAATGGAGGTCACATGACCGATTTACCGATCATGCCATTTGAGTCCAAAGCGGCATGGGAACAGTGGCTCGAAGAACATCATGCCGAACCGCAGGGCTTGTGGCTGAAAATCGCCAAAAAGGGATCAGGGCATCACTCAGTCACGTATACCGAAGCGCTTGATGTCGCGCTGTGCTTCGGCTGGATCGACGGGCAGAAAGACAAATTTGACGCGGAATATTTCCTGCAAAAATTTACGCCGCGTCGCAAGAAAAGCGGGTGGTCACAGGTGAATGTTGACAAAGCCAAGAGCTTGATCGAACAAGGCAAGATGAGGGCGGCAGGGCTTGCGGAAATTGAACGCGCCCAAGCAGATGGACGCTGGGCGGCGGCGTATGCCTCGCAGAGTAAAATCACGGTGCCGGACGATTTTCAGGCGACGCTGAACCAGCACCCAGCGGCGCAAGAATTTTTCAATCAGCTTAACAGTGTGAACCGCTATGCAATCCTTTACCGGATTACGACCGCCAAAAAGACGGAGACGCGGCAGAAGCATATTGAGAAATACATCGCCATGCTCAACGCGCAGGAAACACTCTATGGCTAGTATCGCAGCAAGGCAGCCCATTGAACCGCGCGCCACCCTGCATTAGGATTAGCCTCTTTGTGAAATGGGCAGTGAGGAGTTTTAGCGATGCAACTTACTGAATCGGGACCGGTTGGACTGTATTTTGAGGATATTGCGCTCGGCGCGAAACTGGTCACACGCGGGCGCACCATCACCGAAGCGGATATCGTTAGTTTCGCGACGCTGACGGGCGATTTTAACCCCATGCACACCGACGCCCATTATATGAAGACGCACCCTATGGGGCAGCGCGTGGCACATGGCATGTTGTCGCTGAGCTACGCCGTCGGTCAGGCATATCAACTCGGCTTCATGGAGCGCACCGTCTTGGCATTTCGGGGCATCGAGATGAAGTTTAGCCTCCCCGTCTATATCGGCGATACCCTGCATGTGCAGATGCTCGTGAGCGAGAAGAAAGAAGCGCGGCGCATCGGCGGGGGCATTGTCACGCTGGAGGTGAAGATCATCAATCAAGAGGATAAAACGGTACAATCAGGGCAATGGGTAGTGTTGATGGCGTTGAAGCCAGACGCGACAGCAACCGATACGCCCTAGAGACATCTAGTGTTTACGCCCTCTCCACCCCCTGATCCCAGGGTCAACGCACGAGAGGGTACTCGATATTCACAATGGGTTTATCCTCGGTAGGGGCATGATATATCATGCCCTTACACGTCCATACTGACCCGTTATCATCCGTCTGGCAGGTTTCATGCCTAAGCACTACCCCCTGATCCCTGCCCTCAAGGAGGCTGTTCCTATTATGATCAATCGTCCCATGCGTTTTGCCATCATCGTGATCGTGTTGCTCATCATCATCATCGTCGGCGCGCAAGTCGTGTTAACCCCATCGGATACCAATCCCGCTGTGGACACTGCCCTCACCTTTGTGACGGCTGCCGGCTTTGGCGATGACGCGCTGGCGTCAAGCCTCGTCAGCGCCGAGATTCGCGCTTATGCGGCTGCCAACTGTCGGGACGGTCAATTGAGTGCGTGCATTGATGACATCACCCCAGACGATTGGGGCAATTTGATGAGCGTCGTGTTTCGCCGTGCTGCCCCCGAAGGACGCAACTGGAATGTTGATCTGGTGGCGACCTATCAGGATAACAAAGGCTTTAGCGGTGTGTGCATTTCGACACTGGTCGAACCCGTTGCTGTCGCTGACGGCGAAGCCGCGCGCTGGCAAGTGGCACGGTACGCGGGTTTCGTCCATTGTGGCGAAGCGGGCGCGCGTGAAATTTATAAGACCCCCGATGCCCCGAACTTGACGCCATGATGAGGCGTTTTCTCTGTGGGTGGGGTGGGGCGCTCTTGCTGATCGCCATGACGGGGTGTGGGGGGAAGAGCGCGCCCAGCGCCACCCCGCTCCCGACGCCGGGCGTCCCGATGACGATCACCGATAGCACCGTCACGACCCAGTCGTTTCGGCTGGAGTACCCAGACGGCTGGCGGGTGATCACGTCGGCGGCGGCAGCACCGCCCGCGCTGGTATTGGTCGCGCCGGGGGATTGCCAAATCGTGTGGGTGTCGTCCGTGCCGATGGCGACTCCCGCTTTGCCGCCGACTTGTGATCGGGGAGCTGCACAGATGATCGTGCGGACGGTGGCGCTGGACACGGAACGGATCAGCGTGTGGGGGGGGGCAGGCGCGGACGACCTCGCCGCGTTCACGGTCAACTTTGACCGGATCGTCGGGTCGGTGTCCGCGCCCTAAAACGTCATTGTAGTGTGAGGCTCTTTTCGCCGATAATGCGCTTGACCAGCGTCACGAAGTCCGCCAGCGGCAACGCGCCCAAGTCTTCATCCGTGCGCAGCCGCACGCTGACCGTGCGGGCTTCGGCGTCGCGGTCGCCCATCACCAAAATATAGGGGATGTGTTGTTCGCGCGCGACGGCGATCTTCGCGCCCATGCGCGCTTTGCTGCCGTCCACCTCGACGCGAACGCCCTCCGCCCGCAAAATCTTGGCGACTTCGTTGGCATAGGGGATGTGCCGATCCGCAATCGGGATGAGCGTCGCTTGCACGGGCGATAACCACGCCGGAAAAGCGCCGTCGAAGTGTTCAATGATGATGCCCGTGAAGCGTTCCATGCTGCCGAAGGGCGCACGGTGGATCATGATCGGGCGTTGGCGCGTGCCATCTTCGGCGACATATTCGAGATCAAAGCGTTCCGGTAGATTATAATCGACCTGCACCGTGCCGAGTTGCCATTCGCGCTTGAGCGCATCACGGAAGATGAAATCGAGCTTGGCACCATAGAACGCCGCTTCGCCTTCGGCGATATGATAGGGCAGCCCCAATTCTTCCACCGCTTGAATGATGGCACTGGTGGCTTTTTCCCAATTTTCATCCGTGCCCACATACTTATCGCTCTTGGGATCACGGATGCCCACGCGCGCGCGGAAATCGGTCAAGCCGAGCGTCTTGAAGGTGTATTGCGTCAAGCGCACAACACTCTTGAACTCCTCCAAGAGTTGATCTTGTGTCACGAACAAATGAGCGTCATCAACCGTGAAGCCGCGCACACGGGTTAAGCCATGCAGCTCGCCCGATTGCTCATAACGATAGACCGTGCCGAACTCCGCCAAGCGCACGGGCAGATCGCGGTAGGAGTGCATGTCGCTCTTGTAGATCATGATGTGATGCGGGCAGTTCATAGGTTTGAGCATGAACTCTTCGTCATCGACTTTGATCGGGTCATACTGGCTATCGCTGTAATACGGATAGTGCCCCGACGTGCGATACAAGTTCAGGTTCCCTATATGCGGCGTGACGACGGGCTGATAGCCGTTAGCGACTTGTTCATCGCGCAGCCAACGCTCCAGCGCGTCGCGCATGATCGTGCCTTTGGGCTTCCACAGCGGCAAGCCTTTGCCGACGAGGGTGCTAAACGTGAACAAGCCGAGTTTTTCGCCGACGACGCGGTGATCGCGCTTGCGGGCTTCTTCAAGGCGCGTCAAATACGCTTGCAATTCTTCGGGCGTTTCAAACGCCGTGCCATAGATGCGCGTCAGTTGAGGGCGCTTTTCGTCACCGCGCCAATAGGCACCCGCCGGTTTTTTGTAGGTGATATTGAGCGCGTCGGCGTTCATTTCGCGCGTGTTGGTGACATGCGGACCCCGACACAAATCCGTGAACGTGGCTTGCGTATAGAATGTCAGTTTTTCTGACGGGGCGGCGATCTGATCACCATTTTCGTCCACGCGCCCGTTCACCAAATCTTCGATCAGTTCCCGCTTAAAGGGTTGATCCTTGAAGTAGGCGAGCGCTTCTTCGGGCGTGACTTCGCGCATGGAGAAATCGACGCCACTGCGGACGATCTCTTTCATGCGGTTTTCGATCCACAGCATATCTTCTTCTGTGGGCGGTTGGGGGAAGCCGAAATCATAATAAAAGCCATCTTCAATCGGCGGACCGATCGCGATTTGCGTTTCTGGGAAACGTTCCAAGACAGCTTGCGCCATAATGTGTGCCGCTGAATGGCGAATCCGGTATAACTGGCTATCGACGTAGCCGTTTCCGTTGGATGACATGAAGGACAACCTCCTGTGCGGTCAGGGTTAGGTGGCAATTATAGTGCATGACATAGGCAGGTGGACAAGTCCCGCGCGATGGAGCATGATCTCATCGCACAAGGACTTGACGCGGCGCAAAACGGCACAGGGAACCTGTGCGAATCACGCCGTTATAGGACAGGGTGATACGAGGTGGGGGGGGTGTAATCGTCGCCGTCAGGCGACGGTGATCGGGGTCTCGACTGAGTCGGCTTCCATTATCAGCACCTCATGAACGACCACAGCCGCCATTTCGGTGGTGGCGCGTTTGCCCTGTAACGTGATGGGCAGGTCATCTTCTTCGCTCACTTGTGTGAACAAGTTCTCGAAAATATCCAAGCCGAGCAGATTGTCGATGGTATCTTCAATCGTATCGCGCGAGCAATCGCCGACGAGGATATGGGGGGTTTCTAGGATGGTATAGCGCACGGGCGTCGAGTAGCGCATCTCCTTGCAGACCTCATAGCCCAAGTCCATTTGGCGGGCGAGGAAGGGCAAGGTGACAAAGACGGCGGTGTAATACTGCCCGCTTTCCATTTTTACGACGACATCACAGGCATCTTGATCATGCGAGTCGTACATTTCAATCCAAAGTTGGGCGGGGAGATCAGCGGCACGCATCATGCGAATTTCTTTCTAGCTCGTCTATACGAAAGTGAATTTGGTTCTGACACCGGACAATAAACGGAATTCAAACTTATTTGGTAACTACTCAGGTACCCCTCACCCCGTCCGAGCGCGCTCGGCACCCCCTCTCCCAGCCGCTTCGCTTTTACAGGAGAGGGGGAGAAAAGCGGTAGAAAGTCCCTCTCCCCGCCGCTTCGCTTATGGAGAGGGTTTGCCGCT
>JBBRTY010000279.1:0-5730 GCA_038248285.1 Aggregatilineales bacterium
CGTTGCCGTAACCGTGCTTGAGGGCGTCAGCGTTGCCGTACTCGTGTTTGAGGGCGTCACCGTTGCCGTAACTGTGTTTGAAGGCGTCAGCGTTGCCGTAACCGTGTTTGAGGGCGTCACCGTTGCCGTAACTGTGTTTGAGGGCGTCAGCGTTGCTGTAACTGTGTTTGAAGGCGTCACCGTTGCTGTACTCGTGCTTGAAGGCGTCACCGTTGCCGTAACTGTGTTTGAAGGCGTCACCGTTGCCGTAACTGTGTTTGAAGGCGTCACCGTTGATGTACTCGTGTTTGAAGGCGTCACCGTTGCCGTAACCGTGCTTGAAGGCGTAAATGTAGGCGTAACCGTGTTTGAAGGCGTAAATGTAAGCGTGCGCGAGGCTGTCGGCGTTAATGTCGAAGTGGCGGAAGGGGTGAGGGCACCAATACGCAAAATGGGCAATTGATCGAGGTCATCTGACCATTGTACCAAAAGCCGAGAAATCCAAGCAAAACCTTCGCCGTAGCGAATGAGTATCCAGCTTTTTTCGAGGTCTCGTCCAACCGTTTGAATGACGGTGCCATTGACCACTTCCCCCACAACCGGAAAACGCACCCCCGGACCTGAACGGACATAAGCCCCAACCAGACCCGATCTCACCCAGTTTCCTATTGGTGTCGGAGTCGGTGGCAAAATAATGGTAGCCGTCGGCGAAGATGTTGGTGTTGAGGTTGCCGTAGCGGTCGGTAATTCCTGTGAACTCACGGGCACAACAGCGCACAACAACATCAATGTGAGCAAAAAAGCACGAGTTAAACGCATCAGTACATTTGTCTTTTGGCGGCAGAATAACGAGGTACCATAATAACATCTGCCCTCGTTTTCAGCCAGCGCAATCTCGGATTACACAACTACTTTTTTGACCTCAGCTACCCACCGTGAACGACAACGGCTGACCTAGTGCTTGTTCGTTGGCGTAAAGCTGCACTGACCATGCCCCCGGCGTTAAAACGACCTCCGCTGGTTCTATGAAAAACCATAAACAAAAATCAGGGTCATTATCGTTGACCGTAAACGACTCGGTGAAGGCGTTATCGCCGCCATAGAACCAATCCACTTTCATCACTGTGCCTATCGTGATGTTTAACGCGCGGGCGGTGATGTAGATCCGTTGAATATCCGCCGCAAAGGACGTTTGCAAGACATCCGCACATCCATCTGAATCACGCACTGTGAGGGCGGTCGCCAAATCCACAAAACTCGTATTGCCGAGGGTATCGCCAGCCGTCATCCCGGCATCGATGGGGTTATCGTTATTGGTGGCACCCAAAGGCGCGGGGGTGGCATTACTACCCGGTACGATAACGCCTCCCCCGATGCCCGCTTGATCATTGATCACCTGTTGGGTTGCGGGGAGCGCCGCTTGCAAGGTTGCCAACAACAAATTGTTCCGCGTATTGATTTGATTGATCGCGCTTTCCGCTGCTACGACAGTTTGCATCGCCTCGACCTGCTGCGATCCAAGACTTTCTGCCAACGTGGTCGCCTCAAGGATATAGCCTTCACGTTCGGCACGCAAAGTCGCGGCGGGGTCTTCGGGCGTCAAAGCGCTGCACGCACACAAGAGGCTAACCAACCCCATGAATCCGCCTTGTGCCGCTAATCGGAGCCATCCATCCCTCATAAAATCCTTCCTCTATCCATTTCAACCATCATAAGTTTAGGACATTAGCAGATTTTGGAGCCTTGTACTAGACTCATCCGCTGGTCAAGTGTGCCGCAGCAAACGGCGCACGGCTATTGCGTTAAAACACGACTCCTGCTACAATATCGTCAAATTCGCCCCCATAGCTCAGCGGATAGAGCGTTGCCCTCCGAAGGCAGAGGCGCAGATTCGATTTCTGCTGGGGGCAAACGATCATCTCTTTATGTCATCAAGTTGAATAGACCCTGACACACAAGAGCCAATGTCAACGTTGGCTCTTGTGATTCTCGCACATTGCACCCGACCCCATTTGCGCTATCATTCGTGCTATGAAACAACAATTCTTCACATGGGCACCCAATATATGGCGCCACAAGCTATGGTTACCCCGCGTCATCGTCTTGGTATTAGTGATCAACGCCATTGTCCCTGCCTCCCCGCGTGCCCCACTGATGCCGCCGCAAACCGTCGAAACCTCCAAACCGAAATTGTGCATCCATACTCGCCTCATTGATGAGGTGGAAGAATGGAAGATTCAACGCTCGCTTCAACTCATCCGCGAGATGGGCGCATCCACGATTGTCGAATTCTTTCCATGGGCATATGTCGAAGGCACCGAAGACAATTACAACTGGAACAGTATCGACCGCATTGTGCGCCATGCCCGCAATCAAGGCTTGCACATCATTGCCCGCGTCGGGTTGGTGCCAGAATGGGCGCGTCGCAAAGATGAGCGTCCGATTGGCACCACCACCTTAAATACCCTCCCCGAAGTTGCCTTTGCCGATTTTGCCGATTTTGTCGCCCAAGTTGCGACCCGTTATGTGGGAACCATCGATCAAATCATCATTTGGAATGAACCGAATCTCGCTTTCGAGTGGGGCTACCAAAACGTCGATCCAGCGGGCTATGCGCGCTTGCTGGCAACCGTCTATCCCGTTGCCCATGCTGCCAATCCCAATATCAGTATCCTTGCAGCCGGTCTCGCACCAACACTAGAGCCACAGGGCAGCCCCTACGGGTTAAATGACATCCTCTACTTACAAGCCCTGTATGAGGCAGGGGCTGCGCCCTATTTTGATGCCTTGGCGGTGCATACCTATGGTTTCCAAGCAGCCCCTGCTGCCGAACCGGGGTTCAACCTGTTGAACTTCCGCCGTGCCGAGCTTTTGCACGAAGTCATGGTCCGCTTTGGGGATGATCAAAAACCAGTGATCATCACCGAAACAGGCTGGAATGATCACCCCCGCTGGACTTTGGCAGTATCCCCAGCACAGCGCATGGAATACACCGTTGACGCGCTCCGCTGGGCAGAGACACGCTGGGAGTGGGTCGATGCTACCTGTCTATGGGTCTTTCGTTATCCTCAACCCACCCTCAGCTATCCCGACAATTTCACTTTTGCCGACACCTTATTTCAATTGCGCCCCTTGTACTATACCGTTCAAGCCTATGCACGCGGTGAGCTAAATGGGGATCAACCATAAAGTCACATCTTAGAATCGCGATCATCATCGGGTTGGGTGCCATTGGGGTTTGGTTCCTCATCAGCGCGGGGCTACTCATTACCCCCACACCGCCATTGGCAGACATCCTACCGGGGGGCGTGCTACGGATTGGTATTGACGCCAGCAATCCGCCCTTTGCCGTCGCAACTGAAAATACGTATACAGGGTTTGAGATCGATCTCGCCAACTTAATCGTCGAAGCGCTCGACATCCCCATGCGTTTTGTCGGTTTAGGCTTTGATGGCTTATATGATGCGTTGGCAGCGGATCAAGTAGATATGGTGATCGCCGGACTCACCATTGACTCGGCTCGATTGGGAAGCGTGCGGTATAGTCGTCCCTATTTCAACACGGGTCTCGTCCTCATCACGTCTGAAAGACCGATAAACATCCAAGATGCTGCCGGTAAGCGAATCGCCTTTGAATTAGGCTCGATGGCACAAATCAGCGTCAACGAATGGTTGCGACGTATTCATCCATTTATGCCTATCGGTCTTGAAAGCCCCGAAGCGGCGTTGGAGGCTGTGCGCCTGGGCAATGCCGATGCAGCTTTGGCGGATGCTGTCAGTACACGGTTGTACTTGCGTACCCATGCCGAATGGGACGCGCAATTTACCCAAGTGACCGATACGTTGTTGGCGATAGCGACTCGCGTTGACCGTCCATTAATCGGCAATCAGATTGATAAAGTGCTAGAAAGGTTGTTTGTGGAAGGGGTTATTGCGGAGTTGCTCCAAAAATGGTTCTAAAACCACATGCACCGTCCGAAGACGATGCGTGTGGTTAAAGCAATACTACTTTGCTTCTTCAGCGTAGGAGGCTTTGTCCCAATCCGCTTTGCTCACGAACTTGGTCAACATGCGCCCATCTTCGGTTTTGCCGCGATAACCATAACGAACTTGTCCGTTCTTGGTTGTGAAGGTTGTTTTCAAAACTTTACTGTCATCGATAACAACCTTCGCGCGGGTCTTAACGTCGTAAAACTCGATCCCATTGCTATTAGCCATTATGAAACCCCAATTTGTAAAATCGCCGTTAAAAAGGTTTCGGTACAAACACTAAAATTCTACCATGAAAATTTAACATAAAGCCAGCATTTACGCGAGAATCTGGAATATTCGTGCTTTATTTGCCCGGCAAGGTGGCAAGTACCCTCTGAATTTTCAAAGCAAGGTGCAAAATAAGCCGGTTATCGGCATCATCAAGGTTTAGATCGGTCAGTTCCGCGATGCGTTCCAAACGATAAACCAAGGTATTTCGGTGGACATCGAGATCAGTCGCAGCTTTCGCCAAATTGCCGTTGGCGTCAAAAAACCCAGTCAATGTGCGGATAAGATCGCCTTGTTTGCGTTCGTCATGCTCTGCCAAAGGACCCAACGTCTCTTCGTAAAAGCGCCGCATGTATTCAAGATTGCGATCTTTGAGGGCGAGCAAAAATTGATAGAGCTTCAAATCGCCATAAAACGTGGAACGCTCACGATCTCCTAATTCATTAGCGATGCTCACCGCGTCTTTTGCCTCGCGATATGCCTCTCGCAAAGCATTCAGCCCCGCAGCCGGACGACTAATCCCGGCAGCCACCAAACCACTGGGGGTGCGATTCGCCAATTGTTCGCGGACTTCATCCACCATCCGGCGAACACGCGGCGTTTGGGCGACATTCTCCAATGGATACAACGTCACAATCACATCCACATACTGCCCAACCGCACCCGCAATTTGCCGCCGCGCCATATCATCGCGCACCAACGGAATCAAACTGTCAATCGGCAGCCCTGCTCCAGAGTCGCTCGTCGCTCGAAACACGACCACCAAATACTGACTCGCCGCATCAAACCCGGCGTGTTGGGCACGCATCGCCAGCATATCATCATCGGCGGGGGTGCCGCTCAGCCACATTTGCACCCAGTCTCCGCGTGCTTGTTCGACTGCAAAAGCAATCGCACGGCTTTTTGCCAGTTCGACCGCGCAAACATCCGCCCCATATCCCAAAATCATGCGATCAAAATCTTCCAGAACGTCACGGTTATCCACCAACGACAGATAACCGGCAATACGCTTTTCCACCTTTAACACGGTCGTATATCCCAATGGGCTGCGCACAATCGCGCCTTCATTATGGGGAGCATCGCGATTGAGCCAATTCTGAAATGCCCCATAGGGCAAGCTTTGTAACAGACTACGCCCGCCGCCGCTGGGGGTGCGCCGTGCCACAGTGGGGTAAACCTGCGCCATCAGCACGCCGGCATCATCGTGGATCACAATAGGCTTTGCAGTCACACGGGCGATCAATTGCAATAAGCTGTTGAGATCCCGATTTTCCGCCGCCAAACGGGTAAGTTGGCGTTGAATTTCCATAGCACGTTGGGTGATTTGGGCATTCTGGTTCACAATCAGCGTGTTGATCGCCCGTTCTACACGGGGCAAACTGCTGTCATCGGGCAATGCCAACAGAGCGACATTGGCTTCATTGGCAGCAGTGATCGCGCTTTGCGAAACATCTTGTTTGGCAGCAATCGCGCACACCCCAGCATCCGCCAA
>JBBRTY010000280.1:0-5692 GCA_038248285.1 Aggregatilineales bacterium
CTACACAGCTACCCCTCATCCCCCGACCCCTTCTCCCAGCCGCTTCGCTTTTGGAGAAGGGGAGAAACGCGGTAGAAAGTCCCTCGCCCCGCCGCTTCGCTTATGGAGAGGGATTGCCGCTTCGCTTTGGGTGAGGGGTGTATAGTTACGGGCACCGAAGGCAATGTTCGGCTATAGATAAGACTTTGGGAAACGGTGATATAGGACATATGGATTTTCATTCAACTCGTCATGGCGCGAACAAAGCAAACGACAGCGGAATGAAAACGAATGGGCAAAGAGTCGTTGGGGACATGCATCATCAATTTCCCCTTTCTTTCCCATCCCCCTGATGCAAAATCGCGACTCTGGGGTTAGACTCATCAGCGAACTTATTCATCGACCATCAAAGTGAGCGACCTGTTATGACTGTGATCCCTCAACAGCCTCCGGTTCTACGCGGCTTGACCGAAGTAGAAGCCAGTGCCCGGCGCGCGCAAGGCAAGGGCAACACCCTCAAATTAGCGACCAGCCGCACCTATGGCGATATCATCCGCGCCAATGTCTTTAACCTGATCAACATCATCCTCGTCACCATCGGCGCGGTCATGGTGGCGATTGGGCGCGTCGGCGACGCCGTGACCAGCGTCGGCTTGATCTTCTTCAATGTCGCTATCGGCATCGTGCAAGAGATCCGCGCCAAGCAGCAGCTCGACAAAATCGCCCTGCTCACCCGCCCCAAAACCAACGTCCTGCGCGATGGTGCCGAAAAAGTGATCGACCCGTCAGAATTAGTGGTCGGGGATTTGATCGTGGTGCGCCCAGGCGATCAGATCGTCGTCGATGGCAAACTGATCGGCGGCAAAGTCGAAGCCGACGAGTCGCTACTCACGGGCGAAAGTGACCCGATCCTCAAGCAAGTTGGCGATCAATTGCTGTCCGGCAGTTTCGCCGTCAGTGGCGGCGGCACCTTCGAGGCGACGCATGTCGGTGCCGATAGTTTCGCCAACAAACTGACGACCAACGCCCGCAAATTCACCATCAGCTACACCCCGCTCCAGCGCGAGATCAACTTTTTGCTGCGCTTGCTGCTCCTTTTGGCGATCATCCTGGGCTTCTTGATCCTGCTCGGTGCGGTGTTGTCGGGGGTGCCGTTTGTGCGCCAAGTGCAGATGGCGGCGGTGATCGCAGGGCTGGTGCCCAACGGGCTGTTCTTCATGGTCATCTTGTCGTATGCGATGGGTGCCGTGCGCATCATTCAACGGGGCGCGCTGGTGCAGCAAACCAACGCCGTCGAGTCGTTGGCGAATGTGACGGTGCTGTGTACCGACAAAACGGGCACGCTGACCGCCAACAAAATCGTCTTTGAAACCGCGCATCCGGTCGGGACGAACGAATCCGAATTGAAACGCTTGCTCGGCATTTTCGCCCGTAGCGCCGCGTCCACCAACAAGACCAGCGAGGCGCTCCTCAACGCGCTCCCCGGCACCAAACAGATCATCGTTGATGAAGTGCCGTTCACGTCTGCCCTCAAGTGGAGCGGCATGGTATTCGATCTGCCCGATATGCGCGGCGTCTACGTGTTGGGCGCACCCGAAAACTTGAGCGCGCATCTGTCGCTGGACGACGGGGCACAAGGACGCATCGCCTCCTTGACCGATCAAGGGTTGCGCGTCTTGGTATTCGCCCACAATCCCGATGTGGTTACGCTGCATCACGGCGAAGCCATCACCGTGCCGCCGTTGACACTACTTGGCATCGTCAGCCTCAGCGATGAACTGCGCGTCGGTCTCAAAGAAACGATGGAAGGCTTCACCCGCAACAATATCGCCCTCAAGGTCATCAGTGGCGACAACCCCCAAACCGTGACCGCACTCGCCAAGCAAGCGGGTCTGGCGGGGGACTTACGCGCCATCAGCGGCGGACAACTTGACGCCATGAGTCCGGCGGAGTTCGCGCAGACCGTCCACGAAACGACCATCTTCGGGCGCATCACCCCCGAACAAAAAGAACGGATCGTCACCGCCCTGCGCGCGCAAGACCATTACGTCGCCATGATCGGCGACGGCGTGAACGATGTCCTCTCGCTCAAGAAAGCGAACCTCGCCATCGCGATGGAAAGCGGCAGCGCGGCGACGCGCTCGGTGGCACATATGATCCTGATCGGGGACTCGTTTGAGGCGTTGCCCACCGCCTTTAGCGAAGGGCAGCGCATCGTCGCGGGCATGAAGGATATCCTCAGCCTGTTTCTAGTGCGTATCAGTTATGCCTCTTTGCTCATTTTGGGCATCGCCGTGATCGGCTTAGGCTTTCCCTTCATCCCCAAACAGAATGCGCTTTTGGTCTTTTTCGGCGTCGGCGTGCCCACGCTCGGCTTAGCAATTTGGGCGCGCCCAGAAAGGCTGGAACGAGGTGGACTCCTACGCCAAATCGGGCATTTCGTCATTCCCGCCGCCATGTCGATTTTTTTCTTCGGCATGTTCGTCTATGTGTTGGGCTTCTTTGTGTCCGCCGTCAACATCATTAATGTGGGCATCACCCCGTCCGATATCGCCGCTTTTGAAGAATTTAGCGGCATTACGACCGGCGGCGCACCCAACAGCTATCTGATGGATGTTTCGACCTTGACCGCCCAAACCGCACTGACCGTCTTCACGGTGCTGGCAAGTCTGCTCTTAACGATCTTCGTCGAGCCGCCGATCCGTTGGTTTTCGGGTGGGGATGCGGTCAGCGGCGACTGGCGACCGACCACCTTATCTATCGCGCTTGGCATCGGGTTTGTCGGCGTTGTCCTCATCGAACCGATCCGCACATTCTTCGAGATGATCGCCCTCCCCTTCGAGGTCTATCTCGTCATCGGGCTGATCACGATCATCTGGGCGTTGGTGCTGCGGGCATCGTGGCGCGGGCGCTGGTTGCAACGCTTCTTGCAGATTGAAGCGGTGGAATAAGGTGAAGGGTAGGGGTTAGGGGTTAGGGGTTAGGCAGAAGAGGCTAAAGGCAAAAGAAGCTACTTTCCCGATTCCTAACCCCCATTCCTTGCCCTAATCCCTACCCTAACCTACCCCTAATGTAATATTCGTCCCGACGATCCCGTCAAGAGGTGTATAACTTTCAAACACGAAATGAGGCGACACAATCATGGCAATTGAGACGACAACGCTAGGCGGCGGGTGTTTCTGGTGTATCGAAGCGGTCTATGACGACTTGCGCGGCGTCACCGATGTGGTGTCGGGCTACATGGGGGGGGCGGCTGCCAATCCATCCTATGAACTGGTCTGCACCGGGCGCAGCGGTCATGCCGAAGTCGTGCAAGTCAAGTTTGACACCGATGTCGTCAGCTTCCGTGACATCCTCAACATTTTCTTCACCATCCACGACCCGACCACCCTCAACCGTCAAGGCGCGGATGCCGGCACCCAATATCGCTCGGCGATCTTCTACCACTCGCCCGAACAAAAGGCGACCGCCGAAGCCGCCATCAATGAAATCACCGCCACGAAAATGTGGAATAGCCCGATTGTGACCGAAGTCACGGCGGCGGCACCCTTCTATGCGGCGGAAGATTATCATCAAGAATACTTCAAGCATAACCCCAATCAGGGCTATTGCCGCGTGGTCGTCGCCCCCAAAGTGGCGAAGTTCCGCAAGCAGTTCTACGCCAACCTCAAGGCATAAACCCTACCCTTCCCACCCGCTCCTACTACAAAAACAGAAACGCTCCCCTCATTGGGGGAGCGTTTCTGTTTAATCCCACCTGTATGGTCATGCCTAGCCCGGCTTCAACCACGCCCTAAAGTTAAATGCCCGTGTCAACACATAGCTACTTCCTACCCGTGCGCTAGGCACCGCTTCGGTCGCCTCCAAGGTATCTGTTGTTTCCGGCGGTGGCATCTCAGCCGTCACTTCCACATCAGGCGTGGCTTCGGCAGTGGGGGCAATTTCGGTTGCGGTTGGCTCAAAGGTGGGGGGCACGGGTGTCAAAGTCACCTCGACCGTCGGCGGCACCACGATATCCGTCACTTCCGGCGTCACTTCGGCGGTGACTTCCGGCGTCACTTCGGCGGTGACTTCCGGCGTCACTTCGGCGGTGACTTCCGGCGTCACTTCGGCGGTGACTTCCAACGTGCTTTCCGCTGTCGGCGGCAGTGCCTCAGTGGGTACCTCGGCAGCTTCTGCCGCGCCGACACCACCGCCACCCGTTTGATTCTCATAACTCCCCAAATCACAATCACTGTTGCCCGGTCGGGTTTGCGCGATCTGATCATTCGTAACAGAGATTGAGCCGCTAAAATCAGTGCAATCTATCGCTTTGTTGACGGCGGAACTGGTATCCCCCAGCGCATGGGTTTCGGTGACACCGCCATTGTCCCCTAGTGCCCCAAGCTCAATTTGGGCAAGGGTGCGGGTCGCACCCCCACAACTGCTGTCAGTGTCCATATTCACACCGCTGAGGATATAGGTAGAGGTCGCGCAATCGGTGGAATTCCCCACGATCAATGAATTCCTCAACGACCCATTGCCGAGGCTCACACCAGTACCAGTGTTATTGGCAACCGTCACAAAGAGCAGGCTGACAAAGCCATTCACGATGCCGTCGCCCGTGTTTGTCGAAACAGTCGTGTTAGACAGGTTTGTAGAACCGCCGAGGCAAGTTTCAAGCCCATCCGCGTTATTCCGCGATATCGTGGAATTGACGATCTGCGCACCACCGTCAGAGTTACAACTGAAAACGCCTCCAGCACTGGCAGCAGTATTGCTATTGACAGTCCCATGCCCCATTGAAAAGAATTGATCCGCGTACAAACCGCCGCCAACATTGGTGGCTGCATTGTTCACAATGCGTGTGAAGTCGAGGGTCAAACCCATGCCAAAGCCTAGCGGATCATAGTAAATGCCACCCCCGTTAGCACTGGCGCTATTGCTGTCAAAAACAGAACCAGTGATTGTGATAATCGGATTGACAAGACTACCCGATGCCGCCAAGGCACCCCCATTCACCCCTTCATTTTGGGTGAAAACGCTATTGTCGATCATCAGCGTGGTTCCCGCGTGATAAACGGCACCACCATTGATATCGCTCACATTTCTGATGAATGTGACCCCATTCAGTCTCAAAATCCCGTCATTGTAGATGGCACCACCGCTATTCACCGCATACGCATTTTGAAGCGTCAGATTGACTAATCTGAGGATGCCCCCCGACGCATCTACCGCAAAGAAACGGAAGTTGTCACCAAACACATAGGCGGTGTCGAATATTGATCCATTGCCATTGATCACGATATCGCTAGTAATGATCGGCAAAGCATTGTCAGTCGCTAAATAGCCAATGTTAAACGTGAAAGTGGTAACGCTGAGGCTCAATACATCCTGACCGGGATTAGCGAATTCATCATTCGCCCGCTCAATCGCGCAAATCAGCTTGGCAACCGTATCGATTGGGGTGGGGATACTCGATCCACACACAAATGGCGGCGGGCTAGGCGTGAATGTCGGCGTAAACGTTGCGGTAAATGTCGGCGTGAATGTCGGCGTAAACGTCGGTGTGAACGTCGGCGTGAACGTCGGTGTGAATGTTGGCGTAAACGTCGGCGTGAATGTCGGCGTAAACGTTGCGGTAAATGTCGGCGTGAATGTCGGCGTGAATGTCGGCGTAAATGTCGGCGTGTTCGTCGGCGTAAACGTCGGCGTGAATGTCGGCGTGAATGTC
>JBBRTY010000281.1:0-5632 GCA_038248285.1 Aggregatilineales bacterium
ACCGCTAAGCCGTCAATCTGGGTATTTACAGTGTATGAAAACTGCGCACACCCTCCCGAACCATCCCAACAGGCGTGCAAATCACTGCCCGCGCCAAACACCCGCCGGCTGACCGTGCGCTGAAGCATATTCAAACGTTCGGCAATAGTATGAACAATATTTTTTTGGAGTGGGTCGGAACTGCTAGCAATGCCATTTAGAGCGGCATGATCACTTGCTGAGAAAAAATACTGGTCATTCATCCCACGTCCTCTTACGCTTCTTTAACCGAAAATAAACTTGAAACTAACTTGATTTGTTCATCATAGTCTCATTTACCAAAATGACCATGTTCCCACCACAAAATTCACAAAAGTTTCACAGCCTCTTGTATCTTATACAATTTAACATCACCACTCCTTATTAATCATGTTATTCTCATGAAAATATTTACCCTATCCTTGTGATATTTGCCTAAAACGAAGTAACCTTTGTCATTCACAGTGTCCTCACTTAGGGGTTAGAATAACAAGGTGTGTAGAAAATTTAGGAGAAAATCAGCATGGCAATTACCCCACAAGACGTTTTTGAATATCACCGTCGTGGACGCCCCGGCAAAATAGAGGTTGTTCCTACTAAACCACTGGTCACCCAACGCGATCTGTCATTGGCGTATTCGCCCGGTGTCGCCGAAGCTGTCCTTGAAGTACAACGCAACCCTCTAGCGGCGTATGAACTCACTGCCAAATCGAATCTCGTCGGGGTCATCTCCAACGGTTCCGCCATCCTCGGATTAGGCAACTTGGGGGCGTTGGCGTCCAAGCCGGTGATGGAAGGCAAAGGCGTCTTGTTCAAGCGCTTCGCCGATATTGATGTGTTTGACATCGAAATCAACGCCACTACAGCCGAAGAAATTATCCAGATCGTGCGGGCGCTCGCGCCTACCTTCGGCGGCATCAACCTTGAAGACATCAAAGCCCCGGAATGTTTTGAGATCGAAGAACGCCTCAAGGCAGAACTCGATATTCCTGTCTTTCACGATGATCAACACGGCACGGCGATTATCTCCGGCGCGGCACTGCTTAACGCCGTCAAAGTCACAGGCAAAAGCCTCGACCAAATGAAGGTTGTGGTTTCCGGCGCGGGTGCTAGTGCTATCGCCAGTGCTAATTTTTATGTTGTCTTGGGCATCCGTCCCGAAAATATCACGATGGTCGATTCCACCGGTGTGATTTATACCGGCCGCGAAGCCAACATGAACAAATATAAAGCCCGTTATGCCGTCGAAACGGACGCCCGCACGCTGGCAGATGCCATGCGCGGGTCGGACATTTTCTTGGGTTTGTCCGGTCCCGGCATCCTCACAGCGGATATGGTCAAGACGATGGCAGAAGACCCGCTTATTTTCGCCCTCGCCAACCCCACCCCCGAAATCATGCCAGAACTAGCGCGCGCCGCCCGCCCCGATGTCATTATGGCGACTGGGCGCAGTGATTATGTTAACCAAGTCAACAATGTCCTTGGCTTTCCCTTTATCTTCCGAGGCGCGCTTGATGTCTATGCCCGTCAAATTGATGAATCCATGAAGTATGCGGCTGCCCAAGCGCTCGCCAATCTAACAATGGAAGATGTGCCGGACAGCGTTCTCACTGCTTATGGACTCTCTTCGATTCGTTTTGGGCGCGATTACATCATTCCGAAACCGCTTGACCCGCGCGTGTTATTGTGGGTCGCCCCTGCCGTCGCCCAAGCCGCGATGGACAGCGGCATGGCACGGCGTCATATCGATATGGAAGAATATCGCGAGCAGTTGCTGCGCCGTCAAGGCATTGGTCAACAAGTGCGTAGCAGCATCATCAGCAAAGCCAAGAGCAAAACCCTCAGCCGCGTCGTTTTTGCCGAGGGCGAAGAGGCAAAGATCATCCGTGCCGCTGCCCAAGTGCAAGACGAAGGCATTGCCCACCCCGTCTTAATCGGGCGCACCAATCACATTTTGCAAACCATCAGCGATTTGGGACTGCGTTTCCAACCGGAGATCGTCGATCATACCGATGATGCGGTTCGTAACGCCTATGCAGCGGCGCTCTATACTCTCCGCCAACGACACGGTGTGACAGAAGATCGCGCGCGCACATTGCTACGCGATCCCAATTATTTTGCGCCGATGATGGTCTACATGGGCGCTGCTCATGCGGTCGTCAGCGGGCTTACCCACGAATACCCGGATGTGTTGCGCCCGGCGCTGCAAATTTTCCATACCCGACCCGAAGTCAAGCGCGCCAGCAGTGTGTATATTGTGATCGTGAAGGGGCGCGTGTATTTGTTCACCGATGCGACTGTGAACATTGACCCCGACGCCGAAACCCTTGCCGAGATCGCCATCCTCGCCGCTGACTTTGCGCGCACTTTGGATATTGAACCGCGCGTCGCCATGCTCTCGTTCTCAAATTTTGGTAGCACCCCCCACCCTGATTCCATCAAGGTGCAGCGTGCCGTCCAAATAGTGCGCAGTCGCCGTCCCGAATTGGCAATTGATGGTGAAATGCAAGCCGATGCCGCCGTTGTCGCCGAAATCATTGATGAGCGCTATCCTTTTAGCCAAGTCAAAGATGCCAACATCTTGGTTTTCCCTAACCTTAGCTCCGCCAATGTTGCTTATAAACTACTCGCCCGGCTGGGCGGTGCCGAAACCCTCGGACCCATTCTGCTTGGCGTGGGCGCACCCGTTCATGTGCTGCAAACCGGAGCTGATGTGGAAGAGATCATCGCCATGACCGCCGTCGCCGTGCGCGATGTGCAATCCCGCGCCAAAAATTAATCGTCTTGCCGCGTCAGCGCACTATAGTTCGCCAGCAAAGGAGAAACGCCTTTGCTGGCGAACTATTTCATACCTGTTTATGGCGAAAAACAGTACCGCATATCATGTTATAATATCGACAGTATTGAAGTGGTTACACCCGTGCTTCTGTCAGGATTCCTCTGGACTAAATAAAGGGTTTTTCAAGTGGCAAACCGAATTGCAATTGCAGATATCGCCAATCATGTTGGCGCTGTGGTCGAACTGCGCGGCTGGGTCTATAACCGCACAGACAAAGGCAAATTACAATTTATTCAACTTCGGGATGGTTCGGGCATTGTGCAATGCGTCGCTTTTAAGAAAGAGATGGACGAAAGCGCCTTTGAGAATGCCAGCAACCTCTCGCAAGAATCCTCATTGATCCTCACGGGGACTGTCCGCGCCGACAGCCGTGCCCCCGGTCTGCCGGGTGGCTTTGAGATCGGTATTCAAACGCTCGAAGTGATCCAACTTTCGGAAGAATATCCGATCACGCCGAAAGATCACGGTATCGAGTTCCTGATGGATCAGCGCCACCTGTGGTTACGTTCTAGCCGCCAATGGGCAATCTTGCGCATTCGTGCCACGATTGAGCGCTCGCTGCGCGATTTTATGGACTCGCAAGGCTATCTATTAGTCGATACGCCCATCCTTACCCCCGCCGCTGGTGAAAACACGACTCAATTGTTCAAGATCGATTTTCATGGGGAACCGGCTTATTTGGCGCAAACCGGACAACTGTACAACGAAGCCAACATGATGGCATTCGGTAAAGTCTACTGTTTTGGTCCAACGTTCCGTGCCGAAAAATCAAAGACCCGTCGTCACCTTCAAGAATTCTGGATGATGGAGCCAGAAGCCGCCTTTCTGTCGCTCGAAGAGTTGATGGATTTGGAAGAGCAGATGCTTACCTTTGTGGTAGGGCGCGTCCTCGAAAAACACAAACCGGAACTTGCGATCATCGAACGCGACATCGCCAAGCTGGAAGCCATTCAAGCGCCGTTCGCACGCATCAGCTATGACGATGCCGTCGCACGCCTACAAAAGATGTACGAAGAAACCGACGATCCCGAACAAAAAGAAATGCTGAAAATCGAATGGGGGGATGACTTCGGCAGCCCACACGAGACCGTGATCGCCAATTCATTTGATCGCCCTGTTTTCGTTTATCACTACCCAACAGCGATCAAAGCATTTTATATGCAACCCGTCGATGGACGACCAGAAGTCTGCCGTAGCGTAGATCTGTTGGCACCCGAAGGCTATGGCGAAATCACGGGCGGCAGTGAGCGCATCTATGACTCCGCGATGCTCGAAGAACGGGTACGCACCATGGGGCTACCGCGTGAAGCCTATGCGTGGTATCTCGATTTACGTCGTTTTGGTAGTGTGCCTCACGCGGGTTTTGGGATCGGATTGGAACGCACTGTGGCATGGATATGCGGACTGCCGCATGTCCGCGAGACCATCCCCTACGCACGGATGCTGAACCGCAACTATCCTTAAAAAAGTACGATTCACGAAGTTGACCTAAACAGCGACGCGCACTGCACTTTATTGGTGCGCCTCGCTGTTTATAGAAGGAGTTATTGCATGACCATCGATTTTGCCTCACGTTTATTGGGGTTAGTCATTTTCGGCTTCATCGGCGCGCGTCTCGGTATCGATATCGCCCCCATCCTAGATATTGACGAACTCGCCATTTCCTTTATTTTGGCGCTGGTAGGCGTCTTGTTCGGTTTGGTGTTGACACCGTGGCTGACCATTTATCCGTTGCGTTCGCTCCAACGCCTCGTGAACGAAGTGCCCATTGAGATTTTGTTCACCTCAATCTTGGGGATGCTCATTGGTGCCCTAGTTTCGCTCTTGGTCAGCTATCCGCTCTCCCTCCTCAATCAACCCTTCGGAACCCTCATACCCGCCATTGTCACCGCCGCCTCGGTCTATTTGATCACGACGATCTTTAACGTGCGCTCGCGGGAAATATGGTTGTTTTTTGAAGAATGGCTGGGCTGGAAACCAAAACGCGGCGGACTCATGACCACCAGTGATCGGGTGCTACTGCTCGATACCAGCGTCTTGATCGATGGACGCATCGTAGATATCGCCCGCACAGGTTTTGCCGGTGGCGTTCTGACCGTGCCCCGCTTCGTGATTTCTGAACTGCATCGCGTGGCTGACTCCACCGATACCCAGCGGCGTAATCGGGGGCGGCGCGGCTTGACCAAATTAAACGAATTGCAAAAAGAACCCAACATTTCTTTCAAAATCATTGAGGATGATCCCGAAGAGGTGCCGGCGGTCGATGATAAATTAATCGCGCTCGCCTTGACCTTAAACGCCGCCATTATGACCATCGACTACCCACTGAACCAAGTCGCAGCAGCACAAGGCGCGCTGGTATTGAACATCAATGAATTAGCGAATGCTGTCCGTTCGGCGTATATCCCCGGCGAAACCTTTGCGATTCGTGTTTTACAAGACGGCAAAGAGCCGGGGCAAGGCGTGGGCTATCTCGACGATGGCACGATGGTCATTGTCGAAAATGGCAAGCAATTCTTGGATCGGACGATCTATGTAGAAGTTACCAAACTCATCAACCGACCGACGGGGCGCATCATTTTCGTGCAGCCCTCCGATATTCGGCAATAAATTTAGGGAAAGCGACACTTTACCCATCCACCTCAAACACCCATTGATCGCCCTCGTGATACACCACGCGCAAGGGCAAGGCGTCAAACCATGTCGGCGGCGTGCCCTCGGTATGAGTCAATGCCGCCTCATCCGCCCCGAACAAGACATAGCGCACCGCCCCCG
>JBBRTY010000282.1:0-5627 GCA_038248285.1 Aggregatilineales bacterium
GCGCGCACGTTGTGGGGGACTATGAGCAAGTCCCACAGCAACCTGAAGGGCTTTTCCTCGCGTTTACGGGCGAGTTCCATCACATCTTCGATTTCGACATACGGATAGCCGCTGACGCGCAACGCCATATTTTGATGATTGGCGTTCTCCGCCAAATCATCAATGATACGACGAGGCACCCGTTTGACAGGCACCCCTTTATCCGTCGCTATCGCCATGATTTCGGAGACGATGCCGCGCGCATCGACCGTCTCGGTGATGAGCAGATGTTCAATGGTGCGCCGCCCTGCGCGCAAAGCTTCCATCACGGACCAGTGTCCGTAGATAAATTCAGACATAATGCCCTTCAATTGTCCCTAAAATGCGCGGTCAACTCACGCGCCAAATCGTCCCATCAGCGCGGTCTTCAAGCAGCACGCCGATTTTTGCCAGTTCATCACGAATCCGGTCGCTCTCTGCCCAGTTCTTATTGGCACGTGCTTGCGTCCGCATCCCCAACAGCATCTCGATCAATGCCGCTTCCCGCGCACCATCCCCATCAGCGACATCCACAGCCGGAATAATGCCCAATACCGTGCCGCCCAATGTGCTATACAAGTCATTGATCGCGGTCAACACCTCTATGCCAACCGTCTGCTCACTGTTCAGCAACGTATTGACCTCGCGCGTGAATTCTTGCAGCGCGGCAATTGCCTGTGGGGTATTAAAATCATCATCCATCGCTTCGGTAAAGGCAGTGCGCGTATTTTCCAGCGGTGCCAAAATCGCATTGCCATCATTGCCCGCCGGGGCGCTGTTCAGGGCACGACGCACCAAGCGCACCGTGTTATAGAGGCGTTCCCAACCGCGCGATGCCCCCTCCATAGAGGATTCGTCGTAGGTGACCGGGTTGCTATAATGCACGCTCAACATAAACAGACGAATAACCTCAGCACGATACAACTTCAAGAGGTCGAACACGTTCACCACGTTGCCGAGGCTCTTCGACATTTTGATCGGGTTGCCGGATGAATCGGGCAGTAGCAAGCTGCCTGCCAGCATCCAATACCGAGCGAAAGGGGCGTCGTTGGCGGTTTCGCTTTGCACGATCTCGCATTCGTTGTGGGGGAAGATATTGTCGATGCCGCCGCCGTGTATATCAAACGTCGTGCCGAGATATTTCTTCGCCATTGCCGAGCATTCAATATGCCAACCGGGGAAGCCTTCCCCCCATGGGCTTTCCCAACGGAGAATGTGTTCGGGTTCGGCAAACTTCCATAAGGCGAAGTCTTCCGCGTTCTGTTTTTCGGTGCGCACCGCTTCGCGCGTACCCGCCTCTTGTTTTTCGAGACGGCGATTCGACAACTTGCCATAATCTTCAGCGCGCACCACATCGTAATACACGCTCCCGTTGACTTCGTAGGCGTAGCCTTTTTCGATCAACGTCTCGATCATTTTGATCTGTTCGGGGATATGCCCGCTGGCGCGTGGGGAAATATCAGGACGCTGGACGCCCAAGCGATCCATCGCCTCAAAATAAAGACGGGCGTATTTCTCCGCCACTTGCATTGGGGTGGATTGAGTCAAGCGCGCCTTTTTGAGCAGACGATCCTCATCGGTGTCGAGAAGATGCCCGACATCGGTCAAGTTCTGCACATACAGAACATGATAGCCACTGTGCCGCAAATAACGAGTGATTACGTCAAAGGTGATATAGGTCTTGGCGTGCCCGATGTGCGCGTAATCTTGCACGGTGGGACCGCAGACATACATATTGACATGATCCGGAATCAGAGGTTCAAAATCTTGCTTTTCGCGTCCGAGGACGTTAAAAATCCGCAACGCCATATTTCATCCACCGAGGATACACTAAGCCCATTCACTCCCTAGAATTGTAAACTATAACATGAGGAGCGAATAGTTCTAAAGCACCCCTATACCCCCGAAACACGATCCGCGCTTTCTTCAGCGCCGCGTACCTATTCCCTTCATAAATTTGTCATTGCGCCCCCCATGACGACCACGCCCTCAAAAAACAACGCTTCTATTAAAATGCCTACAAATTAGACATCAAGGTTGTGTGAAATGCCCAAATAATGTTGTATATATTCCTAAGACAGTTTTGAATCCATATTTCCGCCAGTATGGTATTATCGCATCTACTACTAAAAAATGACGGATAGAAATTAAATATTTCTATCCGTCGTCACAACACAACTATAAAGCCAACACTGTAACCCCTATAAATGTGTTTCTACGAAGTCTACTCTCTATTCGTGCTGGTAGTGATTTATAAAAGGGAATTTCTATCGTGCCACTTTCTAATGACAGCGACGACGACGGCTCTCTACAATCTATTGCAAAGAATGCCAAACGTATTCAATGGCTCCTAAGCCATCGCACCACTATCGACGCACGGATTCGATGGGCGATTAACCAAGGCGATCCCACCTATACTATAGGGGTGGAAATAGTGATCAAAATTCTTGAAACCACCTTCACCGATCCCCGTTTCGCAACATTTGAACATCTCCTAAACGAGTCGCTGATCTCTGCCTTTTCCCCCGGCAAAGAAGAACTGATCACTAAATTATCGATGATCGTCGCCCAACGCAATTGCTTTCTTGGTTTTGCAAACAAGGCAAACGCCGCCATCAATTACGCTTACACAGTGTCGGCAAACGACCGGAGTCGCCATATCGAGGTGCTAAGCCGCATCCTTGAGATTTCCTTGTTGCGGAATGATTACCCTTTGGAAATGGCTGCTTATGATGACGCGATTGATATTTGTCGCGAGTCTGGCAATTTGGCGCTCGAAGCCAGTTTACATCAGAACATCGCCTATACATTATTGCATCAAGGCAATTATGAGTCGGCGCAAAGCCATGCCACAATTGCGTATGAGCTTAATTTAAAACTTCATGACTCGACCAATTTATTTCGTTCTATCCTTGCCCTCGTCTGCATTGCGCGCTACCGTAATCATTGGAAGCGCTACGAAAAATTCCTCCGCGATGGTTGGGACTTATTTGAAATCCTCGCCCAAACCCATGACATCACTAGTCCCAAGATGCTGAGCCGGCACTACGCCTTAGTCCACGAACAGGCATCATTGTATTTGAAACAGCAACAATACTCCGAAGCCATCGTCACATTTCAAAAAGCACTGGAGATAAGTACCCAAGCGTTTATGGAGTATGAAATCGCCCAATGCCACGAGAGCCTAGCGCTTGCCTACAACAAGGTGGATGATTTTGAAGCGACTTTCAATCATATCAACCAAGCCGAAGAAGGCTGGCGGCAGATCGAAAATCCCCAACGGCTTGTTTACACTTTGTATATTCGTGGTTTTGTGCTGGCACACCAAAGCGAAACCGTACCTAATAAAAAAGCCGAAGCCCTTGCCATGTTAAGTGAAGCGCTGGAACAAGCCCATCACATTGCCGACACCACAGGGCGGCATGATATCATCAAGGATATCCGCGCGACCCGCCTTAAGTTGATGGAATGGCACTAATCTCTCCATTGCACCCCCCTGATTCACCTAAGAAATCAAAAACCGGGGCATCCCCGTACAGGGATACAACCGGTTTTTCAGCTTGCTCAACCGCTAAAACAGAGACTAGACCGGGGGACGAATAGGACCGGGTTGCGGATCTTCGAAACTTTGCACCGTGATGGTAAGCATCGTGTTCTCTCCTCTTGGTGACGCCGAACGATGCGCTCATCGTCGCAAAACGAGGGGAGTGCGGTCTCGCTAAAACGGACACTATCCGGTCAATAAACAGACATTTTTATGAGTGCGACACCTATTCACAGATCATCCATCTGCTAAACGGTGCCTAATCGGTGGATAAATCATTTGGCGACCAGCCGAATCGTGTTTATAGTGGGGGGAACTTTTCGCCGCTTCGTATCAGAATGACGATCTTGATCATGAGGGCATACCCCAAAACACTCGCACTCCTGTTCGCCACCTTATGGGCGACCGCCGCCTTATGGGTGGTGTTCACGGCATATGCGCAAACGGCGGACTATCTGATCCGCAGCATCAGCAGCGCTTTAACGCCGGATCAAACAGCCGTCAGTGTGTCGTTTGATGTCGTCAACAATGGTGGGATCATGGCGGAGGGCGTCCTCGTGAACCTGTTCGACAGCGGCGGGATCACACTGGCGACGATGAAGCTGCCCGTGCTGGCGCTCAACGAACGCGCCCCAATCACACTCACAGTGCCGCTCACGCGCTTCCTGCCCGACACCCGCCCAACCTTATATGTCACCGTCGGTATGGATACCTTGCCACCAACGAATGCGCGCGGACAAGGCGATGTCGCACCGATCACCGTCATCATCCCGCCCGCCGCACCCATCACCCCACCTTCGGGCACACCCATCCCCAGACTCCGTTTCGACCTGCCGCTTGCCGTGGATCTGCGCGATCCATTGCAACTGGGCTTGACGGTCGCCATCGTCGGTTTGACGCTGATCTTGTTGTGGGTGATCTCGGTGGTGGCGCGGCAGGCATTCGGGCGCAAAGAGAAATTCCCCACATGGCAGCCGTCCTATCCCCCGCTCACCGTCTTTGACCCCAACCAACTGGAAGGGCGACGCTACCTGTGGCAACCCCATGCCCAAAACGACACCCTGCCCGTGACCTGTGCGCTCGGTCAAGTGGTGACGCGCAAACATGTCACCGACATGGGCGGCGCGAAGTTCACAGGGTGGCGCATTAGCGGCATACGGACGGGACGCTATGACCAATACGGGCGCATCGGGCGCACCCATCAATTGATGACGATGCGCGCCGTGCGGCGGCTGGATGGCATCGCCCATCGCCAGCGCCCGACCACATGGGAAGTGGCGTTCAAGCGCGTGCGCCCGGTGAGCAAACAATTCGTCAAGCAAATTCTTAAAGGGGCGGATCGGCGGACAACCATGTTGCCGCTGGCGATGGATATTCGTTTTCGGGGGAAGGGACGGGCACAGGTCGCCCACGTCACGTTTGAGCTATTCCGGTGCGAGGCACAAGGGTGGCAATTGATCGATACGTGGCGCTCGTTGCCGCCCATCACGCAAGGGGCGCAAGAGCAGTTCACCTATTCGTTTTATGGGCAACGGGCGGAGGAAGACAAACGCGCCTTTAAGAAGCGCCTCGAAGACGATATGAATGGGGTACTGACGCTGTTGGTGTGGAAGGTACCGCCTACGCCGCCCGAAAAAGAAATGCCGACGGTAAACGGCACCCCGCCCGTCGTCGATCTCAGCGACACCGCCGGACATACCCCTGTCGTGCCGCCATCCACCACGCCCCATGATGCTGTGCCCTAGGGACGTCCAACGGGATTCTGTTGAAAAACTCGGACACCCCGTTCGGTGTCGCTACAAACCACGCCACTGTAGGGAGGCGCAACGGCATTTTGGTGAAAAATACGGGCAACCATATTGGGTCTTGGGCGTCAAGTTAAGCCTTAATGAAAGCATCCCCACCCCGTCTAACCTTCGGTCAGCGCCCCCTCCCCACTCCGTGATAGAGGGCGAGAAAACGGCACAAGCACTTTGAAAATCCCCCCTCAGCCATGCAATGGGGAGGGGGCTAGGGGGTGGGGATTGAGGCAAAACAAGAGAATAAACCCTTAACTTGACGCCCA
>JBBRTY010000283.1:0-5616 GCA_038248285.1 Aggregatilineales bacterium
AGTCACCAAAAGGGTTTGAATCGGCGGGCGACCCCATTGGGTCGCCCCTACAACAGCGGGTCTCGTAGGGGCAACCCAATGGGGTTGCCCGTGTTTTTCAACAAAATCCCGTTGGGTGTCCCTACGGGGCAAATCGTCGAACGGATTTCTAACGTGACATTGGCGTAGATACTGTTGGCGAATCAAAATAGGAGATGATCCGTAGGGGCGCAATGCCTTGCGCCTCCACAAAAAAGACACGCCGACCCTATATAAAATCGAGTCGCCAACAGCATCTACGCCAATGTCATATTATGCGAATGTTCTAAAAAACACGACAACCGTAGCGACGCATAACAGCGCGTCCGCTGCTATATTCCCGAAAACGGACGCCCCGTTGGTCGTCCCTACACAGAGAATCGCGTTTTTGCGCGCTGGTCTGTTCAAAAATCAGAACAGTAGTAGTTACAAATAATGGCATGTTTGCGAGCTTACCGGTGCGCCTTGCGGTTCAGTTTTGTCCTTTCTATCTTTGGTGTTGCCGCCACATTGACCGTTGAACCTTACCCCTGATTCTGCTATGCTAGGGCGCGGTCGATTTTCGACCAAATTGTCACACGCTTGGACTCGGCGGCGTGTTGTTTCGCAGTTTTTAACTCAGCGAGATTACTGCCGAGCGCGAAGAGCGTGAACGCTTAAACACACCTATAGGAGCTCGTTCAACATGCCCTCACCAGTTTCCATGAAAGCGCTTCTGGAGACGGGAGTTCACTTCGGTCATCGCACGACCAAGTGGAACCCGAAGATGAAGCCGTACATCTTCACCGAACGCAATGGTATTCACATCATCGACTTGCAGCAAACCATCGTCAATCTGAACGAATATTATGACATGGTGCGTGATCTCGTCGTGGGCGGTGGCACCGTCTTGTTTGTCGGCACCAAACGCCAAGCGCAAGAACCGGTAGCGTCGGAAGCCGACCGCTGCAACATGCCTTATGTCAATACCCGTTGGCTGGGTGGCACGCTCACCAATTGGCGCACTATCCGCGACCGTATCGACGCCCTCAAGCGTCTGGAAAAACGGCGCGAAGCCGGCGAATTCACCCTGCTCTCCAAAAAAGAAGCGCTCATCCTCGGTCGTAAGATCGAGAAATTGCAACTGCGTCTCGGCGGTATCCGCAATATGAAGCGCGTGCCCGAAATGATGATCGTGGTCGATACCCGCCGCGAGTCCACCGCTGTCAAAGAAGCCAACACCCTCAAAATTCCGGTGATGGCACTGGCGGATACCAACAGCGACCCCGACACGATTGACTATATCATCCCTGCAAACGATGACGCCGTGCGCGCCATCAAGCTGTTGTTAGGCGCGTTGGCAGATGCCGTCATCGAAGGACATCAGATGCGCAAAGCCGCCAGCCAAGAAGCTGGTGACATGGATGACGTGGAAGCTTCCTATTTCTCGTCCTACTCGGATGATGAAGATGATGCAAACCTGCTGGGCGCGTCTACACTCGCCAAGCTCCGCAATACCCGCTTGTTTGAAGAAACCGATGAGTCTGCGAAAGGCTAAGATCGATGGCAGTCACAGCACAGCAAGTGAAGGAACTTCGGGACGCAACCAAAGCCGGTCCTTTGGACTGCAAGAAGGCGCTCGAAGCGACCGGGGGTGATTTTCAAAAAGCGGTCGATTACCTGCGTGAAAAAGGTCTCGCCGGCGCTGCCAAGAAGCTCGGCGCGGGGCGCGTGATGAACGAAGGCATTGTCGAAGTATACCAACACTTCAACCAACGCATTGCGGTCATTGTGGAAGTGAACTGCGAAACTGACTTCGTGGTTAATACCCCCGCGTTCCGCACGTTTGCGAAGGATTTGGCGCTCCATATCGCCAACCTCGCGCCGGAATACATCCGCCGTGAAGACGTGCCGCCCGCCATCGTCGAAGCCGAAAAAGCGATTCAACTGCGTCGCTTTGCCGAAGAAAACGACGGCAAGAAGGAAAAACCCGCCGATGTGGTCGAAAAGATCATCAACGGGCGCATGGACAAGTTCTTTGAAGAACTCGTCCTGTTGGAACAACCCTTCTTGAAGGATGACAGTAAGACGATCTCGGAACTGCTCTCCGGTTTGGTCGCAAGCATCGGCGAAAGTTGCGAAATTCGCCGCTTTGCCCGCTTTGCGCTCGGCGAAAATGTCGAGACCCCCAGTGACGCTGGATAATTGTCAGCAGATTGTGAAACCGGGGCGGTGCATTGATTTGAATCATCCGCTTCGCTGTTTCATGATTTGAAAGATCGCAAAAAAGGATTAGCCGTTGGCTAGTCCTTTTTTTTGCGTCATCACGGTGGATGCGCAACACCTACTAGGATCATGCGGACAAGACGGGGTGTCCGCCGCATCCCTAAACCCTAATCCCCAAACCCTAATCCCTAGTTACGGAGGCATAATGACCCAATACAATCCTGTCTATAAGCGCATCATTTTGAAGATGAGTGGCGAAGCGCTCGCGGGGGAAGACGGCGCATCCGGCATCAGCCCGACCGCCGTTGGCGTGATCGCCGAACGCATTGAGCAAATTCACCAACTGGGTGTGCAAATCGGCTTGGTGATCGGCGGCGGCAACTTTTGGCGTGGTGCCATCGGTGCTAGTTGGGGGATGGAGCAAAGCACCGCCGACCACATCGGTATGATTGCCACCGTCATGAACGGCTTGGCGCTGCAAGACGCGCTGGAACGGCGCGGCGTGACGACGCGGGTGCAAACCGCCATCGCCATGAACCAGATTGCCGAACCCTACATCCGGTTGCGCGCCGTGCGCCACATGGAAAAAGGGCGCGTTGTGATCATTGCTGGGGGCACAGGCAACCCGTACTTCACCACCGACACCGCCGCCGCCTTGCGTGCGCTGGAAATCGACGCCGAGATCGTTGTCAAAGCGACCAAAGTGAACGGTATTTACACCGCTGACCCCAAGAAAGACCCCACCGCCACCCGCTATGCCACGCTCAGCTATGACCAAGTGATCGCCCAAAACTTGGGGGTCATGGACATGACCGCCTTCACCATGTGTCGCGAAAAAGGAATGCCTATCTTGGTGGTCAACTTCTGGTCACCGACCGACCTGCTCGAAGCCATTTGCGGGCGTACCGAAGTCGGCACTCTCGTCACCGCCAACGGCTAACCCTGCTTTGTGGCGGCGTCTTCACGGTTGGATACGCCGCCCTTCGGCATAAACCCTAACGATCGGTTGATCGACGCCCCGTTGCCGAAAAACTTCGAGCATCATGGTCGTCGCTTGATACGGTTCTAGCACCGACTGATCGGCTATCGCATCGACGACGCGATAGCCGATCACCTGCTGGTTGGCATCGCTTAGCATGATGACGGCGCGTTCGAATTGGATAATCATCCGGCTCGGGTTGCGGATCACCACCTCCAGCGCATACCGCCGATCCGACGTGCTGTTCCCCTGCACCGCTTCCGCCTCCAGCACGATCACATCCAGTGGGGTCGTCAATAGCGCCGCCTCTAAGCGGGCAAACACGACATCCTGCCCTTGTGCGTCTTCGCCATCAAGCGCAAAGATCGCGGCAAAGGGAGCGCGTCCTCCCGCCGGAATTAACCGTTGTTCAATAGTGACCAAGCGGCGCTGATCCCCGCTTCGTCCCCCTAAAATGACTTCGATGATGACCCCACTCACAGCCTCGGAAGACCGATTAATCACTTGCCCCAAACACAAGAGTTCACCATTATTTTGTGGATAACACATCGGCGGCTCAACGATCACGGCTGAATTGGGGCTACTATTGCTATCAGGCGTGACGGTGATCGCCCGATGGGACCAAAATAAAGGCGGCACCGTTGCGCCCGCCAACCGCCCCACAGTCAATGTGACTTGAGGATAAGCTGTCGGTGTTTCATTGGGCGAACTGGTACTGGTGACAATCGTACACCCGACGACCCAACTACTCACGAACAACCCGCATACCAGTGGTCGCCAACCCCAGTAACCCATGACCGGGAATTATCCCTCGTTATCCCATACAACAAAATTCATTATCCCACATTATATGCTCAATTTGGACGATATGCCGTTATTTTCAACCCATATTTTCAGACTTAACATAAATTTAGCAGTACACTTTGGGGGAACATGAAATAGGCATAGGTCTAAAGTACGGGGCTATCCTCAAAAGGGGCGACGATGACACAAGACGAGACACCACTGCCAATAGCAGATAACCGCTTAGAAGCGCGCGTCGGGGCGGCGTTGCTGGCGCGCGGCTGGACGATCTGCGCCGCCGAATCGTGTACAGGGGGGCTGATCATGCACCGCCTCACCAAGATCGCGGGCAGTTCGGCATATGTCTTGGGGGGGGTGGTGACCTACTCCAACGACACCAAAGAACGGCTGATCAGTGTGCCGCATGAAACGCTGGTGGCGCATGGTGCCGTCAGCGCACAAACCGCGCTGGCGATGGCGGACGGGGTGCGCCAGTTGTTCGACGCCGATATCGCCGTGAGTGTGACGGGGATCGCCGGACCGGGCGGCGGTACCCCCGAAAAACCAGTCGGCTTGACCTATATTGGCTTGGCGCGGCGCGGCACACCCACCGAAGCCCGGCGGCATGTTTGGTCTGGGGATCGCGAAGGGGTGAAAGCCGCCAGCGCCGAGGCGGCGCTGGCATGGGTGTTGGAAGTGATGGCTTAACTAGACGTTGGGACGGATGACCGCCAAGACACGCCCTTGAATTTCGCACTTCGACGAATGCACCATGATCGCCGGCATGGTCGGGTGGGCGGGCTGCAAGCGGATTTGTTCGCCTTCGCGATAGAAGCGCTTGAGCGTGGTCTCGTTGCGTTCTGGCAACCACGCCGCCACCATCTCGCCATTGTTGGCGGTCGATTGCTTGTGGAAGATGACGATATCGCCTTCGGTGATCATGGCATCGATCATCGACTCGCCTTTAACGCGCAGCGCGAACACTTCCGAAATGTCGTTGCCGTGCAACATCGACGGCATAATTTCAATTGACTCTTCGGAGAACGCCGCCGCCATATCATCGGGGATCGGCAGGGGGAAGCCCGCGACGATCTGCCCGACGACTTGCACAGTGCTGTTGGTCTTGCTCACGGCGGCGTTGGAACCGCGCCGCTTGCCGCTGCCATCTTTGTTGACCAAGCGTAAACCGCGCGCCGCCTGTGCCTCGCGCGTCAAATACCCCGCCACCGCCAGCTTGTTCAGGTTGTAATTGACCACCGAGGTCGATTGAATGCCGATGGCATTGCCGATCTCGCGGATGGTGGGGGGAAAGCCGTGTCCTTCGATGTATTGCTCCATGAAGCGCAGAATATTCTTTTGCTTCTCGGAGAGTTTCGTTTTGTCCCGCATGTTCTTGTCCTTGTACTATTGTTTGGCGTTGATTTAGAGCGCGACTTATGAATAAACATTCTAAACGAACGCTAGTTCTAAGTCAAATGTTCGGATAAAACGGGGTGCATTTCACTTTGGTGCATCGCTATGATTTCATAACAGTAAACGGGCGGATATTCGGCGCGGCGACTCTTGGGGTTGGGGATTTTTCCACGAGCGCCTAATCCGCCCCTACATTTACGTTGATGAGACGATAGGGG